>DASYPX010000237.1:0-19710 GCA_036006125.1 Pyrinomonadaceae bacterium | reverse complement strand
TGAAAAAGGACATTTGGCAATGGCGTTTTGATCAAATCAATGACTTTGAGCGTTATCTGGTCCGCAACGGCATCGAGATAATCAAGTTTTTTCTCAACGTCTCAAAAGAAGAGCAACGTCAGAGATTTCTGGCGCGGCTGAACACTCCGGAAAAAAATTGGAAGTTCTCTTTGACTGATGTTCAGGAGCGTGGCCACTGGGATGATTATCATGAAGCCTTCGAGGACGTGTTCCGGCACACGAGCACCAAGTGGGCTCCCTGGTACATCATCCCGGCGGATCAGAAGTGGTTCACCCATGTCGCCGTCGCCGACATCATTGTCTCTAAATTGAAGTCGATGGATTTGAAGTATCCAAGCGTTAGCAAAGCCCGCCTGAAAGAGCTGGATCGCGCGCGAAAGATTTTGCAGAACGAGTGAGAGGGCAGTAGCCCGACCGTGAGGGAGGGCGTCTTCACGCTGAAAGCGTGAAATGCTTTCAGCGCCCCGGCACTTCCGGTTTCGCGAACAACTTCTCATCCACGGGCGCGTTTCTCTTGATTTCCGTGAACGTACGCGTCCAGCCGAAGTAAGTATCAATCACGGAGCTGCGAATGATGAACGGCACTTTCACTCCGTCGACATCCCGATAATCTTCAAAATCAATTTGCTCTGGGAGCGGCAGGGCGGCGGTGTGCGTGATCGTAGTCCTTCTTCGCAGTAGACCGGTTTCCCCATCGAAGTCATAACTGATCCTCTTCTCAGCAGTGGTCTGAACGACAACCCACATATCACGTCCATCGATCTTTTCGATGCCCGCGAGCTGCATTCCGGGCGAGGACGTTACTTTAACTACGCCGAAAATTGCTTCCAGGCCGCGCCGCGCGTCAGCCGCGTCGGTCGGGCTGAGCGTCTGTAGATTATTGCCGTTCAAGACCCAACCGTTGTCGCCGGACAGGATCTGTCGCGTCACGCCCTGCGGTGTTTTTCCGACCATAAGCAATTTGTCAGGTAGCGCCAGAGTGATCTCATTTGCGGCAGAACGGTTCTGTGAAGCCGTGCGTGTGCCAATCATGAGAAGTGTCTTCGTGCTGGTCGCATTCGAGCCGCCAATGGCCTGGATGTATCGCGCAATGATCTCTTCAACTGATGGTCGCGTCCGCGGCGTCGTGAGCGCCGGTGGATTGGGTTCCGGCTCATGACCTGATTTGGCAATCGGCATGGGTGGCAATCCCACCGTCGTAGTTTGACCGCGGTGACAGGTAAAGCACGTAACTGAGTTCTGCGTAAAATCGACTTTGTTCGATCCATTGATCGTTAAGACCATCTGCAACATGCGCCGGGCAGTTTGCTTTTCAGGTTTCTCATCGCTTTCGTAAACCCAATTGCGGTAACCGGTCTTTGGATCCTTGCCGTTGAATACATGACAGAATTCACACTTTTCGCCGATCGACACCGCCATAAAATTCATCAGGTTGGAGAGCTGCGACTGTCGCAGTCCCAGCCCTTTCAGCACTTGAAGGTTCTTGAACGCCTGTTCGACGGGCTTGTCGCCTTGAGCTTGCGCGCTGCTGGGGCATGTGGAAACGAGCAGGCCGATCGAAACGATCGAGAGCAGACCAGCAATCAAGAACAGAGCCTTGGTTCGCTTAGACATGTGTGATGTTCTCCGGCGAGTTTGGATCGCAAAGTTTGAGTGCGTCCAACGCGATCATACGCAAGCGAAGACAATCGTGTTTCAGGGATGGGTCGGTTGGTGAGAAGCGAGGATCGGCCACAATCGATATCGGCGCTCGCTCCGTAGGAGCAAGATGTTTATAGAACTCTGCTCAAGTTCGAGCTCGGAACTTCTTGTTTACCGTGAGTTCTATAAGTCTTTGTCCCTACGGGGCGAGATTCAGAATCCCGTTGTCCCTGCCAACAACTGCCTAAGCACATACGGCAAGATTCCACCGTGCAAGTAGTAATCGATTTCAATCGGCGTATCGATGCGCAGCGTGAGCGGCACTTGATCGGTTGAGCCATCAGCGCGGTGAATGGTTAGCATTACGTCCTGACGCGGGCTGACATCGCCGCTTTCCAATCCGGTGATATCGAACGTCTCAGTTCCGTCGAGATTCAATGACGCGGCATTCGTTCCCTCTTTGAACTGGCACGGCAGCACGCCCATGCCGACGAGGTTGCTGCGGTGAATACGTTCGAAGCTTTCCGCGACGACTGCTTTTATTCCCAACAGGCGCGTACCCTTTGCGGCCCAGTCGCGTGACGAGCCGGTGCCGTATTCCTGACCGGCGATCACGACGAGCGGCGTTCCTTCACTCTGATATTTCATCGACGCGTCGTAAATGCTCATGCGCTCGCCGTCAGGTTGATGAACCGTCACGCCGCCTTCCGTGCCCGGCACCATCAGGTTCTTGATGCGCACATTGGCAAATGTGCCGCGCATCATCACTTCATGATTGCCGCGCCGCGATCCGTAGCTGTTAAAGTCCGCGACATCGACGCGTCGTTGCTGCAGATACACGCCGGCGGGCGAAGTCGCTTTGATCGCTCCCGCGGGACTGATGTGATCAGTAGTGACTGAGTCGCCAAAGATCGCCAAAGGTCGCGCGCCATGAATGTCTTCCATCTCACCGACTTCTGCGCCGAAGCCGACGAAGAACGGCGGATCCTGAATGTAAGTAGAGTTTGCGTCCCATTTGTACGTGAGGCCGCTCGACGCGGGAATCGAATTCCACATCGGATTCTGATCGGCGAAGTTGCCATACAACCGGCGATAAGTTTCCGGATCCATCGCTTCACTCATCAAGCCGCTGATCTCTTCCATTGTCGGCCAGATGTCGCGGAGATAGACGTCTTCGCCCTTGCTTCCCTGCCCGAGCGCCTCTTTCGACAAATCTTTTTCGACACTGCCGGCCAGTGCGAATGCGACAACGAGCGGCGGACTCATCAGAAAATTCGCCTTGATGCTCTGGTGCACACGCGCTTCGAAGTTCCGATTGCCGGAAAGAACGCTCGCCGCGATCAGATCGTGATCGTTCACCATCTCTTCAATCGTCGGATCGAGCGGACCTGAGTTCCCGATGCAAGTTGTGCAGCCATAGCCCACTAGATTGAAACCAAGCTGATTCAAGTAAGGCTGCAAACCAGTCTTTTCGAGATACTCGGTCACCACACGCGAACCAGGCGCCAGCGAAGTCTTCACCGTCGGCCGCACTTTCAACCCGCGCTCGACTGCTTTCTTTGCGAGCAAGCCCGCCGCCAACATCACGCTGGGATTGGAAGTGTTCGTACAGGAAGTGATGGCCGCAATTAAAACGTCGCCGTGCCCAAGATCTACGTGCGCTTTCGGGAATTCTTCCGTCATAACTTCGGCGACGCGATCGGGCGTAGGACGATTGTTCATCATTTCCGTTTCGGTCCAGACGCTGGTCTCGCGCGGCGTCACGTCGTTGCCCGACGGCGCCGGAGCCGAAACGGAATGCTGTTGTCCTCCACCGACGACGACCGCCAACGCGTGTTCACTCGCGCCAATGTCTGCGGCGTAGCGCACGTCGATTTCGCTGTACGGTTTGCCGTAGCCGCCCGATTTCGAATCCTGCTGCAGAAGATTGATGAACGTGTTCTTCAATTCCGGCAGCGGAATTCGATCCTGCGGACGCTTTGGACCAGCCACGCTCGGCACAATCGTGTCGAGATCGAGTTCCAGCAGAGTGCTGTATTCGATCTCGCCTTTGCGTGGCATGCCAAACATGCCTTGCGCTTTGAAGTAATTGCCCACTGCCTCAACGTGATCGTCGTCGCGGCCCGTGGCTTTCAAGTATTCGCAGGTTTTGTCATCGGGCGGAAAATAACCCATCGTCGCGCCATACTCGGGCGACATGTTCGCAATCGTCGCGCGATCGACTACGGAGAGTGACGCGGCGCCTTCGCCGTGAAACTCGACAAACTTGCCGACGACTTTTGCTTTACGCAGCAACTCTGTGACGGCGAGCACGAGATCAGTCGCCGTTACCCCTTCACGCAACTGTCCGCTCATGTGGACGCCGACAACGTCAGGCGTCAGGAAGTAAACCGGCTGACCCAACATCGCAGCTTCAGCTTCAATTCCACCGACGCCCCAGCCCACGACACTCAGGCCGTTGACCATCGTCGTGTGCGAATCGGTGCCTACAAGGCTGTCAGGATAGTAGACGCCGTACTTTTCCCACACGCATTTCGCCAGGTATTCGAGATTCACCTGATGACAGATGCCGATGCCCGGCGGAATCACGCGAAAGCCGTCGAATGCCTGCATCCCCCACTTCAAAAATTGATAGCGCGAATTGTTCCGCTTGAACTCCATTTCCATGTTTTTGCGGAACGCGTCTGGAGTACTCGAGAAATCAACCTGCACCGAGTGATCGATCACCAGATCGACCGGCACCAGCGGCTCAATGATCGCGGGATTCTTATTCAAGCGCGTCACCGCCGAACGCATCGCCGCGAGATCGACGAGCAGCGGCACGCCAGTAAAGTCCTGCAACAGCACGCGCGCGACCACGAACGGCACTTCTTCGGTGCGCTCGGCGCCTGCTTGCCAGTTTGCAACGGCGCGCACGTCGTCTTCGGTGATCTTCGTGCCGTCGAAATTCCGCAGCACAGATTCGAGTACTATGCGGATGCTCACGGGCAGTTTCGAGACTGGGCCAATGCCTTCTTTCTCCAGTTGGGGCAATGAATAAAACTGACCAGACTTTCCGGCGTTGGGTTCAAACGATTGCAGTGTGTTCCAGAGATTATGCGGCATAGTTAGTCGAAGGATCGCGCGAAGGGTCTGACGATAACGCGCGACCAAAAGCAGGATTTAATGTCAGATTCAAATCTAAGTTTAGGTTTCGCGTGATGGATCGTCAAGCGACTGTCGTGACTAAAATGTGATTACAGTCACCGCTTGGGTTCGTTGTGACTGCGATAGTTGATTTGTTATAGTCGCGTCAACCGAACCCCCTGCGTTTTGATTGATGATCCGGGTGTGTCGAGCACATCCACAACAGGAGACTATCGCTATGCCGAAGAAGCAGCCGGAAGCATTCAACTATCTGAGCAATGATCCAGAGTTCGTGCCCGATCCTGAGATTGAAGAATTCATGGAAGAAGAGATCGCGCATGCACCAAAGGATCCTGACTTGCTGGCGCAGCGGCTGCACAATAATACTGCCGCCTCGCCTGCGGACGCGGGTGGCGACGTCGACGCTGACTGGGAAGACGTAAATGATGCAGGTTCGGAATCCATAGCCGGCGACAGCCCCACTCCCGATCAATCGCTCGTCGAAGAAAACGCGAAAGCGATGGGTGTGAGTTTTGAAGACAACGAAGAGCTGGATTTTCTCAACAAGATTGAAAAACGCGATCGCGACCGGTACGAGTTGGAAGAGCAGTCGAAAACGAAAGAGGACACGATCTGATTCTCAGCCTATTTTCGCTCCGTGAGGAGCGAGATATTTATAGAACTGCGGCTCCGAAGATTCGTTCAGCAAGAGGAGTACAGTCATTCGGCTGTACTCCTCTTGCCATTTCAGAAAACGATTGTCGCTTCTATAAACATTCTGCTCCTCACGGAGCATCGAAATCGCGTTCTATTGTTTTAGCAATTCTGTGCTTGCGGCTGGCTTCGTCAGGCTATATTCTCCCGCGCACTATGCGCATACTGTTGCTTTCGTTCACGCTGCTCTTCGTTTTTCTTCCGGCTTACGCCGCTGACCCCTGCACAAAAGCTACGCCCGATTGCACACGCTGGGTGAGTCTCGGCGGCGAATCGCGTTCACTCATTTACTCGACGTATCCACTGGACAAGAAGAATGAACAGATCGTGCGCGCGCTGATCGTTGTGCACGGCCAGGGCCGTGATGCCGACAATTACTTTCGCACGAGTCTGGCCGCAACCTTTCTCGCGAACGCAATGACTGACACCATTGTGATCTCGCCGCGCTTCGCTTCGAACGACGGCGGCTGCCGGGACACGCTCGCAGTGAATGAGGTCAGTTGGCCTTGTGGCGGAGACAGTTGGCGTTCGGGAGGAACATCGACCACCAACAAGAGTCTTACCTCTTACGATTTCATGGACGCCATCGTGCGGGGGCTGACAAACAAGACAAATTTCCCCAATTTGAAAGCTATCGTGATCTCCGGCCATTCGGCCGGTGGTCAATTCGTCACGCGTTACGAGATGGCGAACAAAATCCACGATACCGCGGGCGTTTCGATCACCTATGTTGTTTCGAATCCATCGAGTTATTCATATCTCGATCCCGAACGGCCTTCGGCGGCGAACAATAACGAGCTGCGCCAGTTCGGCGATGCGCGCAACTGCACGACGTATGACAACTGGCCTTACGGTCTGAAAACGCGCACTGGTTACACCGCGAACATTCCGGACGATCAATTAAAGAAGCAGTTAGCCTCGCGGCCCGTAACTTACTTGTTGGGTGAGCTGGATGTGCTGCCGTTGGCAGGTTTCGATTCGTCGTGCCCCGCGATGGCGCAAGGCCCGACGCGTCTCGCGCGCGGACAGGCGTATGCTGCGTATGTGAACGCCAAATACAACGCGCAGCATAAGGTGGTCGTCGTGCCGCTCTGCGGTCACAACGCGCGCTGCATGTTCACTGCGGAAGTGGCGCTGCCGATTTTGTTTCCGAAGAATTGAGAGGCGACCGCATTGGAGCACGTTGGAGCGCCCGCATCCTTGCGGGCGGGTCGCAGGCATCCTGCCTGCGCACTATTTCATTCGTAATCGCGCGCTACTAAACGGCCATTCCTCTGGCCTATCGCAAAAATTCGCTTTCACTGGATTGTTCTCAATGTAAGCGACTCTTCGCGAACTGTCTTGTATTTCGAATGTACCTGTCGAAATATTCCTTTTGCCAAAACCGGCCCGAACGATTTAACAACTTATTAGCTTCCGTCGAGGTGAACGATTTGATTGAATGCATGATGCCGGCAAGCGAATATCCCGCACAGGGCGTACAAAGCATGTGCGCATGATTTGGCGTGACTACCCATGCCACGAGTTTGTACTTCGTTCCATCATGAAAGAGCAGCGCATTCTGCACCATCTCGGCCACTTCGGGATGGCGTAAGAAACAGCTACCGTGTCCTTGGTCGAGATATGCTTCGACGCGTCGTCGCATGATCGACGCGGCTTGTCCGTTCTGTTCAAACTTCAATTCCTCCTTCCAACGGATCAGAAGGTCGCGTGGAAGTGAGTCATTGAGTCTGAAGGTTATGAACTGCGCTAATTCACCGCCTTCGAAGTGCGGAAGATAGCCGCGGCGATGCCAACCTAAGGTTGAGTCGTTACGTCGTGGGAGTTCAGACATAAAATATTGCGCGCAGGATGCGCGCGAACCGCAGGCAAGATGCCTGCGCTCCTACGGGAAACTCGATCGCGGCTGAAGTGTCACACTCTTGACCACAACCTTGTCTGCCGGCCGCTCACTTCCCGGTTGCGTCGGAGCGGTCATGATGATCTCAGCGTTCTTGATACCGTCAATCACCTTGCCGAACACGGTGTACTGCTTGTCGAATGCCGGCTGACGTTTCAGCGTGATGAACCACTGACAGTTGGCACCGTTCACGTCTTGAGTGCGCGCTGCGCCCAACGTGCCGCGCTCGTACTGAATGTCGCTGAACTCCGCCGGCACATTCGGATAAGGTGAATTGCCGCTGCCCCAAACCTGTTGATTGCTTCCCTTCGTTTGCGGATCACCGCCCTGAATGATGCCAAGATCCGGATTGACGCGATGGACCGCAGTGCCATCGTAGAAATGCTCATTGATTAGCTTCTTGAATCGCTCGACATGCTGCGGCGCGATATTTGGATAGAGTTCGACGACGATGCGGCCGTAGTCAGCCGTCTCAATCACTGCGACCTGGGAATCAGCGACGGGTTTGACGCCGGTCTTTACGTTTGCCGCCGGTTTGCCGTTCGAATTTGAAGCGGTCCGGTTGCAAGCGATGAGAAAAAGAAAAAGCAAGGTACAGACAAAAACACTCAAGTGAGATCTATTAACCAATTGAATTCTCCTTCACGAATATTCGCGGGCAGGATGCCCGCGACCCGCCCGCAAGATGCGGGCGCTTCCGTCAAAACAGCTTTCCACTATCCAGCAAAATCGTCACCGGCCCGTTATTTACCAGTTCAACCTGCATCATAGCCTGAAATTTTCCGGTCGCCACTCGGCCCACAACCGTGCCCGCTTGTCGTACGAAGAAGTCGTATAGCGGTTCAGCTACTTCCGGCGGCGCCGCATCGATCCATGACGGCCGCAAACCGCGTCGCACATCTCCATACAAGGTGAACTGAGAAACGATGAGCAGGCCACCGTTAACGTCTTTGACGGAAAGATTCATTTTGCCTTCATCATCGTCGAAGATACGCAGATTCGAAATCTTGTCGACCAGATAAGCCGCTTCGACTTTCGTATCATCGCGCGCAATACCCACAAGAACGACGAGACCGTTTCCGATCTCGCCGATCACTGCATCATCAACTGTCACTGAGGCGCGCCGAACGCGCTGGACCACGGCTCGCATTTATTTCTTCGGTGGCTTGCTGGGCCGAATCTCGACGCGACTTGGCAGCGAGCGATCGTCGTGATGAAGCAGATCGATTACGACGCGCGCAATGTCTTGCGGAGTCAACTGCCAACTTTTTTCGTCACTCGGCGAATCACCACCAAATTCCGTATTCACTGAACCGGGCATGATGTAGCTGACCTTGATGTTGTCGTGCCGGACTTCCTGCATCAATGCTTCGCTGAAACCATTGAGTCCGAACTTCGACGCATTGTAAGCCGCCATTCGCGGATGCGGGTTAGCGCCCGCCAGCGAAGAGATGTTGATGATGTAGCCGCCACCTCGCTGCTTCATCCGCGGAATCGCTTCGTGACAGCAATAAAAGACGCCGAAGAGATTCGTCTCGAGCACTGCACGAAAATCGTCGGGCGAAGTCTCTTCGACTGTTGTTCGAAATGTCCCGATGCCGGCGTTGTTGATAAGAATGTCGAGCCCGCCTAACTCTTTGACGGTGTAATCAACCAAACCCTGTATGTGATCATAGTTGCGGACATCGCAGGGAAACATGATTTCGCGTGCGGTCTGCTTGTCTGATTTCTTCGAGACAGTTCCGATCACGTCAACATGCCGTGCGGAAACGCAAACTGAGACGCCTTCACGTAACAGCGCGTCGGCAATTGCGCGGCCAATCCCTTTCGTGGCGCCGGTGACAATGGCGATTTTGTTTGTGAGGTCCATCTCTTTTTGGAGTGCGCCGGCAGATTCCCAACTTATTGGGATGCCGACGGCGCTTTGGATTGCTGTTTAAGCGCGGTGAAAATAGATCCAAAGCGGTGTCGCCGCTTCTCTGCCACCGCACTCCAAATTATTTAAGTTTTTCTTTCAGCCGCTCATTCACGATCTTCGGGTTCGCTTTACCTTTCGACGCTTTCATTACTTGCCCGACAAAGAATCCAAACAACGTTTCTTTGCCGCCGCGATATTGTTCGAGTTGTTTCGGATTCGCGGCAATGACTTCGTCGATCACGCGGTCGATCTCGCCAGTGTCGCTTACTTGCACGAGGCCTTTCTCTTCGATCACGGTCGCGGCGGTTTTGCCGGTCGCAAACATCTCAACCAGAACGTCCTTGCCTTGTTTGCCGCTGATGGTTCCATCGTCGACAAACTTGACGAGCGCCCCGAGCTCGGCTGCGGGAACCGGTGATTTGGCAGCACTCAGTCCCGCGGTCTCCAATTCGCGCAACAACTCAGAGCGAATCCAATTGGTGGTCGCGCGGGCATTGCCACCGCTCGCTTCGACGGCGGCCTCGTAGTAGTCCGCCAGCGCGCGATCAGCGGTCAGTTGCGATGCATCGGCATACGACAATCCATATGTTTCGGTGAATCGTTTGGCGCGCGGGCCAGGCAATTCCGGCATCGACGCGCGGACCTCTTCGATCAACTCGCTGGTGACCACGAGCGGCGGCAGGTCCGGCTCGGGAAAGTAACGATAGTCGTGCGCTTCTTCCTTCGAGCGCATCGGACGTGTTTCGCTCAAACGTTCATCCCACAGACGCGTCTCCTGAACCAGTCGCCCGCCCTCTTCGAGCGTCTTGATGTGTCGTTCGACTTCGAACTCGATCGCCTTTTGCATGAAGCGAACCGAGTTTAGGTTCTTCAACTCGACTTTTGTGCCGAACTTGTCGTCGCCTTTGCGACGAACGGATACGTTTGCTTCGCAGCGAAGATTTCCTTTCTCCATGTCCGCTTCCGACGCGCCGACCCACTGTAATGCGCGACGCACGTGGTTAACGTAGTCGTAGGCCTGCCACGACGAACGAAAATCAGGCTCGGTAACAATCTCCGCGAGCGGCGTTCCGGCGCGATTGAGATCGATATAGGAATAACGATCCACATCCGGCAGACCTTCATGAACATTCTTGCCGGCGTCTTCTTCCAGATGCAGCCGCGTGATACGCACCGTCATCGGTTTCCAGTCGCGCGCATGTCCGGCAGCGTCGCGCTCCGCCGTCATAATTTCCAAAATGCCATTCGCCGAGAACGGCTGATCGTATTGCGAGATTTGATAACCCTTGGGCAGGTCTGGATAGAAATAGTTTTTGCGCGCAAAAATCGAACGTTCGTTGATGTGAAGCCCCAGCGCCAGGGCTGCGCGCGCCCCGAGTTCCACCGCGCGGCGATTCAAAACCGGTAGCGCTCCCGGGAGGCCGAGACACACCGGACATGTGTTCGCGTTCGGCTCGTCTCCGAACCGCGTCGAACATCCGCAAAAGATTTTTGATTGCGTGCTGAGCTGGGCGTGGACTTCAAGCCCAATGATGGTTTCCCAATTAGACATAGGTCTTTGACCTTTGAACTTTGGCCTTTGAGTTTGTCAATTCGATTCTAGAATCAAATCCGCTCAAAGACCTAAGCCCAAAGACCAAAGACCAAAGACCTTTTATCAGGGTTCCAGCCAAATCTGCGGAACGCGTGCGTCGCGCGCTTCGTCTTCGAATGCTTGCCATTCGGCGATCAAACCGGCGCGCTTCATGAGTAAGTCGTCGAGCCGGCTGCGAAGCCCGGCTGCATCCTGCGAATTGGCGTCGTTGTTTGATCCGAATGGCGGATAGCCGGATGTTCCCGGATATCCATAAGTGCCGGGGTAACCAAAGGGCCCGGGATATCCGTAAGTTCCCGGGTAACCATAGGTCCCCGGATAGCCGTAAGTACCAGGGTAACCATACGTGCCTGGATATCCGTACGTGCCCGGGTAGCCGTATGTACCGGGATAGCCGTACGTCCGATCCGGAAATCCATTCGGTCGTGTTTGGCCCCACCCCGGCAACGGTTGCGGAGGTCCATAAACGCCGTTGGGATTATTTCCCCAGCGTCCTCTGCGACCGAGTCCCCAGGGCTGGTTGTTGGGCCAGATCGGATAGACCTCAGTAATGACCGGGCCGTTCTGAGTCGACGAGTTGTTCAATTCAGTCAGGCGCGCTTGCACGTAATTGATTTGATTGTCGACGGCAGCAATCTCAGTGCGCAGCTCGCGTGCGCGACCGCGCCAGTATCTTTCATCCGTCGCATCCGCGGCCGACTTCGCGCGCACTTCATTCAGGAAAGCATCGGACTCTGCCTCTTGTCGTCGGCGCGATTCCGCAACCGTCGGTAGCCCCAATTCCTGGCGCCGCTTTTCGTAAGCCTTTTCGGCTTCAACCCGACGCTCACGGAAGCCCACGAGATCGCTATTCGTAAGTGTTCGCACGGCGCGCGGTTGCGGAGTCACGGGCTCCGGCTGAGTGCTGCTGCTCGTGTTGTTGCTGTTGCTTTGCGTCTGGCCAATGTGCTTGAAGAAGCTTCCGGGTGCTTCGCGATTCGCCCGCTCAGTGGCCCCCACATCGATCAGCGTCACCAGCACCGTCTTGTTGAACCCGGGCGCCATTTCATAGGTGAGCGTCGCGCGCGTCAGAGTGAAGTCGTCGGGAATCTCCAGACGCTCGCCGCTGCGAAAGACAATCGTGTAAGCGGCACATGTCGCAGCAAACACGAACAGCAACGCAGTCAGTCCAACCGCTCGCTTAACCGTGCGGCGCACGTGTGATAGCTGTTCAGACGAAAATTTATTCAACATCGAACTACCCTCCTTGCTCGGCTTTCCGCGACTGCCGCACTAGCAGCAGAAAGTGCGAACGTGCTTACTGGTTCTGACTTCCCGAATTTGACTTCACATAACTGTTGCGCGCCTTAACAGCCAGGTTTGGCTGGCGAACACGCACGCGAATCTGACGGAGTTCGCCGTCAGAGACCGTGGCCGTCTTTGGGTAATAACCAATCGTGTACTGCCGTCGTAATTCTTCCGCGATGCGCGTGAACGACGCCGCCAGTTGATTCGTGTCGTTTGCCTCGTACAACCGGCCGCCCGTTTTGTTGGCCAGCTCGTGCAGATACCGATCCGCGCGATCGTAGTCAGCCTTCGTTGCTCCAGGCAGTGGCTGACCATTGTTCGTCGGTACGTTGTAGGTCTGCTGTGAAGTGCGGTTGCCGAAAATTCCGCGTTGCGTCGTCGTCACCGTGATCGTGCCCGCGTTCTGCATCGCGCGCAGATAGTCGGTGGTGTCGTACTGAATTGGATAGATGAGCGCGTCAAGTTCGTCGACTTCACTAAGCGTGCTTTCGTAAGTCGCCTGCTGACTCGCCGTGTCGACACCGTCAGTGAATAGCACGATCGCTTTGCGCCCTTTAATCTGATTCAAGCGCTCTTTGATCGTCAGGTCCACCGCGTCGTACAAACGCGTTGAAGTACCCGTGTAGGCGTTAACCTCAATCACATCCTGGATCAAGCCAAGATTGTTCGTCGCTTCCGTCAACAGAAGCACTTCACTGTTGAAGCTGACAATCAAGACGCGATCTTGCGGCCTCAGTTGTTTCGCGAAAGCAATCGCCGCTTCCTTGATCTCGTCGAGATGAAAGTGGGTTGACGCCGAGGTGTCGAGCAGTAGAGCCACCGTGAATGGTTTCTCGGCCGGTTCGAAATAAGCGATCGACTGCTCTTGATTATTCTCGAAAAGCGTAAAGTCTTCGCGTTTCAGGCCCGGCACGAATCGTCCATCGTGATCGAGAACGCTGACCGGTACCGTTACCAGAGTAGTGTCAACGCGAACTATGTCATTCTCGTCAACCTCTTCCGGTGTCGGCTGCGCTACGGGTTGTGAATCGTCACTTGGCGTCGCGGTGTCACTCTGCGATCTGGGATTAATGAGTCGCGGAGGCCCCGACGCAGTAGCGACTTGTGAGCCACTTAGCTTTGGCGGACCCGTCGGTGTTTCTTCTTGTTCCGGCGTCACTCTGCGGGCTCGCGTCGCGGAAGTCGTTACCGTGGCGCGGCCGTTTCCGGTGGCTTGGCCCACCGGTGTTTGCGATCGACCGGTTAATGATCCTGATGCCGTTTGGGGCTGATCAGAATTCTGCCGTGTTTGAGAGGATCGCGTGCGGCGGCCCTTCGACGAATTGCCAGCGCCGCTTGATATCGGTGGCGCACTTGACGATTGATTCGTCCCGTCCGTTGCCGGCGAGCTGTCATACGATGCTTGCTTCTTCAGCACGTAAGCGCCGTGCGGACAGGCAGAGGAAGTGCTGTAGCCGATGATGACGTACCCGTCAGGAATCGGCACACCCTGGCAAATTCGGATCGTCTCCGAATGCACTCTTTGAGTTGCTGTTTTGTTCGGCGTCCGAGACTGGGCAAAAGACCCGGAGATGAACGTGGCGAGGACGAGAACACCAGCGACGAAGGGCTTCATGTCGCTTTCCCCCCTTGACCGTATTTTCAGACTTGGGCGCGCATTATATGCTCCGATTAGATGCTAAGATCAAGTGAAACGCTTAATTGGGTGCCCGGCGACAAAAATGTGTCGTTCTCGCCACAGTTTTGGGTGTACAATCCGCCGCGATCCAGGGACGTTACCATTCTGACACTCGGTGATCGGACGCATTCTGACCGATCGCCCCGAATCGCATCGGTTTCACAGGAGGAACAACAAAGATCATGGCAAAGACTGTTTGCAAGATCCTCGGTGTCGTATTCGTTCTTGTCGGCATTGTCGGTTTTGTCGCCCCCACGCTTCTGGGTGCGCACCTCACGCCGGTTCACAACCTTGTGCACATTGTGTCCGGCGCGATTGCTCTGTACTTCGGCTTCGCCGGATCGGCAAGCGCAGCGAAAGGCTTCTGTCTTATCTTCGGTATCGTTTACCTGCTGCTAGGCGTGGCAGGATGGTTCTTGGGAACCGGAGAAGAGCACATGTTCAGCATCGGCACACTGTTGATGCTTGGGAAGATGGATCACATCATCCATGTCCTGCTGGGCATCGTCTTCCTGATCGGCGGATTGCTGGGCGGCAAGGAAGCCTAGCGAGTTGTTGAAAACGACCTAACGGCCGTTCTAATCGCTGAGTCCAAAAACTCGAGAAACGACTGTCAGCCTGTTCGCCGATCCGGGAGAACAGGCTGGCAGCCGGTTTACCTTATTTCCACGGTCACTCCGCCACGCGCCATGATCCCCGGTGCGCGAAAGCCGTTCTCGAAATATTTCACGTCAAAAAGATTGTCCGCACCGCCAAAGAACGTAAACGTAACGCGTTCTGACGTTTGACGTCTGTAACTCACAAAGAGATCAGCTTTTGTGTAGCCGGGAAATGTCAGCTCTGCCGTCCGGAAGGGATAATCGTTTTCGAAAATCGGTGCGATGTAGCTGCCAGTGCGATTCAAATCGAAACTGAAAACGAAAGCACGGTAGCGTTGATTGATTGTTAGACCCAGCAGGTGCCTGGGAATGACGTACTCAGGTTGCAAGCCGCGCCCCACGACAAAGCGATCGCTGTTCGTAAACGTGTATGACGCGCGCCAGTCCGCGCCGCGAAACGGCGCAGCTTCGAGATAAGTTTCCACTCCTCGCGATACTCCGCCTGGACGATTTTCGCCGAGTGGATCGACTGCGAAGACGGACGGAAAGCCGATTATGCGTTGCAACCTTGTGTAGAAGTAACTCGCGCCGAACCGCGCGCGATCATTTTTGAGTCGCTGGTCAAACCCGCCATCCACACTTATCGACAGCTCAGGCCGCAGTGTCGGATCTCCAAAACGAACGAAACCAACCTGCGGAAACGTGGCGGCGCCGAATCTTTCATATAACGAGGGGGCGCGAAATCCGTTGCCGATGTGCGCGCGCAACTTTGTACCGGTCGAACGGACAAAGTAAGCGATCGAACCATCGCCGGTGATTGAGTTTTCCGGACTTATGGAATTCAGATAACCGGGTCGATCAGCCGCCCTCACGCGGAACCATTGACCGCGAACGCCGAGCGAAATCTGTAAACGAGCATCAAGTGCGAAGATCTGATCCTGCGCGAACAGGGCGACCGTTCGCTGTGTGTCGGTCGTGTTGTTAAAGGGACTGAACGACGGAAGGTTCGATTGAAATATCGATTCACGCTCGAATTCAAAACCCACAGTCGCCAGGTTGTGGCGACCGAATTGAAAATTCCCGCGCGCGTCTAACGTGTCGGTGGAACCGTTGTTGACCGCCACAAATTCAAAATCGCCGACGGGGTAGAACTGCGCGAACTGCGAATCGATTTGCGGTCCGTTGTAGTTTCGCCGTCGCGAGCCGACGTGTTGATAGGCGATCGAAAATGAGACGTCGTCATTGATTTGTTGATTGAAACGAACCGCTGCGACCAGTAATCGATTCCGGCGTCCTTCATCAGGGTTGTTGACGTCTGCATGAAACGTCTCGCCTTCGATTGCTTGCGGATACAGTCCGCGTGTGAAGGCGGCAGGTAGCGAAAAGGGGCTGTCATTGATACGCGCGTTCGAAGTTGTGCCGTAAAAGGTTGCGCTTAAAGTCGAAGAACGCGTGGGACGGACTTGAAAACGGCCCGAACCAGCCGTGTTTCCATATTCGTCATTGCCGTCAACGCCGTGACGCACATCGACGCGCGACAAACCGAAACTGAAGCCGGCGCGACTGCCGATCCCGCCTGACCCCTTCAGCCTTTCGCGAAACAGCGCGAGATTGCCGCCGTCAAATCCGAACTCAAAATGTCGATCGCCGCCAGCGGTGGAAGGAACCAGATTGATGACGCCGGCGATGGCGTTTGTGCCGTAAATAGATGACCCGGAACCGCGCAGGACTTCGACCCGGTCGAGATCGTTCGGGACCAGGTCAGGCCAGAAAGGAACCATTGCGCCGTTGATGTCTGAGGCGTCGCGGACCCGCAAACCATCCAGCAACACCGCCGTATCGAACGTGCGCTGGCCGCGCAGACGCACACTCGTCAAAGCACCGGGCGAACCTTGCTGTTGCACGCGCACGCCTGGGATGCCACGGAGACTCTCACTGACGCCAATTTCGCGCTTCGTCTCGATTGCCTGGTTGTCGAGCACCGTGATCGCCTTAGATGTCTCATCAACTCGTTGTGTGGTTCCGCTCGGCGTGACCGTGACTGTCTCGTTCACGGCTTCTACTGACATCGTCACGTCTTTCGTCACTGGCTGCCCGCGCGTAATCGTGATTGGCAACGCCACGGAGGCAAAGCCGGGCGCTTTTATCTCGATGATGTAATCGCCGGGCACAGCATTGGTGAAAGCGAAGGTGCCGCCTGAATTTGTCACAGCCACGACCGTCGTCCCTGATCGTGGAATTAGACGTACTTCAGCGCCGGCGATACTGCCGCTACGCTCATCAGTTACGTGACCGCTAACTTCAGATCCGCTTTGGGCGACTGCAGTCACGGTAACGACCAACAAACACAGCATTAAAAACAGATATTTCTTCATCGTTCATTCCTCATCATTCATCGAGTACTTCGATCCACCTGCTTACGCGGATGGACTTGACCTCATTTCGTGAACTGGCGTCACACGCGGCGCACCAGAAACCGGATGCGCATCCACCAGTACCTGCAAACCAAACACCTGTTTCAACAACTGTTCAGTAAGAATCTCCCGCGGCGATCCGAAGGCCACGCTCCGTCCATCCTTCATTAGCATCACTTCGTTCGAGAACTCTGCGGCCAGATTTACGTCATGAGTCACCACGACTGCCGCGCTGTCGCTCGCATTACAACGCGAGCGGATCAGACGCAGCATTGTCGCCTGGTGCGCGAGATCCAGATTCGCAGTCGGCTCATCCAGGAGGAAAATCTTCGCCTCCGTCGCGAGTGCGCGCGCAAGCACGGCGCGTTGACGTTCGCCGCCGGACAGTTCGTTCATCAAGCGCGACTCGAAGCCCACGAGTTCCGTTTCGGCAATCGCGTTTTGCGCCAGCTCGATATCGCGATCACTTTCCCAGCCCCATGCCGTCACGTTCGCCCACGCGTAGCGTCCGCCGAGCACGAATTCGAAAACGGTAACGGGGAATCGCACATCCGCCTCCTGTGTGACCACCGCAACGCGTTGAGCAATCGCGCGGCGTGTGTGGCTGCGCAAGGGTCGTTCGTCAAGAATCACGTTGCCGGCGGTCGGTTTGACGTTGCCATTGAGAGCGCGCAAGAGCGTCGATTTACCTGCGCCATTGGGACCAACAATTGAAATCACTCTCCCTGGCTCAACGCGAAGTGAAACCGCTTGCACCGCAAGGCGCGCGTCGTAGCGGACCGTGATGTTTTTAGCTTCGAGCATTCGACAATCGAACTCGGTCGTTTAGAAGCGGGCTACCGGCCGCCTGCATTCGTAATCGCATAGGATGGCGGGCGGTAGCCTCTAAACTGCTGATGTTCCCCTTTTCAACAAATACACAAACAGAGGCGCACCAATTAGCGCCGTGATCGCGCCAACCGGAAGTTCGCGTGGCGCGATGACTGTGCGCGCCACGGTGTCAGCGACAATTACAAACGTCGCTCCGGCAATCGCCGCCGCGGGAATCACCAGGCGATTGTCACTGCCAAACGAGAGCCGCACGAGATGCGGCACTACCAGACCGACGTAACCGACTGAACCACTGGATGCGACTGATGCGCCAACTAACAAACTGGCGGCAGCAAAAACAATCAGCCGCACGCGTCCGATTTCGACGCCCAAATCGAAAGCATCGCGCTCGCCGAGCATCATCAAGTTCAGCGCACGAGCATTCATGACGAGCGCGATCACGCCGACCGCCGCGGCGATGAACGCGACCGTCAAGAGACTCGAAGTCGTGCCGGAGAGATCGCCGAGCAACCAGAACGTAAAAGAACGAATGCGCGTTGCATCCATGATGGTCGTGATAAAAACGATCGCCGAAGAAAGAAAGGTCGTGACGATCACGCCGGCCAGAATCAAACGCTCAGGCGTTGCGCCGGCTCTCCCGCGCGCAAGCCGGTAAACTAAAAACGTGGCGGCGATCGCGCCACCAAACGCCATCACTGGACGGCTCCATTCGTGTGCGGCAAAGAAGACCAACGCCACCATCGTGCCGACCGCGGCGCCATTGGACACGCCGAGCAGATACGGTTCGGCGAGCGGGTTCCGCAGTAATGCTTGATAAGCAGCGCCCGCCGCTGCCAGACATGTCCCCACCGCGCCGGCGAGCAAAATCCGCGGCACGCGAATATCGAAAAGGATTGCACGTTCTTCTGCGGAAAGACTGCAACGCGCTTTTCCGGTAAGCGCGCACAATGCGCCGCTCAACGAAAGTCTTTGCGCTCCGATGACCGATGAGATCACGAACACAATCACGAGTAACAAAAACATCCCCGCGCAGACCAAAAGCGTCCGGCCCAAATCTGTTCTGCTTTGGCTTGGTTCGACCATTCGTTATTTGAACGATTCGGGATGCAGCGTCTTCGCCAGCTGTTCGAGCCCATCAACGAGCCGGGGACCTGGCCGCGAAAGTAAGTCGTCGTTAATTTTGTAAACTCGGTTGTCGCGAACTGCGGGTGAGTTCTTCAACGCGGGCGCGACTGTGGCATTCGCGTTTCCCATCGAGCCGCCGGTCGGCAGAATGATTGCGTCAGGTTTGGACGCCAGTGCGGCTTCGTCACTAAATCGCGGAAACGCAGTGGGCACGTCCGCGGTGACTGAAATTCCACCCGCGCGCTTGATTAAGTCAGTTAAGTAAGCGTCGCGACCGATCGTGTAAAGCGGCTCGTCTGAAACCTGGTAAAAAACTCGAACCGGCTTTAACTGTGCAGTCGCGCTTTCAACGGTCTTCGCGCGACGGCGAAGATCAGCAAGCAACTTCGCGGCGACATCATTCTTGCCAAACAGATTTCCCAGCTTCTCGATCGATGCAAAAACTTGATCGAGGCTCTGCGGGTTTGTCACGTAGACGGCAATCTTTTGTTCGTCAAGTTGGCGCGTGAAGCTTTCGAGCTGGGAAGCCGTCGAAACCAGAACAAGTTGCGGTTTCAGCGCGATGATTCGCTCCACGCTGGGATGAAGCGTGTCACCAACTTCAATTACTGACTTTGCTTGCGGCGGATAATCACAGTAGCTAGTCCGGCCCACCAGCCGATCGCCCGCACCAACCGCATAGACAATCTCCGTCAAATTCGGCGCAAGCGAAACGATTCGATCGATTTTGACTGGCAGCGTGACGCGACGGCCGGCTTCGTCAGTAACTTCGTGAGTGGGAGTGGTTGAGTTTTGACTGGGTTGGGTCCGCGAACATGCGAAGAAAAAAGAAGCCGCGAAGACAATCGCGAAGATTTGGAGT
>DASYPX010000236.1:0-4658 GCA_036006125.1 Pyrinomonadaceae bacterium | reverse complement strand
TCACAGACTTTCCCGAAGCCAAGTGGCATCAGTACGAACCGGTCAATCGCGACAATGCGCGCGCAGGCGCAATCATGGCGTTCGGCCAGGACGTGAATGTCACTTATGACTTCAGCAAAGCCGATCGGATTCTTTCGCTCGCTGCGGATTTTCTGAACAGTTGGCCGGGAAATTTGCGTTACGCGCGGGATTACGCGGCGAAGCGGCGCGAAGGCGCAGAAAGTGGCACGGGCGTCTCGCCCGTGAATCACGCGCAGGATGCGCGTGCCATGATGAGCCGGCTGTACGTGATCGAAAGCACGCCAACGATTACGGGAGCGAATGCTGATCATCGGTTCGCTGCGAAGCCGAGCGAGTCCGTCCAGGCTGTTCAAGCGCTGGCTAGCTTTGTCGGCGCGAAGGTCAGCGCTCCTTCGGCCGCCGCAACATTTGACGCCGGCGCGGTGGCTCGAGACCTTCAACAGCACAAAGGATCTTCAATCGTCATTGCGGGCCGCTCTGCTTCACCGGTTGTTCACGCGCTCGCTCACGCGATGAACGACGCACTCGGCAACGTCGGCAAGACCGTCTTCTATTCCGACCCCATCGAAGCCAACTCTGTCGATCAGACGCAGTCACTCCGCGAACTCGTCGCGGACATCGACGCCGGCAAAGTCGAAACGCTCATCATCATCAGCGGTAATCCGGCTTACAACACGCCGATTGATCTCCGTCTCGATCTCAACCGCTTGAGTAAAGTTAAGCTGCGCGCGCACCTGAGTCTCTACAACAACGAAACGTCGGACATCTGTCAGTGGCACATTCCCGCGGCGCATTACCTCGAATCGTGGAGCGACACGCGCGCGTACGACGGCACCGCTACGCTCGTGCAGCCCTTGATCGCGCCGCTTTACGACGGCAAGACCGCGCACGAAATGCTCGCGCTGTTTTCGGATAACTACGACAAGAAGCCGTACGACATCGTCAAGGAATACTGGCGAACTGCGGGTGTCAGGGAGCAGGGGTCAGGTGCCGGGCAAAACGGAGGTGGCAGTAAAAACAATTCACCTTCGCCAAGGCCGTCAGCTTCGCCCTCGGCAACGCCCTCGGGTTCGCCGCAGCCAACGGCTTCTCCAGCTCCAAATGCATCCGGGAATTTCGAGACCCAGTGGCGCAAGTGGCTGCACGACGGTTTTATTCCCAACACGGCGCTCCCGACAAAAACTGTCGCGGCAAAATCGGATTGGGCTTCTTCGCTGCAGAATGCGGGCGGGGCGCCCGCGCTCCCAGCGAATACTTACGAGGTCGTCTTTCGCCCCGACCCATCGATCTACGACGGCCGGTTCGCGAACAATGGCTGGTTGCAGGAGTTGCCCAAGCCTTTAACCAAGATCACGTGGGACAACGTCGCGCTTGTTAGTCCGAACACCGCGAAGAAGATCGGTTGCCTGCCGCCGAACTACGAAGAAGAGAAGATTGGTAAAGAAGCGTATGTCGACATGGCGACGCTCGGTCTCGGCGACAAGTCGATTGCGAAATCAGTGCCGGTTTGGATCCTGCCGGGACAGCCCGACGACGTCATTACCATTCATCTCGGATACGGACGTCCGCTAGGCGGCCGCGTCAGCAGCGGGCTCGGTTTTAATGCTTACGACATCCGACGTTCCGACGCGGCATGGTCCTCGTCCGGGGCGTGGATTAACAAGAACGGTCTGCGATACGCGATCGCCACGACACAGCTTCAGTTCGACATGTTGGGCCGCGACATTCTGCGCGAAACGCCGGTTGACGAATACTTGAAAGAGAAAGACAAGCTGCAGGGCGAACGCGAAGAGCAACACAAAGAGACGCACGAACTCTCGCTCTATCAGGATTTCGATTACAAAAATCAGGGCAAGGGATATGCGTGGGGCATGTCAATCGACTTGAACAGTTGCGTCGGCTGCAACGCGTGCATGATTGCCTGTCAGGCTGAGAACAATATTCCAATTGTCGGCAAGAACCAGGTAAAGCGAGGCCGCTCGATGCACTGGATTCGCGTCGACGCTTATTTCAAAGGTGAAGAGTCGCACCCGGAAGGACCTTACTTCCAACCCGTGCCGTGCATGCACTGCGAAAACGCGCCGTGCGAACCTGTCTGTCCGGTGCACGCGACTGCGCACAGCGCGGAAGGTCTGAACGACATGGTCTACAACCGCTGTGTCGGCACGCGCTACTGCTCGAACAATTGCCCCTATAAAGTGCGACGCTTCAACTTCCTTTTGTTCAATGACTGGAACACGCCGACATATCAGTTGATGAGAAATCCTGACGTGTCGGTGCGCAGCCGCGGCGTGATGGAGAAGTGCACATACTGCGTGCAGCGCATTCAGGCGGCCAAGATTCAATCAGAGCTCGAGGGACGCCCGGTGCGCGACGGCGAGATCGTAACAGCTTGCCAACAAGTGTGTCCGACCGAAGCCATTGTCTTCGGTAACATCAACGATCCCAACAGCAACGTTTCGAAACTGAAAGCGCTTGAGCGCGACTATTCGCTGCTGGGCGAGTTGAACACGCGGCCGCGGACGACGTACTTGAGCGCGTTGCGGAATCCGAATCCGGAGATTAAGGGATGACTTCAACCACAAAGACACTAAGTCCCAAAGCCATTTAATAATTCCTTTGTGTTCTTAGTGTCTTAGTGGTGAAACCGATGATGGACGAAGAACGACGCGATTACCACACATCTATTCACGGGACGCATCCCGTGGTCGGTACTGAGCTGACCTTCGGCTCGGTGACCGACAAGATCAGCGCCATCGTTCTGCAGCGCAAGACGCCAGTGGGCTGGTTCATTGGCTTTGCGATTTCTTTCCTGCTGTTCCAACTGTTGTTGCTGACAATTACGAACCTCGTTTTCAACGGCATCGGTTTGTGGGGCGTCAACCAGCCGGTCGGGTGGGGTTTTGCCATTATCAATTTTGTCTGGTGGATCGGCATCGGTCACGCGGGAACGCTGATTTCCGCAATTCTCCTGCTGCTGCGCCAGAAATGGCGAACGTCCATCAATCGCTTCGCGGAAGCAATGACACTGTTCGCGGTGGCGCAGGCGGGCATGTATCCGATCTTCCACCTTGGGCGGCCGTGGCTCGCGTACTGGCTTTTCCCTTATCCGAACACGATGGGAATCTGGCCGCAGTTTCGCAGCCCGCTGATGTGGGACGTCTTCGCCGTCTCGACGTACGCAACCGTGTCCGCGCTGTTCTGGTTCATCGGATTGATTCCAGACTTTGCCACGCTACGCGACCGGGCCAAGAACAAAACGTTCGCGATGATCTACGGCATGTTGGCGATGGGTTGGCGCGGCTCAGCACGTCACTGGCATCGATACGAGATGGCCTACCTGCTGCTGGCCGGACTGGCGACGCCGCTCGTGCTTTCGGTGCACACGATCGTCAGTTTCGACTTTGCTGTTGGCATCATTCCGGGTTGGCACGCCACCATCTTTCCGCCTTACTTCGTGGCCGGCGCGATCTATGCGGGCTTCGCGATGGTTTTGCTGCTGACGATTCCGCTGCGAAAGATTTACGGCCTCGAGAGTTTCATCACGATGCGGCACATGCACAACATGGCGAAGGTCATGCTGGCGACGGGTTTGATCGTCGTGTACGGCTACATGATTGAAGCGTTCTTCGGCTGGTACAGCGGCAATGATTACGAACACTTCATGATTTGGAACCGCATGCATGGGCCATATGCCTATTACTACTGGGCGTTGATTCTGTGCAACGGCATCACGCCGCAACTGCTCTGGATCAAAAAGTTGCGCTCGAACTTGCTGATCCTCTGGTTGATTTCGTTCGTGGTCAGCATCGGCATGTGGCTCGAAAGGTTTGTGATTGTAGTGACGAGTCTGCACCGCGACTTTCTTCCTTCGTCGTGGGGTTTCTATCGCGGAACTGTCTGGGATTGGGCAATGTTCATCGGCACAATCGGGTTCTTCCTGAGCCTGGTGTTTCTGTTTATCCGGTTCCTGCCCATGATTTCGATTTTTGAGATGCGCACGATCCTTCCGGAAGCGGAAGTTGAGGAAACTTAGGAGATTTGCCACAAAGACACGAAGACGCAAAGCAGAAATGAGAAGGAAATTAGCAGAGCACTTTCTTGAGTTTCTAATCTCTGTGTCTTTGTGTCTTGGTGGTTGAAATGTCGTGAAAGAGGAGAAGCCAAAACTCTACGGCGTGATGGCGCAGTTCGACAGTCCGAGCCACCTGGTGGCGGCGGCGCGTGAGACGTACGAGGCGGGTTATCGGCAGATCAACGGCTACTCGCCGTTTCCGATCGAAGAGTTGGATGAAGCGATCGGGTTCAAGCGCACCACGTTGCCGCTGATCGTGCTCGCCGGCGGCATCCTTGGCGCGCTGGGTGGATTTTTCATGCAGTACTGGATGGAAGTGATCGACTATCCAATCATCGTCGGCGGGAAACCGTTCAATAGCTGGCCCGCGTTTATTCCGATCACGTTTGAATGCACCGTCCTGGCGGCCGCTTTTGCCGCTGTGTTTGGCATGCTGGCGCTGAACAAGCTGCCGCAGCCGTATCACCCGGTTTTCAACGCGCCGAGTTTCGCGCTGGCCACGCGCGACAGTTTCTTTTTGGTAATCGAAGCGAAAGATCCAAAGTTCAATCGCGATGAGGCA
>DASYPX010000235.1:0-9570 GCA_036006125.1 Pyrinomonadaceae bacterium | reverse complement strand
GACGTTCGTCGAACAGCACTGGCTGCTGCTGCCGAACTTTCTCGATGCGCGATTGTTAGAGTTAATTGAAAAGAAATTAGAGGGCGCTGAATACCGCGTTGTCGATCGCGAAACCGGAGTTGAATTACGGCCGATTGATTGCACCGCATATCTCGCAACGGAGCTGTTGCTGAATAGTCCGAGTCTTTTCCGCGCGATCGAACAAATCACTGGTTGCGCGCACATCGCCTGCTTCAGCGGCCGTATTTACTGGCGTCCGGCGAGCAGCACTTACTTCAACCGCTGGCACACCGACATCACTGACGAAGGCCGTATGATCGCTTTGAGTATTAATCTCAATGCGGAGCCGTATGAAGGCGGCGCGTTACAAATTCGGTCGGCCAAAACACACAAGATTCTCTGCGAAGTCTCCAATCGCAATTACGGCGACGCGATCATTTTTCCCGTTGACGAGGAATTCGAACATCGCGTTTGCGAAGTGGAGAGCGGCGCGACAAAGACGGCCCTCGCTGGTTGGTTCAGGTCAAAACCCGATCCCAATTCGCTCTTCGGACGAGGACGTTAAGCGACTGGAGTCGGTGATTAGAAGGTTACGGCAACACTTCGCCTGAATATCTACCGGCTTGCGTCGTTAGCCGCGGCGACGAGACTATACATTTGAAACTTCGCGACAATTTCGTCGACATTGCGAAGGGCGTCGTTGGGAGCAATTTCATAGTTTGCGACAATTTGATTGACGATCTCACCCGTGCCGAGCCCCCGCTCCAATCCCTTCCAGATCAACATCGCCGTTTCATTAAGCTGGTAATACTTCTTCGTGTTCAAGTCGACGAGGATGCCTTCGGAGTCATCAAACTCCGTAAAGACAATGTGATCGAATGGAGCAGAATTGGCCATTTGAATAGACCTCGTGCTGAATTCACAGCATAACATCGCGCGTTATTAGCAGCCAGTAATGCAGTCTCTATGGAGTTTACGTGGCCGCTTGCGCTCGATTTACAATCCTAGCGTGTCTGAAGGATGACACGCGCTGTGCCAACCGGGGCCAATCAATGAAAACTGCATAGGCCGCGACATGGTACGGAAAAGAAAGGTTCATGAAGAGCGTGGTCAACAAGTGAAACAACAAGCCAAAAGGCAAAATGATCCGCCGCGCAGTCCGCGAAAAAATCGTCAGCGGAAAAGCGATCTCCCACAAGAAGACCAAAACAACAGCCAGCGTTGTCATTCCGCGAACACTGGGTAGCCAGAACGCGAGCCGAAAGTGTGTGCGGTGCAAGTTATCCAGTGAATGCATGATCGCGATGTTCGGCAGATTATCAGCATTGAAGTATCCGAGACCGGAAACGCGTAGTTTGATCAAAGCCGAACTGAAATATGACCACGCCAGCAAGCACCGCATTAGAAGTATCGGATATCCGTAAACCAAATCGCCGACGCGTTTGCGTGCGCGCCCTAGTCGGCTATCCAAAGAAAACGCGTCGCCACAAGGCACAAATGCCAGGCAAATTAGCATGTAAGCAACCGGCATCTCATCATGATTGAAGTGCCCAAAGCTACGAATTAGTCCTTGATAAAACAGAAACAATAATGCTGCTGATTTTGTTGAAGCCGCCGTGAAATATCCGGCGGCGGCGGCGGCCAGTGAAAGCATCAACAGAAACTTCAATGCCAACATGCCGCGCGGCGTTACCAAAAGGTCATAGAACTTCCACGGTAGAATCTGCATTGCGCCTGTCGGCCGCATCACCGTAGTTGGTAAGCGGCCCAGATCGACAAAATCGGTCAACAGCACGTCAAGCAGCACAAAGGTGCAGATTGCCGCGCGAATCATTCCCAGCGCCAACGCATCGATCGGCACTAACTTTTTTAAAAATCTAATCTCCATGTCTTAACGTAAGTGTCATAGTCTCCGTACGTCCCCGGTTGCCAGCGATAGACGTCGATCTCAATAGCTCGCAGCCTTTGCGATGACGAAGCTGGTAAGCGCGAGTTATAGATCTCTCCCCAACTACGCAAGAGATCCGGAACCCGCACGCCTGGCGGCAAGTTTTCCTTTCCGCCGAAAGCATTCACTAAAGCAGTATTCGCGGGATGCGGCGTGCGGATTGAGAAGGCCTTGTTTTCGGCTGTGGCAGAAACTAGTCCCCAGGTGACATTCGACAGTGCGTTCGTGAGTTCTACCGCCGGCAGGTCGACAGTTAAGCCGGACACAGTCTCTCCGCGTAATACGTAGTACGTCTGACTGCTGCGAGCGTCACCCGCCGCCATCATCATCGTGGAGGCGGCGAAGGGATACAGATTTCTGATGAACAAAAAGGAAATCAGGAGCGGCACGAAGAGCGCGAAGGTCAGAATTGCATAACGTGTGACCCAAGCATCATCGCCATCTTGGGAATCGTCAGCGGTGCTTTGCGCAGTTTTCCGGTGCATTGCGACACCTGTTGGCTGGTAGAGCAAGAATAAATGGCCGGCAATCGCGAAAGGCTTGCGCAACCAGGCGAGTATCCGCGACCGTACCGTGACTATGCTATGAAGAGACCTTATTCCACCACCGCCGGCATTAAGCAACCAGGAAGGTCAGTTGCTTACTCCGCTATCGACGGCTTGGAAATAAGTAGTAGCTTCCAGGACATCCACCGGAACTGTAATCTCAGGCGTTACGAACTTTTTCTTTGTTTTGGGGGCGTCTTTCAAGTTGGGAGGGTTTTCAGATACGGTCGCACACGCTTCGGTAATTAGATCAGTATTCTCCACAGGGGTCTCCCATCCGTTTTCTCTTTAGCTAGTTGTGATTTCGGCCCACGCGCCAGTGGCTTCGGATCTTACGATGTTTTGTTAATGCCGACAAGCGAAATAGCAGCTGTGGTTCGCGATTTCGTGCGCCATCAGGAACCATGTTGACGCTGTACACTATGCGATGCAAGATGCACCCAATCAGAATAACTTCATTGACGGAACGATCACTTCGCAGAGAAATCTGGAACCATTGGTAGTTGGGTGTTTACGCCGCCGTTCTCTTTACCTGATTTCTGTGTTGCCGCAGGCAAGTTTTGGCGCGTAAGGGTGCGTTGAGAAGCGGCTAGAGGACTGGCAACGAAACAGTTGAGTTGTTCACGTGCGTGTTCGGCCACGGGATCTTCCCGAACGACTGCAAACAGTGCAAACATGGTGAGCCAATATTTAGCGGTGGTGCCTCGCCTCTGGCGGCATAATCTCCGAGTACTTTGGTGCGGGTGTTCATCTGCGTAATTGCGACCGCGTTTAGACGGGCGAGCGCAGAAGCAAAATCCTCGACGTTCAGGTCGGCGACGACTTCGGTTTCTTCTACGGCACCTCGGAAACCTGACAAGTTACAGCAAAGCGACAATTGACCGCGATAGTCGATGTTGCAGCTTCTGCCAGCGAGTGCGGAACACGGCGGCGCCGGGTCGATATTGTAATAACCGACTTCCAAACTAATCCGCATCTTAAAAATGCGAGCCAGCAGGGCGACTTCCTGCTCCGCCAACATGCGATCCTGACCGCTCAGGCCCAGTTCGTTATGAAACTGGTCCGAGGTAGGCAACAAATGTCCAAAGTTCAGCGCCGCTGCGCCCATGCGTGCGGCGAACATCGCAATCTTTTCGAATTGCGGCAGCGTGTCCTTGCGAATGACACATTTGACGACAAACGGAAATCCGGCGCGATGACATCTTGAAAGTGCACGCACCAGTCGCACATACGATCCCTCACCTCTCCAACGATCGTGAGTCTCGCGTGTTGGACCATCCAGGCTGAACGCGACGTGCGTAACTACGTCGCGATTCGCTTCGATCACAGGCCAGACCCGATCGAAATGCCAGCCGTTCGTGATGAAACTGCACTTCATCCTTTCGGCTCCGACGGTTTCTATGATCTCTTTGAATTTGGGATGGAGCGTTGTTTCGCCACCCGTGAACATCACGTGACACGCGCCCATCGCCTCACGCGCTTCGCGAATCACACGTTGGAGCAAATCGATCGAGAAGAAATTTGCTTTTTGATGATAAAGCGCCTCTTCGTCGCGCAAACAATAGCTACAATGCAGATTGCAGATGTTCGTCAGCTCAACGATTAAACGCGGTGCGCCATAGTCCGCGCCGCCATCTTCCAATTCGGTTGTACCGTTGATCAACATCAGTTCATATTGAATTGCGAAAGCAGGAATTCGCTCGCTTGCTCGCTGTTTAGCAGATCTGCGCCAGCCCGAAGTTCAAAACCCTGAGCCTGTCGCGCGAGCTGGCCGAGAACTTCCAAATGCGCTTCCGCTGTGGCTTTGTCATAGCATGCCCAGGGACACATCCGAATTAGCCGCGCCATCGTTTCTGCTCGATTCAACGATTCCATGCGACTGGCTGCGCCGTTTGCGATTCGCGAGAACAAGATTCTCGTTGGTTTACAGGAGAGTGTGAACCGTCCAGGAAAGGCTGAGGAGGGTTCGAAGCGTTTCTTCAGCGGATCGAACGGTACGACACTTATTTCGATCGAGTGTGATTCTGTAAGTCGCGCAGCCGAAAAAATTTCGTCAGTAAGCGCGAACATTTTGCGAAGTGCATGCGCGTAGACGGTACCGCTACGGCTGAACAACAAGAGAGTATCGTCCGACAGGTATTGCCATCCGGCCGCGGCGAGTTGCGCCGCCAGATTCGACTTGCCGCTGCCCGAGGGACCAATGACCAAAACACTTTCTTCAGACGGACTTACCACCCCCGCAGCGTGCAATTCGTACAATCCGCACCGCCGCATAGCTACCATAGCTGCATTAAAAATCAGGCGCGCCAACGCTGACCGTTCCCGCGACTCAGCGCCGTCGCCGATCCAAACCTCCACTCGAGAATTACCGTCTTTCGCCAGAATGGTGGAACCGCGATCTTCGAAGAAATAAATTTGTCCGTCTGTCCAGCAAAGACCTCCTTCAGCAACTTCGAATGGCGGCAGATCGGGTGGCGGTGCCGGTTGAGCGTCCGACGTGTGAACGCCGATAGTGACGTGAGCAGTGATGCCATCGGCATGAACGGGCGCTACATGCCAGCCCGCAAAATACCGCATTACTAGCTCGTTGATTTCCGAGTCTGAGGTTTCGATGCAAACAAAACGACCGGCCACCGCATACAAAGTCGCGAAAACCGGTCGTTCGGAATATTCTGTTGCTCCGACAGATGGGTCGGACTCAAACACTGTTTCTAGATCAAAGGGCATTCCTTCACGGTCGTGGGATTAATTAGTTACGCCGCTGTCGGTAAGCTGAAAGAATGTGGTTGCTTCGAGTACATCCACTGGTACGGAGATTTCCGGAGGTACAAACTTCTTGCGATTCGCTTTTGGCTCTTCGGCGGGTTCGGATTGGCTGTCGCAAACCTTGACTCCCTCCGAAGCTACATTTGCGCTATCCACGTTGTTTCCTCCTGAAGTTTTAAACATTTGAGCCGTCTATCGGCCACTGCAAATCCTAGCAGACTTGGCGAAAAAAGGTGAATTATGAGTTATCTCGTACCGGGGCCGAGGATTCTACGACTTTTTATCCTGCCCCACAACTACTATTCGCAGCGGCCGCCGCTCTTGCGTCATCAGGTCTGCCCGCAAATACAGACGGATGTTCTGGCTCAATTGTTGAAGCGCCGATTCAACTGAGGCTTTCTGAATGTTGATCGAGATCGGGTCGACAATTTCGTGAGTGACCTGCAGTGGAACCCCTAATTCGTTTGCAATCGCGTAAAGAACAACGACCAGAGGTTGCTTCTTGGCAAAAACACTTAACTCGCCTTTCTCATACGTGACTTTTAGTTCCTGATCTTTGTCGTCTTTGTCCTTGTTCTCGCCGGTGTCTTCGGTATCTCCTTCGATGATGATCACGTCAGAGTTACCTTTTACCACAGCACTGTCTGACGGCTGTGGTTCATTATATCCCTGCAAAAAAATTCCGAGCGGCCGCGGAGTCTTACCGACTCCCATATCGATCTCGTAGTCGATAAACACCTGGGGAGCTAACTGCTGCATCGCCGGCTCGAGTACTAAATCGCTAAAATTTACTGTCACCCGATGCTTTTGTATGACCGGCGATACGGCGATCGGAATCCGCAACCGCTTCGAAAGCTCAGCCGCGATCTCTTTCACCGTCGCATCGTGAGCCTTGAGTGTCACGCCGATAATCTGGTCCTCCGTAACACTCAAGGTGAAGGGCGGTTTTGTCTCTTTGTTCGGCTGTCCACTTTGGTTGGGCGCGTTGTTCGCTTCAGTCTTTTCTTCCGGTTTGGTTTCGGTGCGCGCCGAAGGTGAACTCGCAGTCTGACTAAACCCGATGATAGTTGCGGTGACTAATATGACGACCGCCAGCGTCAGTTCTACGAAGAACCTTAAAGACAGGAAAAACTTATCGTTAACAAAGCGGTTGGATGTGAACATCGTTGATAATCCCGAGGGGCGAATGTGATTTGGCAACCTACCACACAAGCGAAAATGCGGTCAATTTTTGGCTGGCGCCAATCATTTCTTTCGTGGCCAGGGAGGAAGCCGGCTATTCAGTGCTGGCGCATCGCAGAGTGCAACAACCGAAGCGGTCTCAAGAAGTAATACATAAAGTGCTGGCGCGGCCGTAACCTCACAGCGTCCAAATCACTGTCGGTGGGCGCGAATAAGAAGCGGCCATATCTGATGCGGCTGCGCCAGCCACTGCGAATTAGCAGATTGAATCGAATGACGGTGATTAACGGCGGCGCCAATTGTTGCCCATCGAAAAGACGCGCGCGGATTTCGTCACATAGTGTACGAATACGGCCGTCACGCGCGATCGCCTGCGCGACTGGTTCGGGCAAATCCGTCCCAAGAAGTCTCGCAGCTAAGGCCGGCCCGAGCAGAAACATTCTCTCGACGTTTGCCCGCTTGGCTCGCTCACACAATTTTGGCCAGTTAACCGTCTGATTAATCTTGATCAGTCGATCGATATCACAAATCCAAGCGAGCCGCTGCCAAAGATGCCGCGAGCCGTGCACGCATAATGCGAATAGCAGGTCTTCGGTTGAGAGTGTCTTCAGTGTGTGACCATTCAGTTCAACCGTCGAGAGATTTTCCCACAGTTCCTCGGCCGTTACGGTTGCAGCAAACAGTTCAGACGAAACCTGCCAATGCAATTCAACAATTACGCGGCCCTTTGTAAATTGTAGATTATGCTGCGTGCGTAAGAGCACAGCCTGCTGTTCTCCCGTCAAGTTTCGCGAAAGCACATAGCCGTTTTGCATCAGGACTTCGATCGCCCGGTCCATGTCTCTACGCCGCACTATTAAGTCGAGATCGACAAAGCGGCGGAGATTCAAATCGCCGTAAGCAAGCATTGCCAGCGCTGGACCCTTGAACACGATTGCATCAACTCCCTGGTTCGCAAATCGATCAAGGAGCGCGGTCAGCTCATCAACAAAGATCAGGTTCCGCGCCGTGTTTTCCTGATAATCTTTTTTGAATCGGTGGAGGACTTCGCCAGGAATTTGATCTTTGATCGCTTGCAACTGGCGAAAAACGACCGGCACGAGAGAATGACGGCGCGCGAGACAGTAAAAGTAATCCCAGTCGATTTCTTCTGGACTGACTTTCGCAGCCGTAGTATCGGTCATGTTCCCAGGCACGCCGGCGCATCTGGTCAACAACTGATCTTCCGGCTCATGATTGATTTTGGGCATTACACCGTGGTGTGGGCGCACAAAAAATCGTTGATTCCGCTGTCCGTTAAAAGTAGAGTGGCGCGGAACGTCCCGTATTCTTGTTGACGCTTCCTTTTCCGTCAACTCGTCCAACATCTCAAAACGCTTCTCCGCGAGACTTTCACATTATGAGCAGCGGCAATCAAACATATCCCTTCATCGCCAATATGAAAAACCGTCCGGAGGCGATCGCGCACCGCGGTGGGAATGGAGAATGGCCAGGCGAAACGATCGGCGCCTACGAACACGCGAGAGAGCTGGGGGTCGATGTTATTGAGATGGACATCTATCTCACGAGCGACCAGCATCTGGTCCTGATGCATGACCGGTCAGTTAGTAAGACCACGGATGGCACACGCGAAGTCCACGAATATACGCTCGCTGAAATTCAGCATTTGAATGCCGGCTACAACTGGACGCCCGACAACCGCACGCTTCCTTATGGGATGAAGTTTGCGGAGCTGTCGCCTGAGCTTCAACGCAAGTTGCACGTGCCGAGTTTGCGCGAAGTTTTCGATCAGTTTGGCGACATGAGGATGATCATCGAAATGAAGCCTGCGGTTTGTTCTCCAGCCGCCCAGCTGTGGTCAATGCTGCGCGACCACCCGAAGATAATTCCTAACGTACTGGTCGCTTCGTTCTGCGATCATTACATGGAGGAGTTTCGCCGGTTGTCTCGCGGGCAGGTGGCAACGTCAGTCTCGGTTATCGAGTTGGTCCAACTACTTCTGGGACTTCGCGGCTTTGAAAAACCTGTCAGACCCTGTCTGGTAGACGCGCCGCACCAGTTATTGTGGCAATTCTTGATCAAGAAATTCAGGCGCCGCGGCTACGCAGTACACGCGTGGACTGTGAATAAGCGGCAAGACATGGAACGTATGAAGAATCTTGGAGTTGATGGAATTATCACAGACTATCCGACGCTTTTGTGCGACGTTCTCGGACGATCGGCGAGAGCCGGATAAGGTGATCGTATCTATTCATTGACCTTGAGCACCGCCAGAAATGCTTCCTGCGGAATCTCCACGCGTCCGACTTTCTTCATCCGCTTCTTGCCTTCCTTCTGCTTCTCGAGCAGCTTGCGTTTACGCGTGATGTCGCCGCCATAGCATTTTGCGATTACGTTCTTGCCCATTGCTTTCACAGTTTCGCGCGCGATGACTTTGTTGCCGATCGCGGCCTGGATCGGCACTTCGAAAAGTTGGCGCGGAATCAACTGCTTCATTTTCTCAGCCAGTGCGCGTCCTTTCACTGCCGCGGTGTCGCGATGCATGATCAGCGAAAGCGCATCGACCGGCTCACCGGCAACCAAAATGTCGAGCTTGACCAGATCGCTTTCGCGGAAACCTTCCAGCGTGTAATCCAGTGAAGCGTAACCGCGCGAAACGGATTTCAAGCGATCGTAGAAGTCGAGCACAATCTCGTTCAAGGGCAGTTCGTACGTCAACATCACCCGATTCGACGCGATATATTCAAAGCCTTTCTGCGTGCCGCGCTTTTCCTCCAACAGCGGCAGGATGCCTCCGAGATATTCGTCCGGCGTCAGAATTACGGCACGAATCACCGGCTCTTCGATTTTCGCGATGCGCACAGCTTCGGGCATCTTGGCGGGTGAGTCGATTTCGGTAGTCGCTCCGTCAGTTGTCGTCACCAAATAACGGACGTTCGGCGCGGTCGTAATTAGATCGAGATCGAATTCGCGTTCAAGTCGCTCCTGCACAATCTCCATGTGTAGCAATCCGAGAAAACCACAACGAAAGCCGAAACCCAACGCCGCCGAGGTCTCGGGTTCATAAAAGAAAGACGCATCGTTCAAGCGCAGCTTGTCGAGCGCATCGCGTAAGTCTTCGTACTGATC
>DASYPX010000234.1:0-9383 GCA_036006125.1 Pyrinomonadaceae bacterium | reverse complement strand
CTGATTCGCAATGGATTCCTCCGAGAGAAAAAGCAACCGAACAACACATTATCCGTACGAGGCCTGATAATACTCCCACTCCGGCATTATCCAGCGTGTATTTATCAGTCCAAGTACGGATAATGCCGTGATTTAAGACTTACCCATTTCTCGACAATCGCAAGAGCTGTCCGACTCTCAATAGCACCTACTTTCATCTACAATAGCGGCGTGTCGAGCACGCCCCTTCAACGTGCGTTATCGGGCTATCTCATAGCGGCGACGGGAATCGGTTTAGTCACAGTGGCTCTCCTCGCCCTCCGCAACCACATCAACCCGGCGACAATTGGTTTTGCGTATCTGCTGCTGATTCTGTGCGTCGCGATCGTGTGGGGCAGCGCGCCGGCGATGCTGGCGTCGGTGCTCGCCATCTTTGGTTTCAACTTCTTCTTTCTGCCGCCGTACCACACGCTCGCGATCGCCGATCCGCAGAACTGGGTCGCGCTGACCGCGCTCTTCATCACTTCGCTCGCCGTCGGCCAGTTGTCTGCACGAGCGAAGCATCGCGCCGAGGAAGCGGAAGATGCGAAGCGCGAAGTGGAGCGCCTGTATTACGAGTTGCAGGATTCATTCGAACGTTCTAGCCAGGCAAAAGCCCTGAAGCAGAGCGAGCGTTTGAAATCCGCCCTGCTCGATGCGGTGACTCATGATTTCCGCACGCCGCTTACATCGATCAAGGCATCGGCAACGGCGATGCTCGCTGACTTGCAGACGAGTGAGCGCAACAATGCCCCGCCACAGATCGATAACGAAGGCCGCCAAGAAATGCTGCAGGTGATCGACGAAGAAGCCGATCGGCTGGATCGATTCGTCGAAGGCTTAACGAAGCTGGCGCGGATTTCCGCGGGCAACATGCAGCTTAAACTGCAACCCGCGTCGGTGGATGAAATGGTCGCGACCGCTTTGCACCGCGCCGAGCCGCGCACACGCACGCATCGCATGGAAGTTTGGGTTGACGAATTGCCGCTCGTCACGGTTGACGAACACGCGCTCTCGGAATCGATTTACACGTTGATTGATAATGCGGCGAAGTACTCGCCGCCCGAGTCGACGATCACTGTGCGCGCTGCGCAAAAGGATGAACAGTCAATCTTGATTAGCGTCCAGGATTCCGGGCCAGGCATCCGCGCGGACTTGCGCGAGCGCGTGTTCGAAAGGTTCTTTCGCGCGATGCGGGACGGGGATGTTTCTGATCGGCGCGCCGCGGGCAGCGGCATGGGCCTGGCGATCGCGCGCGGGATTGTCGACGCGCATCATGGACGAATTTGGGTGGAAGACGCCGAAGACGGACACGGCGCGAAGTTTGTGATCGAGCTGCCGATCAATGTTCCCTCTCCCGATCGGAGTCAGGCTTGACTGATCCAAACCGGTTCGCGCATTCAAAATGAACGCCGAAGGCGTTCACTACCTCCAGCCCAGGGTTGACGCGCGTTAGCGCGGCTACCCTGGGTAATGAGCGAACATGAAATCGTAACCCTGAAGGGGTTGCCGAGGATCGGTGCGCCAGTTGAATTGTTCATGAACAGGAAATGTTCCGAGAATGTTTCGCAACCCTTTCAGGGTTGGGAATTGGCTTTTGTTGATTACCCAGGGTAGCGCGCTGCCGCGCGCAACCCTGGGCTGGAGGTGACAAACGCCTTCGGCGTTCACACCTAAGGATTAGTGGTTACTCAAGTATTATGAGCTCTCCCAAAGGCAGAGAGGGGATCGACGAATACTGATGCCAGACAAACCACGCATCCTGGTTGTTGACGACGAGCCGCAACTCACTCGTGTACTACTGCGCAGCTTGACGTCAAAAGGCTATGACGTGCGCGTTGCCGGGGACGGTGAATTTGCTTTGCAAACATTTCACGATTGGCCTGCATCGCTCGTCATTACTGATTTGGCGATGCCGAACATGGGCGGGCTCGAGTTATGCCGGAAGCTGCGACAAATGTCCGAGGTTCCGATCATCGTTCTGTCAGTGCGCGGTGAAGAGAAAACGAAAGTCGAAGCGCTCGACGCCGGCGCTGATGACTACGTGACTAAACCATTTGGCATGGACGAGCTGCTCGCGCGCATTCGTGCAGCGCTGCGTCGCCAACCGTCGAACGATGCGCAAGCGCGCGTGTTGGAAGCTGGAGATCTGAGCATTGATCTCGAGGCGCATGTCGTCACGCGCAGTGGCGAAGAGGTACGCCTGACACCGAAAGAATTCGATCTGCTAGCGCACCTGGTGCGCAATGCCGGAAAGGTCCTGACGCATCGCGCTTTGCTGGGCGCCGTCTGGGGCGGTGATTACACGGAGCAGCACGAATATCTCCGCGTCTTCATCGGGCAATTGAGAAAGAAGATCGAACAAGATCCATCAAATCCGCATTACATTCTGACTGAACCATGGGTGGGTTATCGATTCAATGCTGAATAACTCAAGCATTTTGGATGACCATTTCAGATGTCGGCTTCGTTCTCACATTCGGTAATTGCCGCAACGCGGCGCTGAGAAGGTAGCCAGACGTGAAACGTCTGGATCGCGTGACGCAAGAATCCGGCGCATCGAAGATGCGCCAAAATCACCACAAGTATCGCTCGTCAAATTCGGCTCCGCTCGACGTTAGGATTTTCAAGTATTCTTCCTGAAAAGAAACCCGACGATGATGAATCTCCTGATTCATTATGTATTTCCGAACGGCCTCAAGATTTGAGGGACTGACTGAAAACGCGCCGTACCCTTTCTGCCAAGCAAATGTCGGCTTACAGATTTCGCGATGAATCCATTCTGAAGAGTCAGCTTTTAGATCACGAAGGAAGTAATCAAGCCGATGCGAAGACTTAGTTCCAACGAGCATGTGAACATGATCGGCAGTCCCGCCAATTGCTAATGGAGTGCCACCGATCCCCTTCACAATCCCGCCCAGATAGGCGTGCAGACGGTCTCGCCACTCACTCACAATCCAAGGCATGCGCTCTTTCGTGGAGAATATGAGGTGTGAATGCAGACTGACGTGTGTGGAAGGCATCGTCGTTGCGCATCTGCAATGCGCGGATTCGGTTAATCCGGTTTCCAGACGTTTCACGTCTGGCTACCATCTGCCGCCGCTTTGCGGCGTCCTTATACTGCTTTATTAAATCGAACGCAACATAATCGAAGGCATTCGCTTTAGCAGCGCGCGTCTTAGGAAATGCCGTGCAATCAGTTGCTCCATTCACCCTTTACGAACTTTTAATAAACTCCTTACCCGCTTTTTACAGACACATGAATATGCTGGCAATTGGTGAAGACCCTGGCCGGCTCAAAACTGACGCGTTATGGCGGTGCGCTGCTGGCAATCGCTTGCGCGACGAGTTTGATGTTGCCATTTCGCGCGCATGTGAATGCGACGACGGTGGCGGTCGCGCTGTTGCTCGCCGTCTTGTTCGTCGCGATTGCTTTCGGCAGTAAGCCGGCGCTCGCCGCCTCGGTGCTGGCGATGCTCTGCTTCAATTTCTTTTTCCTGCCTCCGTATCACACGTTCACGATTGCCGATCCGCAGAATTGGGTAGCGCTCACCGCTTTTTTCATCACCGCGCTGGCGGTCGGTCAACTTTCGGCGCGAGCCAAGCGGCGTGCGGAAGAAGCCGAAGCAGGCAAGATGGAAAACCGGCGGCTGTACGACGAATTGCGTGAAGCATTTGATCGCGCCAGCGAAGCCGAAGCCATCAAGCGCAGCGAGCGTCTGAAGTCCGCGCTGCTTGATGCGGTGACTCACGACATTCGGACGCCACTGACTTCGATCAAAGCCTCCGCGACCTTGCTGTTGGAGGATCGCGACGAAACTGAAAGCTCGGCCAGGCTAAGTGACGAAGAACAGCACGCCATCCTGGAAGTGATCGAGCATAGTGCGAATCGGCTTGATCGATTTGTCGAAGGAATTGTTGATTTGGCGCGTATCGAAGCAGGTGATATCGGCTTGCATCGTAACTGGGGGGCGGTCGAAGACATCATCGATGCCGCATTGGCCCAGGCCGAGCCGCTTACCAGAAATCACGACGTCAAAGTCGTGGTCGCGGAAGAGTTGCCTGTGATTCGCGTGGACGCCCGCACGGTAACTGAAGTGATTTACACGCTGCTGGACAATGCCAGCAAGTATGCGCCGCCACAGACACGAATTACGATCAGCGCGCGTGAGACCGCGAATGACACGATCGAGTTGGCTGTCGCGGACGAAGGGCCGGGTATTCCCGCGAACTATCGCGCACGCGTGTTTCAAAGGTTCTATCGCATCGCCGGCAACGGTTTCACGAGAGAAGACACTCACGGAATCGGCATGGGCCTGGCGATCGCAAAAGGCATTGTTGAAGCACACGGCGGCCACATTTGGATTGAAGACGCGGCGTCCGGTCGAGGCGCGCGTGTGGTGTTCACGGTGCCGGTCGGTGATGAGGAAAATCAGATTCCCTCGCCTCTGGGGGAGGGTTAGGGAGAGGGTGTGCTCCAAACCTATCGTTACTAGTCATGGAAGCTCGTAAGCGCATCCTCGTGGTTGACGATGAGCAGGAGATCACGCTGGTCTTGCGCAGCGGTCTAAGCAAACATGGCTACGACGTGCGCGTGGCAAACGAGGGTGAAGCCGCGCTCGAACTTTTTCGTGCGTGGACTCCGGATCTCGTTGTTACGGATCTCTCGATGCCGAACATGAATGGCTTGGCGCTATGCAAGCAATTGCGCGCAGTTTCCTCAGTGCCCATCATCGTTCTGTCGGTAAAAAACGACGAGGTGACGAAAGTGGAAGCTCTCGACCTCGGTGCTGACGATTACTTGACGAAACCATTCGGCATGGGCGAACTGCTTGCCCGCGTGCGCGCAACGTTGCGCCGGTCTCCCGCGACAACTCAGGAAGCTACGACGATTGAGGAAGGCGACTTTCGCGTCGACTTTGCAACGCGCGAGGTGCACGTGAAGGACAAAGAAGTCCATCTCTCGCCGAAGGAGTTTGATCTACTAGTGTTCTTTATACGCAGTTCCGGCAAGGTCCTCACGCACCGGATGCTGCTCGGAAAGATTTGGGGTGGAGACTACACGGAACAAACCGAATACCTGCGCGTTTTCGTGCGCCACCTGCGCAAAAAGATTGAAGCGGACCCCGCCAAGCCGCGCTACATCCTGACCGAGCCTTGGGTGGGTTATCGATTCGTCGCAGAAACCCGACCGTCAGGGAGGGTGTAAGACTCGCGACTCTAAGAATCTGCACCCTCCCTCATGGTCGGGTTTCCGCCGTTTACGATCTTTTAATGAACCTTTAAGCCACTTTTTATGGCCAGCTCGCTAGCATCGATTGCTTCGCAATAGCTTTCAACGCGATCGAATCATGGCAACGAGCCGAAAAGAACTCTGGCCACAAAAGCTTCCGACCACCACACCGCCAATCAAGTACCTGACGGAAAACGGTTTCACCATCGTCAGACTCTGCGACTTGGATGCAGCGATTCGAAATTCGCCCGCCGACTGTAGATTTCTGGTGACGCGCGATGAAGGTCGAAGTCGTGAGATTCACGTGGGCTTTGCGCGGCAACTTGTGGCCGAATTACGTGGCCGGAGAAGGTTACCGCTTGCTGACGACAGTGTGTTCTGGCTCGTGTGCGCAGAAAGCTGCCTCGCGACTCATCTCTGGGAATCAAATGACTTTCCTTCGCACGACCACCTCGCAATCGAACAATTATCCCCTGAGGAGTTGATGCTGGCGTTGCACTGGCGCGACCAAGACTAATGATGGAACAGACGCTTAATTCACCCCAACCTCTTAAGCCAAAAACACGCAACGGCCGCACGCAGGTCATCATCGCCACCTCAGTCATGCTGTCGTTCATCTCGTTCTGGCGAGCGGCGGCGATCGTGCTGAACGACCTGGGTTCGTCTGCTTATTACGTTGGTGGGATTGCCGAGAAGGCGGTCGGTCGTGCGGCACCATGGTTCATTTTCGGCGTGATGCTGTTCTCTTACGCCGTGCGCGCCATCTACATCGAGTCCTGCGCGATGTTTACGCGCGGCGGCGTCTATCGCGTGGTTAAAGAAGCGATGGGCGGCACATTGGCGAAGCTGTCGGTGTCAGCGTTGATGTTTGATTACATGCTGACCGGCCCCATCTCGGGTGTGTCTGCGGGTCAGTACATAGTCGGGTTGATTTCGCAAACAAGTATCTACCTTGGTCATCCATGGACACCGTCGGTGGCCACGGTCAATTACATCGCCGCGGGCATCGCGGGATTAATCACGATCTATTTTTGGTGGCGCAACACGCGCGGCATCCGCGAATCGTCAGACGACGCGCTGCGCATCATGTATGTGACGACGGTCATGGTCGTGTTGCTGATTGGTTGGTGTCTGTTCACGATTTTGATTCGACCAGGCATGCAGCGTTTGCCGCCTGCGCCCGCGGCCCACAACCTCGTCTTCAATAAGGACGCGGTGGGATGGATGCCGAAGGTGCTGCCTAAGGCATTTCAGCAAACGACGTCGGAAACTTCCGCCGCGAATTCAGCCGAACAAACTTCGGCAGAGCCGCACTTTAGTCTGGTTGCGAACGCCGGCGTGCTGATTGGATTAATCGGCATCCTGATGGCCTTCGGTCACTCGTTTCTTGCCATGTCCGGCGAAGAGTCGCTCGCACAAGTCAACCGCGAACTCGAATTTCCGAAACACAAGAATCTGATGCGCGCGGGCCTGATCATTTTTCTCTATTCCATGCTCTTCACTTCGCTGGTTTCGTTTTTTGCGTACGCGATTATTCCCGACGATGTGCGGCCTCAGTATTTCGATAATCTCATCAGCGGCATCGCGATCAATCTGGCGGGCCCGACCAGTTTCAAGCTCGTCTTTCAGGCTTTCATTGTGATCGTCGGATTTCTGATGCTGGCAGGAGCCATCAACACGGCGATTGTCGGCGCCAATGGCGTGCTCAATCGCGTCAGCGAAGACGGCGTCATGACCGATTGGTTCCGCGCGCCGCATCGGAAATTTGGCACGACGTATCGCATGATCAACTTGATCGTCGTTCTTCAGTTGGTGGCGATCATCGCTTCGCGCGGAAACACTTACACGCTTGGCGAAGCCTACGCATTCGGCGTGATTTGGTCGTTCGCTTTCAAAGGGTTGGCGGTACTGGTACTGCGCTTCAAAGACAAATCAAAACGCGAATGGAAAGTTCCTTTCAATCTGCGGCTCGACGGCAATGAAATTCCGATCGGACTGGGCGTGATTACAATGCTTCTCTTTTCGGTCGCCGGCGTCAATCTGATCACAAAAGAAGTCGCGACTGTCAGCGGCATCGTCTTCACGATCGTTTTCTTCGGGATCTTTCTGATCTCGGAGCGCATCAACGAAAAGCAGCACGCGGAAGAGATTCACACCACTACCGCATTGGATCAGTTTCGTTTGAATACCAGCGAAGAGATTTCAACGGAAACGGCTGAAGTGCGTCCCGGCAATACGATCTGTCTGGTGCGCGATCACAACACGCTCGAGCATTTGAAAAAGGCGCTCGACATCACGCATACAGGTAAAAAGGATCTGGTAGTAATGACGGTGCATCTGATGCGCGGTCCCGATACCGGCTATCGCGATATTGCGCAGGACCGTCTGTTCGGACGATATGAGCAGTACCTCTTCAGCAAGGTAGTCGCTTTAGCGGAAAAAGCCGGCAAGACCGTGCATCTTCTGGTGGTTCCCGCTTCAGACATTTTCCAGGCGATAGTGATGACGGCCGCGCAACTTGGCTCGGCGGACATCATTGCCGGCCGTTCTTCGGTGTTGACGCCTGAGGCCCAGGCCAAATTGTTGGGCGAAGCGTGGGAACGGCTGAGCAGCAAACCGCAACAGCGGGTTCGGTTTCACGTAATCGGGCCAAACGACGAGATTAGGGACTTCTACCTGGGGGCGCACGCGCCTGAATTGTCCGACGAAGAGATTGATTTCATTCACAAACTTTGGCTCGACGTCTCACACGAAAAAGGTCTGGACAATATACGACACAAACACATCGTAATCGCCGCACTGGTTCACCTCGCAGATGAACTACACAGCGACCAAAGGGCACGTGTGCTTCAGTTTATTCATGCGCTGAAAGATGGCGAGAGTCTCAAAGCGGCGGCGAATGGCCGGCGTCAGCGGCGCAGATTAGCGCGACTTCGCCGAACTGCCTGAGGCTTATCCTCTTTACGAACTTTTTATAAACCGCTTACCCGATCCTTACGCCTTGAGTTCTAACCTGACGCTGGTGACCCAGAGTTACCGGTGACATGCGCCCAGTAAACGGACAAACCGTTAGCGAAAAAGAAGAACGCGACGATGAGTTGCAGACATGCGTTGTCGACTTGACGCCACGCGTTGAAGTCGCTGAAGGCGTGGGTAGCACTCATGTACGCAATCAGGAAACCGAGGCGGTAGTGAGCGACGCCGATGATTCTTCTCAACCCATCGAGTTCATAACTGAAAACGGCTACTCGATTGTTCGGCCTTGGGAATCGGGGAACTCGCCGAGGCCGACTGGCGGCAGATACCGCTTTGGCGTAAGCGATGGATTCATCGAGCGCGAAGTGAGGGTCGAGATCTCGCGTCGCGTAGTTAGCGAGATGTCACTGCGATCGCGCGGAAGGATTGAGTGCTCGAATTCATTCTGGATCTGCTGCGCGGAAAGACACCTGGCGAATTACGTCACAGAGCACGCCGATTTCCCTGAAGACGACAAATTGATCGTGGAGAAACTGAATCGCGAAGACATCCTGTTGGCGCTCCGCTGGGAAAAGTCTGGATAAAAACGGGGTCAGAAGTCGGGAAGTTAGGAGCCGGTGAGGAGATCACAGTCCTGACTTTCTGATGTCTGATCTCTGATGTCTTTTTTATGTATTCGTTCAAACGTTTATTAGTCGGTAAAGCAAAGCGGACCGCGCAGGCGCTGCACGAGCGGCTGACGAAGAAGACCGGTCTCGCGGTCTTCGCCTCTGACGCGCTGTCTTCCACCGCTTATGCGACTGAAGAAATTCTGCTGGTGCTGGCCGTTGCATTCGCGGCGGGTGCGGCGAATGCTTTTCATTACGTTGTTCCCATCACGTTTGCGATCGTAATCGTCCTGATCATCGTCGCGATTAGCTATCGTCAAACGATCTTTGCATATCCATCAGGCGGCGGCGCATACATCGTTGCCAAGGACAATCTCGGCACGACGCCGGGTCTGGTTGCGGCTGCAGCGCTGCTGGTCGATTACGTGCTGACGGTGTCTGTTTCGATTTCGGCGGGCGTCGCAGCGATCACTTCAGCCGCGCAAGGTACGAGTTGGGCGTGGATCAACGACCATAAGGTCCTTCTTTGTTTGATCCTGATCGCGTTC
>DASYPX010000233.1:0-9596 GCA_036006125.1 Pyrinomonadaceae bacterium | reverse complement strand
CGCTGATGCGACTAACGTCAATTTTATTTTGCTTTGGTTCATTTCGGCCTCCGTGGTTGGAACGAAACTGATTGTGTCTCGGGAGAGCCAAAACCCTGATGAGTGCCTGAATTATACGCTGCTAAAATTGGCGCGCAACATTTAATTCCGTGCGGTGATGCCAAGCGCACGCATCCGCCGATAGAGATGGCTGCGATCGATTCCCATCAATTCTGCCGCGCGGGAAACGTTGCCGTCAGCTTCTTCGAGCTTTCGTTGAATGAACTCGCGATGATAAGCGTCACTGGCTTCCTTGAACGAGGGAAATCGATAGGATGAAGCCGGAGGTTCGGCGCTGCCGAACGTAGGCAGGTCCTTCACGCCAACTTTGTGATTGTTGTTGTGCATGATGACTATCCGTTCCACGGTGTTTCGCAATTCGCGCACGTTGCCCGGCCACGAATAACTCTGCATCGCATCGATCGCCTTGCCATCAAATCGCAGCACCTTTCGACCGTATGCCGTCGCGAAGCGACTATTGAAATGTTCGACGAGCAGAGGAACGTCTTCCAGCCGCTCACGTAACGGCGGAACTTCAAACGGAATGACGTTCAAACGAAAGTAAAGATCGCTGCGGAACGTTCCCTTCTCGATCTCTTCGTCCAGTTTCTTGTTGGTCGCGGCGATCACCCGCACATCGACGCTGACGGGCTTGTTGCTGCCGACCGGTTCGAACCTTTGCTCTTCCAGCACACGCAGCACCTTCGCCTGAACATTCGCACTCATGTCTGAGACTTCGTCCAGGAAGAGCGTCGCGCCATCCGCCAGCTCGAACTTTCCCTTCTTTGCCGCCGTCGCGCCGGTGAAAGCGCCTTTGACGTGTCCGAAGAGTTCAGACTCAACCAATTCTTCCGGTATCGCCGCGGAGTTAACTTCGATGAATGGTGCAGATGCGCGCCGCGATTGGAGGTGAATTGCTCTGGCCACCAACTCTTTGCCGACGCCGGATTCGCCTGAGATAAGTACGCGTCCGTCCGTCGGTGCTACGACGGCGATCTGTTTTCGCAGCGCGCGCATGGAAACGGACTCGCCGATCATCGCGTACTCTTCGGTGAGTTCCGCGGCGAGGGCTTGGTTCGCCAGCTCCAGATTCCGCTGTCGCAGGGCGTTGCGGATGGTCAGCACTGTCTTTTCAATCGACAGCGGCTTCTCGATGAAATCGAACGCGCCAAGTTTCGTGGCGCGGACTGCCGTTTCGACGTTGCCGTGGCCCGAGATGATCACTACCGCGGCATCACAATTGACTTCGCGCATTTGCTGTAGCGTTTCGAGACCGCTGATCCCTGGCAGCCATACGTCGAGCAAAACGCAGCCGTAGGCTCGCTGGCCAATCGCTTTGAGACACTCCTCACCGCTGGCAACTGCGTCCGGCGCAAACCCTTCGTCACGCAGAACTGCAGTCAGCGATTCGCGTATACCGCGCTCATCATCAACGATTAAGATCGACTCGGACATTAACTCGAAAACGTACTTTGGACTTTGTGCCTTGTACGTTGGGCTTTGTACTTTGGTGCTTTGTATTGGTGCTCTGTGCTTGGTCGTAGTCTTTCACTTGGATTAGCCATCAAAGTACGAAGTACAAAACACTAAGTACTAAGTACTGATCGGTAACTCAACAACAAATCTTGCGCCATGCGGCACGTTGTTTTCCGCGCGAATCTTTCCACCGTGTTCCGTCACGATTCGCTGCACGATCGCCAAGCCAAGTCCGGTTCCGCGGCCACGCGTCGAAAAGTACGGTTGGAATAAACGCCTGAAATCGGCGGCGGGAATGCCTTCACCTGAATCGGCGACTTCGCCTACTAACATTTCACGTTGGGCGTCGAGTTTCGTGCTCACGGAAACGTGGCCTTCATTCGATGACGTCAATGCTTCAAGAGCGTTATCGATGAGATTGACGAAGACGCGTTTCATTTGTTCGCCGTCAAGCATGGCGAGCGGAATGTCCGGCTGAAGATCCAAATGCAACTCCACGCCGTTCAGGCGGTCTTCGTAAAGGGCTGCGGCTTGCGTCACCACGTCGTTGAGTGACGTGTTTGACTTTTGCGCATCGGGCATCCGCGCAAAGCGGGAAAACTCATCAACCAGATACTTCAGTCCCGCAACCTCGCGCGTGATCGAGGATGTGCACTCTTCCACGACACGTTGTAACTCCTCATCATCTGTCGTCATCGCGTGGCCGTTACCCGGGCCGTTATCGTTGCCGTTCGCGCGCACTCCGAACTGGCGCGCGATGCGTTCGGCGGAGAGTTGAATCGGCGTCAGAGGATTCTTGATTTCGTGCGCGATACGGCGAGCGACTTCGCTCCAAGCGGCCGCGCGTTGCGCTGTCAAGAGCTCTGACAAATCGTCAATCACGACCACTACGCCGCGCTCTCCGCGAGACGCAACTCCTAACGCGGTGACGGTGAGCGCCACCGGAATCGAATTAACGGCCGATCCGCGAGTCAACTGACTTTGTTCTGCGGCGCGGCCAGCACGTCTCGCGCGCTTGATCAGCCGCTCGAGAACGGCGCGGTCCTCCTGGGTCAACAGACTCGACAACTTGGCCCACGCCGGCGGCGGTTCACTTAGTCTTAGAATGGAAGCGGCAGCCGCATTCATGGTCGTCACGCAGTCGTTCTGATCCAACGATACGACGCCGGTTGATAGTGAATTCAGCACAGTTTCGATGTAATGCCGACGTTCTTCCAGCGCCTGATTCTTCTCTTTCAAAATCGCCGCGCCTGCTTCCAACCGCCCGCGATTCTCTTCCAATTCAGACGTCATTTGGTTGAAGGAATCGGCCAGCAGTGCCAGCTCGTCATCGCCCGGCGTCGTAACGCGGTGGGAAAGATTTCCGCGTGCGACCTCCTTTGAAGCTTCGGCCAGAGACTTGATTGGCGCAGCCAGGCCGCGCGCCAGATGGATCGCTACCCAGGTCGACGCGAAAATGAGCAGCAACGTCATCAGCCCAAGCGTCGACAAGCCGAGCAAGCGCACCTTACGCTGACGTTGCACCAGGTGCTGATACTCGCTTTGAGACCCCGCGATGATATCGTTCGCGTCCGCATCGCTGAATCGCCGCGGCACAAGAATCAGCCGTGTCGAATCCGTTAGGGCTGCGGACGCCAAATCGAATCCTTTTGCGTCGGACAAATGACCGTCCGTGGGATTCGCTGATCGACGCCCTGCTTCCAGCACGCGCGCGAGCTCAAGCTCATTTACGCTTGGAATCTGCGAACGAGCAGCGGCGATCACTTCTCCCGAGTTAGATACGATTTCGATAGCGGTGACTTCACCGGTACTCTGCAGCTCATCCAAAGTTGTCTGCCACTCCGATTGCGGCTTCGCGCGAATGGCGGTCGCGAGCAGGGTGGCGGTCTCGCGCAGTCTGTGGTTCTGAGTCTCGACAATTTCTCGCTGTTGCTCGCGCACACGCTCGACGACATTTTCCGGCAAGCGGCCCATCCATTTTTCAACCGACCGGTTCAGGAACAAGTAAGAGAACGCAGCCATCGCCGTAATTGGCAGCAAACTCAACCCGATGAAATAGGCGAGCAGTCGCGTCTGAATTCGTGAGCCGGCCTGGCGTGCGTGCCGTGCGCGACGCAGCCGCACCAGTGTGCGCAAAAGAATGAAACTGAAGACAAAGAACGCGACAAAATTCAGCGTCGAAATTGCATAGAGAAGCAGCGTGTCCGATCCTGTCTCGACCGGCACAAAGGCCCACAAATTGAACAGGCCCTGAGCGGCGATCAAACCGAGCAGCACAACCACAATCGCGCCCAGAACCCACGCGCGCGCGCGTCGTGGTCGCGAATGACTTGGCGATTCGTGCTGATGTTCTGTGGATTCCGCCACCAACAAGTTCTCCGTTTTGGCCGGGCTTAGACTAGCGCAAAGTTTAGCATAGGCAGGTGTTTCGGCCCCCAGACATCCGACTTCGGGTGAAGTGCTAGAATGGCCGCTCGCTTCATGGAAGTTCACAATTTTTTTGTCGGCAAAGACGGACACCTTCGGAGCGGGTGGCGTGCGACCTTTTTCTGCGTGGCGTTTCTCGTTTGCGCCAGATTGTTCGAAGCGGCTGCTTCGCTAATCACGCACGTCGCGGGTGGTTTACCGGCGGGATTCTGGGGAGACGTTCTGCCGTTCTTGATTGGCGCGGTTGTGCTATTCAGTGCGGCGACGCTCGTGGGATGGGGCTGCGGGGCGATCTTTGAAGAGCTACCCTTTAGTGCACTCGGCTGGTGGCCTCATCGCGGCTGGTTGAAAAACGTTGCGTTAGGATCGCTGCTTGGCGCCGCTTCGCTCCTTCTCGCCGCAGGCTTCACCGCAGTCACACGAGGAATTAAATTCACGTTCAATGCGAGTGCCGGAACCTCTATCGGAAAGACAGTAATAGTATCACTCGTTATTTTTGTCATCGCGGGGGCTGCCGAAGAATCGCTGTTTCGTGGTTACGCTTTGCAAACTTTCACGCGCGCGAAGCTCGCCTGGGTTGGCGTGCTGTTAACGTCACTTCCGTTTGCGGCGGCGCATCTCGCTAATCCGAATGTCAGTCGCGGCTTCACCTTCATTAACACCGCCGTAGCCGGAGTCTGGCTGGCGGCAGCGTACTTGCGAACGCGCAGTCTGTGGTTCCCGCTGGGACTTCATTGGGCATGGAATTGGACACAGGCATCGCTACTCGGTTTGCCGGTCAGCGGAATTCAACGCATCGCCCCCGCGCCGTTGTTACACGCAATGAACGCCGGACCCGATTGGTTAACCGGCGGAGCTTACGGAATCGAAGGCGGCGCCGCATGCACGGTGGCACTTCTGATCTCGACGATCGTGATATGGCGCATGAAATTTTTGAGCAAGGCCCCGGTGGCATCAACTTCATCCAATCAGTAGAATGAACGCGTCGAATTTTCAAAGATGAAACTATTTACTGTCGAAGAAGCTAATTCACTTTTGCCAAACGTGCGGCCAATTGTGCAGAAGATTCAGCGCGCGCATCGGCGCCTCGTCATGCGTGAGAGTGCCGCGAAACAGGCTGCCGGCGGCGCCGAATATGGTGGCGGTGGAATCTCAAACGGTCAGACTTACGCAAAACATCTCATTGATCTTTCGCTCGGCGCCAGTGAATTGGAAGCCCTGGGCATTCAACTGAAGGACTACGGGCACGGTTTGATTGATTTCCCGTGCATGCGCGACGGCCGCGTTGTACTTCTTTGTTGGAAAGCGGACGAGGGCGACAACATCGAGTGGTGGCATGATGTTGAAGCGGGTTTTGCCGGTCGCCAACCGCTCTAGATTCTTGCCTATACGATCAAAACAGCTCACGAACCGTACGTCAGCAACTCCAACGGCTGCTATATTTTCTCGTTGACGCATTAAAGTATTACTGATACTATCGGCGGCGAATTAAGCACCGAGTTTGGACGGATGTCGTCCGGACTGGAACACAAACGGAGTTGCGTCGCCGGTCTCGCCCAAGGCTTGCGGCGCTTGGATTGAGGAGAATTCGTTCCTGCCCCGCAACGTCTCAGGTCCCTCGATGCGCACAACTCTAACTGAATCCACGAATTCCGAAAGTCTCGCTGCCGTTCACGGCAGCATGAAATCAACCGCGAATGAATTAGATCAGGAATCGCAATCGGCATCAACACTAATTGCATTCCCTTCAGGGCGAAACGTGCCTGACTGGCGCAAGCGACTCAGTCAACGTGTGCGTGAAGTTCAGGAGCAGAAAGCGCGCGAAGCTGCCGAAGCCGAAGCAGTGAGTCGCGCAGCTGAGACCGTTTCGTGCGCGCTGCCGTCGGGGCAATTAGAGTTGGTGCCCGAACCTGAACAAGCTCCCCTCAATCCGATTGTCTCGAAAGCGCTCGAGCGCGTTGAAAGGGCACGGCGCGGCGAACATTACGCGATGCCAACGGCGACCGCAGCGGCGCCCACGTTAGCTGCGATTCCAAAACCGCCAAAAGAAATACCGCTACCATTGGATGCTACGCCCGAAACACAAACCGCTGCGGCGCTGGTCGAGGCGAAACCGAAATTGTCGATTGTTACTCCGGTGGTGACTGCTGAAGCGGCGCCGATAAACGATGACTACGAACAAATCGCTGAGAAGCCAAAACGTGTTCGGGTAATCTCCGAGAGGGTGGAGGACGCGGCACTGTCTTATCTTGAAACCTGTTTGTCGGTCCCGGTGCTTTCGTGCGAGACGCGAGGCGATGTCGCCGGGTTAACTCGTCGCGCATTCGTCGGGCTTCTCGATCTAACTCTTGTTGCGTTTATGGTGTCGCCACTTGCTTGGGCGATTCAAGCAACATCGCGCAACTGGTCAGAGCCGCGGGTTGTTGGTCTCGTCAGTGGCGTGGCCGCCGCGGTTATGCTCGCATATTTCACAGTCTCGATTGCCCTAACCGGCCGGACATTGGCTATGCGCGTGCTCTCGGTGAAAGCAATTGATGCGCGCACGGGCTTGATACCAACGGGAGGTCAATCGGTCAAGCGCGCACTTGGTTACGTTTTCTCGCTCGCAATTCTAGGTTTGGGTTTCGCTTTCGCCTTCATCGATCGCGAGCACCGCACTCTTCACGATCGCTTTTCCCGCACCATCGTCGTTCACAACTAAACGGCCTTCGGGGCCGTCCACTTCCAAACTGTAGCTGCCTGCAGCGGACCACTAAGGTCTTGTCTGTGTTACCTTCACTTCGCATTATGGACGACGCAACTATTGCTGCGGTGGTCGCTGAAATCGCGCCGCTGATCGTAGGGCGGGCGCCGGGAAAGATTTTTCAATTAAGTCCGTACGCGTTGGCAATCGATTATGGATTGCGAGGCGATGGCTATCTCTTTTTCAGTGTCGAACCGGCGCTGCCGCGGATGTATTTGATCAAGCGACGCGTGCGGGATTTGGAGAAGCAATCTTTGCGTCTTGGCAATTTCGGATTGTCACTGCGCAAAGAGTTGGCGGGCACTAACCTTTCTTCAATTCAAAAGATCGTTAGTGACCGCGTCGTTTGGTTCAAATACAGCGGACGCAATGAGATTGGTGAACCCGTTGACAGAAGTCTCGTAGCCCAGTTGACTGGTCGCTCCGCTAATCTACTGCTTGTCAGCGAAGAGCATCGAATCATCGCGCAGCTTCGTGAAGGTCAAGGCGCGGGACAAAAGGTCGGCGAAACGTATCAATCTCCGCCGACCCGCAGCCCCACGAATAAACCGGACACCAATCCGGCCGAATATCCCAAATCGGTTTCTGAGTCGCTCGATGAGCACTATCTCGCGCTCACGGCTAAGCAAACTTCTGACTCGCGACTTGCGTCTGTTCGCGCTCAATTGCGCAAAGAAATCTCGCGGCGACAGAAATTGCAGAAGCAGCTTCAAAACGATCTCAGCACTCACGCCAATGCTGAAAACGAGAAGCGCATCGGCGACCTGTTGCTCGCCAACGTCACCACCGCGAAGCGTCGTGGAACGACTGTCGTCCTGACCGATTACTTTGCTGACGATGCGCCGGCAATTGAAATTGAAGTCGACGAGAGTCTGACACTCGCCGAAGAAGCTTCGCGGCGCTTTGAATCATATGCCCGCTCAAAGCGCGCGAGAAAACAGATTGCTGCTCGCATCGAAACCGTAAAGGCGGAGTTGGCGGAGCTAAACACTCAGTTTGAGGATCTACAGCAGAATCCACCAACAGCTGATGTGCATCTCGCGCCTGCATCAGACAGCAGGCCGCCACCCTCTGACGGCGCCAGCAAAACCAGAATTCCGGGAACTCGTCGTTATGTTTCCTCAGACGGATACGAAATTCTCGTCGGCCGAGCGGCGCGCGATAACGACAACCTCACCTTTAAGATTGCGAAACCAAACGACCTTTGGCTTCACGCCGCGGATTATTCGGGTTCGCACGTGGTCGTGCGCAACACGACGCGAAAAGATATTCCCCATCGCACATTGATCGAGGCAGCACAACTGGCCGCGCATTTTTCACAGGCCAAGAAAGATCTCAAAGTTGACGTTCATTACACCGAGCGAAAGTTCCTGTCGAAGCCAAAACATGCGGCGCCCGGTTTGGTTCGGATGTTGAGGTTTAAGAACATCACGGTCGCGCCGTTGGAAGCGGGCGAGCGCGTCAAGTAAAGTTATTGACCGGCAGTTCGATCGTGAAGGTAGTGCCTTTCCCGCGTTCACTTTGCACCTCTATCGTTCCGCCATGCAGGTCGATAATCTGGCGCACGATTGAAAGTCCAAGCCCGGTACCCCGCTTTTTCGTCGTGAAGAATGGTTCGAAGAGACGCGCTACAGTTTTTTGATCCATACCGACGCCCTCATCCCGGACGTGCACGCGCGCCCGCGGCTTTTCCGTCATCGCCGCGTCCGCTGAGGCCGGTGTGGTGGTAACGCCAACTAATTCTGTGGTGATTATCAAGGGCGAGTGTGGCTCGCTCGCATCAATCGCGTTCCCAATCAGGTTCATGAACACTTCACGCATTTGCTCGCCATCCCAATGGCCGCGGATTTCGGAAGGCGCGTAGTTCTTTTCAATCGGCGTTTCCTTTTCTTGAATTCGATCAGCAACCAAATCCAGGCTCGAATCGATTAACTCATGCAACTCAACCTCGGCGCGCTCCAATTGCCGTCGGCGCGAGAACTGTGTGACGTCGACAACTAACTTATTCAAGTGCTGAATACCGCGTTCGACCAGGGTAATCGTGCGCTGCGCATCTTCCGCAGTCGCGTGCTCGCGAAGCATCTCCACGCCGAGGCGAATGCTACCCAGTGGGTTCTTGATCTCATGCGCCAGCTGCGCCGCTGCCTCACCAACCGCGGCAAGCGCCTCCGAGCGCCGCAAAGCGGCTTCAGATTTCGCGGCTTCAGTGACATCAACGAGTGTCAGAATCTGCCCGTGTTCGTTGTCCATCTCCAACGGCGAAGAATAAACCTCAAACGTATGCGCGGCGCCGTTTTCATTCAATTGATGCCGCCCACGATAGGTTGCTGCCGTTACGTGGGAAGCGGTGGCCGCCTCGAGCAGCTTCATGCCTTCCGAGGATGCGTCGCCGTCATGAATCGAAGTGCCGACGACGAGGTTCGGAAAGATTTCAAAGAACGCGGTATTCGCGCTGCGAATGCGATCGTGCCGATCGATTGCCGCAATCGCGCTCACCATTCCTTCGAGCATCTGATTGCTGAATTCGCGCTCGCGGCGGGCAACCTCGGCGCTCTCACGAGTTTGCCGGTAACGGCGCTGCGCTTCCCAGACTGTCGCGGCGGTCACAAACAATCCCGCGAGCATCGCAATCAACGACCAGATTTTGATCGATCGGGCTGCGGAATTCGCCAATTGCTCGCTGCGCTGGGTTACTTCGTTTTGCTCATCCCAGTTTTGCTGAATTAATGCAGTCAATTCGCGGTCGGCGCGTTGAAACTGCTCAAATCCGTGGAGGCTGTAGGCATCCGAATCTTTGGTTGTTTCAACGTACGTGACCAGGTCGTCGTGAAAAGTTCGCCATTGCGGCAATTGAGCTAGCGGAGGACGGTCAAGCTTTTCGATAGGCTTCCCTAACTCCGACCGCGCGGTG
>DASYPX010000232.1:0-18881 GCA_036006125.1 Pyrinomonadaceae bacterium | reverse complement strand
GCGATTTGTGTGGCAACCAAAGCTTGATTACCCCATGCGAATCCGAAACGTAGGAAGGACGCGGCTCACGGCCGCGGACTTAAAGTTGGAAGCCCCATGGAAATACGTCACCAGAGTACGACGCGTCAATTGATCGAGACTTCTACCCTGAAGACGAACGGTTGTCAATGAGTTAGTCGAGATCGCTTCGCCGGCGTGAACGCACAACTATTTTGTGGCGTTCATGGTTTGGCTAATGAGTTCCGGCATGAGGGGAATTCGATTAAAGCTTCTGCCCGTGGCATTCTCAATCGCATTTAGGATCGCGGGCGCCGGACCATCCATCGGCAGCTCGCCGATTCCTTTCGCGCCACTGGGACCAAAAGCGTAAGGGTTCTCTTCAAAGTAAACACGAATTGGCGGCAGGTCGGCGGACGTCGGCATGATGTAGTTAGTCATCTGACCGTTTGCCATTCGACCGTTTTGCCATACGACATTTTCATAGAGCGTGTATCCAATTGCCTGCGCGACACCACCTTCAATTTGTCCCGCCGCCAAAGTCGGGTTAATGACGCGACCAACTTCCTGCACAGCGACAAAGTCATCGACGTGGGCTTCGTAGGTGACTGGATCGTACGAAACTTCGGCAACGTAAACCGCCCATGCAAACGCACCATAGGCGTCGCCTTCGTATTTTTCATCGTCCCAACGAACTCCGGGCGGTGGTTGATACTGGCTGGTTGATTGAAGCTTTCCGAACTTCGCGATGTATTCGCCACACCCTTTCTGAAATTCGGTCTGCGTGAATTGATCTCTGAGTAGGCCACTGCCGACGAGCGTCTGCTTTAAACCGAGTACGGCTGACTCGACCAGCTTGCCGACAATCATCGCAGTGCGTGACGCCACGGTCGGACCGCTGTTTGGAACCTGCGCGGTGTCGGGCTGAACCACCTCGATTAGATCGTAATCGATGCCGAGCGTTTCCGAGGCAATCTGCGCAAAGATCGTGTTCGTGCCCTGACCAATTTCAGTGCTGGCCGCGAGAATCTTGACGCGACCATCCGCCGTAGCTTCGGCGCCGACAACCGATTGCAAATAGACCTCGCCCGAGCCCGTGAATCCCGCACCGTGCATGAACGTGGCGAAGCCAATGCCCTTCTTGTAACGCAAACTGTCAGTTTGCGACCGCAAGCTAGCAGCTTGCGCTACATTCTCAGCAGCGAACCGCTCGCGCTTCGCGTGGTAATCCGCAACCTCAAACGCACGATTCAGCAACCCTTCGAGATCGACCTTTTCGCGAATCACCTGATTCGTCGCCGTGGTCTCGCCCGTCTTGATAAAGTTGCGACGACGGAATTCCTCGGGCAACAAGGCAATGGTCTTCGCCACTTGGTCCAGATGACGTTCCAAAGCAAAGATGCTCTGCGGGGCCCCAAATCCGCGGAAGGCGCCGTGCGGCGGCATATTCGTCGCTACGGCACGACTGTTGATACGGACGTTTGGGCAAGAGTAAGGGCCGGCTGCGTGAATTGTTCCGCGCGAAAGCACCACCGGCGACAAAGTGCAGTAAGCGCCCCCATCGATCACAAAATCGATCTCCATCGCGAGCAACTTTCCTTCCTTTGTCACTGCCGTTTTGTGACGCGTGTGCGAGGGGTGCCGCTTGGTCGTCGCGACCATGTCTTCGGCGCGGTCGTAAATCATCTTGACGGGCCGGCCGGACTTCCACGCCAGCAGCGCCGCGTGTCCTGAAATCAGCGAAGGATATTCTTCTTTGCCGCCAAAGCCGCCGCCGGTCTCGGTTTGAATCACGCGAATCTTTTCTTCCGGCAAAGCGAACAACTTAATCAGCGCCTTGTGCACGTAGTAAGGACATTGCATGGAACCCCAAACAGTCACGCCATCTTCTGGGTTCGCGATGGCAATTGCGCCGTTCGTCTCGATATAGAGTTGTTCCTGCGCGCCGGTTTCGTACTCGCCCTCGACAATAAAATCCGCCCGCGCCCACGCGTCATCAACATTCCCTTTGTTAACCAGGAACTTCTTGAAGACATTGTCTTCACCCCAGATGATTTCTCTCTGCGCCAGCGAATCCTCCAGCGAGAAGACTGCCGGCATTTCTTCATATTCGATGCGGACGTGACGTCGCGCTTCTTCCAGCAAGTATTTGTCGTGATGCGCGAGCAGCACGATCGGCTCTTCCGGATGATTAACAGTCTTGTCGGCGAGATATGGCTGGTCATTGAGGATCAGCGCGACATAGTTTTCGCCGGGAATGTCTTTCGCAGTGACAATCGTGAAGTCGTGCCAGGGAATGTGACCTTCGAATGCGATGTTCTTGATTCGCCCGCGTGGAATTGAGCTGCGCACCGTCACGCCATGGAGCATCCCTTCAAACTTCAAATCATCGACGTAGAGTGCCGCACCGGTAACTTTCTTGCGGCCTTCTTTGCGCGGAATTGGTTTACCGACAAACGTCATTTGTTTCGGATGAGGAGTTCATCCCTTGAAAGACTTGGCGATGCGGTCAGTGACGTCGTTGTAGGCGCTACCACGAACAGCATCATACTCAATCTCAAAAGTCTTGAAAGTGTCTCTACGTAGAATTGTTTTTTGATAATGGATCTTGTCGTTGACCATCGCCGAAACGACGAACCAATCCTGCCGAATAACTTTATACGTTACGCCTTTGCCCCATTCCCGTGCGAGTTTTTCATACCTGTTGCGCAGGGTCTCATTCAAGGCGTTGTAGCTACCGTAAACGCGCATCTCGACGCTGCTGCTACCTTTCTCTTTAAAGACCTGGCCATCACCGTTTTCGGCTTCACCTTGAGGGATCAGAAGATCCGCCGGATAACTGATCGAATATTTAAAGCGCGCGTTTGTGTAGGTCTTGTAATTGCTCTGAGGAATCGCGAGAGATGTTTGCTCGTCACCGATGGCAACTGCCACGCATAAACAAATAAAGCACAGTAACTTCGTCTTCTTAAATGTCCCACAGGCGCGCGCGGCAAGCCGATCCCTCTCGTCAGCTTCGCATAGCTCTGGCGCCCTGACTAAACCGGTGATGGCCTGATGTTTCACTGCTGTGGCGCGCGGCCGGCGCCGCGCATGACTGACCCGATGGTCCTCAGCACAAACGATCGCGGCATTAGCCGTTCGGTTGCCACCATAAACTTGTTAGGCGCGCCCGAGATAATCGAACTCCTGCGTCGTTTCAATCCGCGCAATGCGGTCTCAACGACTTGTTCAGCTGTTTCGACAACGCGCGCCGGCGGTTTTTGAATGTGTGACGCGGCGAAGAATCCTGTTTCCGTCACGCCGGGACAGAGTGCCATCACTTCGATTCCGTACGGCCGATTTTCTTCCCAAAGCGCTTCCGAAAACGAGAGCACGAACGCCTTCGTCGCCGCATAGGTGGCCATGTACGGCACCGCCTGAAATCCAGCGGTTGAAGCGACATTGATGATTGCGCCGCTTTTTCTCTCGCGCATCGGCTGCAGAAAGCGATGCGTAAGCTCAACCAGAGACCGCATATTTAGATCGATCATGTTCAGCTCATGTGCGAGATCCAGCGTCGCGAACTCGCCCATCGAGCCAAAGCCGGCATTATTGATCAGCAGATCGATCTCCAGCCCGCGTGCTTTGGTTTCGTCAAACAACCGCGCGGGAGATTCTTGCCTGGATAAATCCAAAGCGACCTGCTGACATTGAATGCTGCTGGTTCTGCCGAGTTCGCTGCACAGTCGAATTAGTTTGTCCTCAGAGCGCGCAACCAGCAGAAGGTTATTGTCACGGGCTGCCAACGCGCGCGCAAACGCTTCGCCGATGCCTGACGACGCGCCGGTGATGAGAGTCGCGTTCATTTACTGAGTTCCGTTTAGATCCTCTTCCGAAGTACATAATTTGATCGGCAGACCAGTATCCGCAATCGCCTTCATCACGCTCATCGCCTGCGGCGGAGCCTCGCCTTGAGGGTTCTCGCGGAAATATCTGACACGGCCCTTGTTGGCCTTAAGTTGTTCCAGATTCTTCTTCACATCTTCAAGTGAAGCTTTACTTCCATTCAAAAAAATGGTGCCATCCTGCGCCACCTTGATCCGGGTAACTGTCGCGCTGTCTGGAAACCTTTTGCATGCGCCGCTAATGCAGATGATCAAAATCAGAATCGCGCCAATGGATAAAACCCTCATTTTTTCATCCTCCCTGCCCCATCAAGCCTGAAGTTGCAACAGACTCAACTCAATGATGTCTTCGTTACCCGCGCGCAATTGGTCCAGCGTCGCGTTGGACGGCGCTTTATCGAGATTGATTCGCGCGACGGCGGCCTCAGCACCTTCGAAGACGATGTTCTCCATCTCTTGCACATTGATCTGTTCGGCTTTGATGGCGTCGAGCACCTGCGCCAGCACGCCCGGTCGATCCTGATGGCGCACAACCAAACGATGAGTGGCAGGCGTGCGCGCGGCGAGATTCACGACATTCGGAACCTGCCCGGTTTCCTTGAACGACTTCACGATGCGCACCGTTTCGTCCGCAATCGCTTCCTGCGCTTGATCAGTCGAAGCGCCAATGTGGTGTGTTCCGTAGACGTTCGTTTCGTTGGCAATCGAATCAGTGAATTCGGCCACACCCGAAGTTGGCTCAGTCGCAAACACATCGAGACCGGCGCGAATCCCCTTCGCATGAATCGCTTTAACGAGTGCACTTTGATCGACGACTTCGCCGCGTGAAGTGTTGATAAAGTAGGCGTCTTCTTTCATCGCGCCGAAGAAATCTGAATTGATCAGTTGTTTCGTGTGCGGCTTTAGCGCGACGTGCACACTGACAATGTCAGCCGCGCGTGCTACGTCGACTGGCGATTCCTTTCGTTCGACGCCCAGTGTTTCGGCTTTTTCCGGAGTCAGACTGCGACTCCAGGCGACGACGTTCATGCCGAACGCCTGGGCGCGCGGAATCATCTCCTGTCCAATTTTGCCGACGCCCACCAAGCCGAGCGTGCGACCGAACAGACCGCGTGCTTTCGAAAACTCTTTTTTGTTCCACTGGCCGGCGCGCAAAGCAATGACGTTATCCGCCACGCGGCGGTCGAGTGCGAGAATCAGAGCGAATGCCAACTCGGCCACGGCAATCGAGTTCTTTCCCGGACAGTTCGCCACATAAATTCCTCGTCGCGAAGCCGCCGCAACATCAATCGTGTTGTAACCAGCGCCGGCGCGTACCACTAACTTGAGCGGCCCGGCAGCCAGCATCGGCTCAGTCACCTTCGTGCCGCGCACAATTAGCACGTCAGGCTGATCTCTCGCGATCCCTTCGACGAGCGCGTCGTCTTTTAGATCAGGCTGAAACGATATTTCACAGCCGATGGTGCGCAGACCGATGCGGCCGGACTCTTCAAATTTGTCGGCAATTAGAATCTTCATGACCGTTTCTCGAAAGGTGTTTGGCAGATAACGGGTGAATGCTTGCTGAATATACGCGGCGTCGCCATGGGCTGCAACCGCACTTCGATCAGTGTTCGCAATGTGCTAGCGTGTAACAACGGCGTTGCCATGAACCAATCGAATTACCAGCGAGAGATTGAGGCGGCCGTGCGTCTGGCGCGCGCGGCGGGCGCGATTCTGCTCAAGCATTACAACAGTCCTTTTCTCGTCGAGCACAAAGTAAACGCGCTGCAAGAAATGGAAGAAGTGACCGCCGCTGATCGTGAAGCTAACGATTTGATTGTGACCGAACTGGCCGGTGAATTTCCAGACGACGGCATTCTCGCGGAAGAGTCGACTGACACCGAAGACAGGCTGACGAAAGATCGCGTTTGGCTCATCGATCCGATGGATGGGACAAAGAATTTTGTGCAGCGCGACGGAGACTTCGCCGTGCAGATTGGCCTGATTCGCAAAGATGAACCGATGGTCGGCGTCGTATATCAACCAGTGCGCGATGTTTTGTATCGCGCCGTGCAGGGACAAGGTGCGTGGAAAGAAGCTGCGAACAATTCATCCGAGCGCCTCACGGTTTCAGAGCGGACTGATCCGGCTGAGATGGTGCTCGCATCAAGTCGATCTCATCGTAGCCCCCGCATGGAACGGGTGGTTGATTCCTTCGGGTTCCGACACGAAACGCGGCGGGGCTCAGTCGGTGTGAAGATCGGTTTGATTGCAGAGCGGGAAGCCGATCTCTATTTGCATCTGTCGCCGAGCACGAAACAATGGGACACGTGCGCACCGGAAATTATTTTGACTGAAGCCGGCGGCCGGCTTACCGATCTGTTCGGACAGCGTTTGCAGTACAACCATCCTCGCATCGATAACCGCAACGGAGTGGTCGCGACTAACGGAGTCGCGCACGATTTGGTGATTGAAAATCTGAAGCCGCTCCTGCGTGAGTTTGGCCGGCGACCCGTCTGAATTCATCCGCGTTACACAGATTACGCAGAAAAAGTGAGCCACAAAAAGGCACAAGAGGCACAAATAAATTCGCTAGCAGCAGACTGGACTTTTTGTTTTGTGCTTTTGGTGCCTTTTCGGGGCCACTGTTTTTGTAATCTGCGGATTAAGTCATTCCCTTCTTCAAAATCGCGATCTGTCCGGCGTGATATAGATCGTGCTGGATCACTCCGTGCAGCGTGACGTAGACACTCGACTTCCCTTCATAGACTGGCTCATCAAGACGTGATTCAGCTACCTTCCGGATCGCTTCAACCAGCGACTGGTGACCGCGATCTAACGCAGTCTTAGCTTGTTTCCAGGCTTCTTCGCTGGTGTCATCGGGCGGCGGCCAGTCTGCGGGCGAAGAGATCTCAACGTCTGCCGGCTCGCCTTGCAAACGTCGACGGCCAACGTCTTCCCACACGGCGATGTGCCGCACCAGTTCATAGATTGTGTGACCGTTGGCGAGCGGTCGCGCGTGCGCCTGCGCGGCCGTGACGCCCTCAAGAACTTCGCGTACCGACGGGCCATGCCATGCATTACCTTCGTACGCGCGTTTCAGTTGATCCAGAATCCGATCGATTTCTGTCATCGTGCCTCCGTGCTGCGCTTGGCAAACTGATCTTCCGACGGTTAGTCTTACCGCACGGCGTTTCCAAAATCCAATCACGTGAGGGTTCAGGATGGCAGTCATTCGTCCTTTCAATGCGCTTCGGCCGGAAGTTTCGCGCGCGCCGCAGGTAGCCGCGGTACCGTACGATGTGGTGAATACGGAAGAGGCGCGTGCGCTGGTATCCGGCAATCCGTGGAGTTTTCTGCACGTGTCGCGGCCGGAAATCGATCTGCCAGACGGGACGCCAATTTACAGCGATGAAGTCTATGCGCAAGCAGTCAGGAATTTCCAAAAGCTGAAGAGCGAATGTCCGCTGGAAGTTGAAGAGACGCCGAGCCTTTATCTCTATCGGCTGATCATGGGGAATCACGAACAGATTGGCGTGGTGGCGTGCTGCTCAGTCGACGAATACGACCGCGACATTATTCGCAAGCACGAACGAACGCGCCGCGACAAAGAAGACGATCGCACGCGCCACATTCTTGTGTTGCGCGCACAGACGGGCCCTGTGTTTCTCACATATCGCGCGCAGGCGAAGATCGATTCGCTGGTGAAAGAAGCCTTAGACCAGAATCCGCCGCTTTATGATTTCGTCGCGAACGACGACATTCGTCACACGATCTGGCGCGTCCCGAATTTTGACGCACTCGTCCAGGCCTTCGCGGATGTCCCTTACCTTTACATTGCTGATGGTCATCATCGCGCGGCCAGCGCCAGCCGCGCGCGCGCGGAATTGAAGGAACACGGCTTCAGCTTCATCGGCACCGAAGAATATAACTTTTTTCAATGCGTGATGTTTCCCGACAATCAGTTGCAGATTCTTCCTTACAACCGAATTGTGCGCGACTTAAACGGTAGTCCGGCCGATGAATTTCTGGCGCGAGTGCGCGAACAGTTCAACGTCAGCGACGGCGCGAGCCCGTCGCCAAACGCGCGCGGAAACTGGAGCATGTATTTGGACGGTCGTTGGCATGGCTTGAAGTTGCGCGACGATTCATCCCGACCGGCGGGCGCGGTCGAGTCACTCGACGTTAGTCTGCTTCAGGATCGTCTGCTTGATCCGATTCTCGGAATCAAAGATGTCCGCACCGACAAGCGCATCGACTTTGTTGGCGGTATCCGCGGAACTGAGGAATTAGAGAAACTTGTCGACGAAGGAAAAGCGGCAGTAGCGTTCTCAATGTTCGCGACCACGATTGATGATTTACTGAAGGTCAGTGACGCCGGTGAGATCATGCCGCCGAAATCGACCTGGTTCGAGCCGAAGTTGCGAGACGGACTGTTGAGCCACGAGATTTAAGGAACGCAGGCATTCCCGACGTTGTCGGGATTCACCGGCATCTTGCCGGTCGTTGATTGTGGGCAGGATGCCCGCGGACCTCACGCAGGGATGCGTGCGCTCCCGCTCATCCCAATGCCGCGAACACTTCATTCGACAGCAGCGCGCCGCGCGTAGTCAGCTTCAAAGACGTATCGTCCAGCTCGATGAGACCTGCGTCTTTCAACCGATTCAACTCACCGTTAAATTGCCCACGCAAATCGCTTCCGAAGTCTGTTTGATAACCGGGTAAGTCGATCCCTCGCATCAGTCGTAGTCCGAGGAAGATCGCTTCCGATCGAGCATCTTCTTCGCTTAACTCATTTCGTTCGACAATTGCCGAGTCACCGCCCTCGATTACTTCAACATACTTAGTTGCATCGCGTTCATTCGCCCAACGGCGGCGCGCGCCGTCGTGCGAATGTGCTGAATTTCCAAAGCCGTAGTACGGCTCGCGCGTCCAATACTTCGTGTTGTGTCGCGATTCAAACCCCGGCAGACAGAAATTGGAAATCTCGTAGTGCTCGTAGCCGGCGGCGCAAACTTCTCCGATCATCAGTGAGTACATCTCAGCCGCAACATCTTCATCGGGTTTCGGTCGCATACCACGCTCGATTTGATCGTGAAGCGGCGTACCTTCGTGAACATCCAGCAAATACAGTGAAAGGTGCTCAGGACGAAGCTGTAAAGCGCGCTCGAGATTTCGCTTCCAGCCGGCAAGCGTCTGATGCGGCAGACCTGCAATCAAATCGAAATTGATGTTGGCAAACCCTGCTTCGCGCAGCAGCTCAAACGTTTGGCCGATGTCGGCGGAATCGTGCGTGCGGCCGAGCATCTTCAATTCGCCATCGTCGAATGTCTGCGCACCAAAGCTTCCGCGATTGATCCCGAGCTGCCGCCACGCCCGCATCGTTACTGCTCGAGAGTGCCGCGTTGCACCGCCGTCACCAGGATTAATTTCAAGCGTGATTTCGGCGGCTTCGTTTACCGCGAACCTGTTGCGCACTGCGTACAAAACCGATTCGAGCTGATCGACCGTCAGTAAAGATGGAGTGCCGCCCCCAAAATATATCGTATCCACCTTCTCAGGAGTTACTTCATTCCAGCTCGAAATCTCTTTCGTCAGCGCGCGCACGTAACGCGCGGCGGCGTCGCTCTCATACATACCCGTGGCGAAGTCGCAGTAGGAACAACGCGAGCGACAAAACGGAGTGTGAATGTAAATTCCTGCCGGCGACATAATGTATCCGCAGATTACGCAGATTACGCAGAAAGATTCAAGCGACATTCGACGGTTCTTGCTGCCGCCTGCTTACTGCCGTCTGCCTCCTGTCCTTTCTGTTCTGCTTCTATGCTGACTGTATTGTTTGAATGCTCACGCGACACCAGTCCCTCATCACTCGATTCCGCATTCATCGCGATTGTGGTTTGGCATGATGATTGAAGCGAAGATTTTCGAGGCCGCAACTTTGGACGGCCTGACAATTTCAATTCAATGAACACAACAGGGGAGGATCCATATGGCAGACGACAGAGAGAGAAATCAAGGGATGAAGCAAGGTACCGGTGAAGGTGGCGGCCAACATGCGCCGGGCCGTAATCCGCAGGACGATCGTTCAGCGGGCGGGCAGCAGGGTGGCCAACAAGGCGGCCAACAGGGCGGCCAGCAAGGTGGCCAACAGGGCGGCCAGCAAGGTGGCGGCGGATTCGATCCGAGCAAAGGCGGCGACGGCGGCAGCTTCAAAGAGGGCGGACAGAACGAGCAGAACACTCGTCGTTAAAGAGTGGTGCTGTCCACACCCGGGGCTCACGCGTGACGTTTGAGAAGATGTCACCCGTGGGCCTTGATGTTTTTTATTCTTTGATCTTAGGTCTTTGGTCTTTGGTCTTGTCTGGAAGGAAGCGACCGCCGACAGCCGCCCAAAGGCCCAAGACCTAAGACCAAAGACCTAAACCCTCAATCTGCGGATGATTCTTACTTGTTGATTCGTTTAGTACCGCCTTCGCCACTGATGTTCCGGCTCATTTTGTGCGCCACGCGTTCGGCCTGTGACATGACGCGCAAAATGTTCTCACCAAGTATCTTGCGAATGTCCTGTTCGCTGTAACCACGCTTCAGCAACTCGTAAGTGATGTTCGGCAGCATGGAAACGTCGCGCGCGCCTTCGGGCATGTCATTCGCTCCGTCGAAATCCGCCCCGATCCCGACGTGATCAATGCCGGCAACTTTCACGATGTGATCGATGTGATCGATCAACTTCGAGATGGGCAACGGCGGCAGCGGATTTTCGGCTTCGAGTTTGTCGCTTTCTTCCGAAAGCCGCTCGGGATCGTCTTTATATTTTTCGTTCAGTTCTGCCTGTTGCGCTCTCAGCTTTTCATTCCGCGCGGCATTTTGCGGCGCAACGGTCGTCGCATCGACAAACATGCTGTAGAAGTTGACCTGCACAACGCCGCCGTTCTTCGCGATCCGTTTCAGCAAATCGTCGGGAATGTTTCGCGGGACATTGCTTAGCGCACGCGCGGAGGAGTGCGAAGCGATGATCGGCGCCTTGGAAATGTCGAGTACATCACTCATCGTTTTGTCGCCCACGTGGGAAACATCAACGAGCATTCCGAGACGATTCATCTCTCGCACAACTTCTTTGCCAAAGTCGGTCAGTCCGTTGTGTTTGCTTTCGCGGTTTGAATCGGCCCAGTCATTGGCGTTGTTCCACGTCAGCGTCATGTAGCGAACACCCAGCCGGTGAAACTCACGCAGCGTGGGCAAAGAGTTTTCGATCGCGTGACCGCCTTCGATGCCCATCAAGCAGGCGATCTTGTTTTGGGCTTTCGCGCGACGAATGTCTGCGGCAGTGGTCGCGATCATCAATTCGGTAGGATGGCGCTCGACCGCGCGATAAACCGAATCAATCATGTCGAGCGTGCGGCGCGCCGCGCCGCCATGCGCCACGTACCACGGCTTAACGTAAAGTGAAAAGAATTCAGCAGTCAGGCCGCCTTTCTTCATGCGCTCAATATTCGTCCGGTACGGTGGCGGCGGCGTGCCTTTCAAATCGAAATCGTCATTCGTCATCGGCGTCGTCACATCGTTGTGCGTGTCGACAACGATGGCGCGACGGTGAATCGCGAGCGCTCTCTGCCAAAGAGCCTGGTCGCGACGGTCACCAGTTTGCGGCGAAGACTTACGTTGGACGCGGTGTGCACGTCCGGCCAAGGCCAAACCGGGCGTGATGAAAGAAGACACCAGCAGCGTAGAAACAAGTAAGAGACCTATTGTTTTTCTGTTCATGGCGGTAGATTTATCACAACGGTTGGTCATGCGCGACTTCGCTTAGCATGACCGAGCCAACGAATCTCACTCGAAGTTCTTCATCATCCAGATGTCACCACCTTGCGGGCGAAAACGGTCAAACAAAACCCATTGACCGTCAGGTGACCAAACAGGGTAATCGATGCGCACATCGGGATCGTCGAACTCGAAAACTTTTTCCGGCGCGCCGCCATTGAGCGGCGAGACCCAAAGCGTCTTATGCCCAATCACATCCATAATTCGAGTTTGATCCGACGAGAGAGACATGTGCGAACCGCCGGCAACCTCCGCCAACGGTTCCGGCTCGCTGCCGTCCAAAAGCACTCGCATTGTTGCCGGTTTGCCACGCCCCGGACAGCGGAAAATTACGGCATCGCCGCTCGCGGACCAGCGCAGGAAATGACCCATCACACCCACATCAGTCAAATGTCGCGCTTCACTGCCGTCGGCGTTCATCACCCACACTTCAGGGCGGCCACTCCGATCTGAGTTGAAGGCGATGTACTTTCCATCCGGAGAAAAGAACGGATTGACGTCAACAGAATCAGTCATCGTCAATCGTTTCAATGCTCCCGTTTCGATTTCGACACACCAGATGTCGGGCGTCCCCGAGCGCGTCGAGAAGAAAGTTATCCGTTTGCCGTCAGGCGACCAATTGGCTTGATAATCACCGCCAGGTCCTCTGGTTAATTGCCGCGACTCGCGAGTTTCCAACGAATGCAGCCAAATGTTCATCTCGCCGGTGCGATCTGAGTTGAATGCAACGGTCTTGCCATCCGGCGACCACGCGCCGCGGCTGTCTTCGCGCGTCGTAGTGATCACTTCCTCCGGCGGACCCGTTGGTTTGCCGGTTTCCGGCGACACCGGTAAGCGCCAAATGTCTGCGTTCTGACGCAGGATCGAGAAAGCTAGTTTCTTTCCGTCGCGCGAATGGGCTAGTTCGACATCCTGGCCGGCGCCGATAGTCAGTTGTTGCGGCGGGCCCGGCATCATGTCCTCGCCGGCAACACTGGCGCGCCAGATGTTTATTCCGCCACCTCGATACGACGAGAAGTAGATAAACCTGCCGGATGATGACCAAACGGGATTCAGGTCGGACACTGCGTCGTCGGTTACCCAGGACGATTTACCATTCGAGAGATTGACTGTGCGAATGTCGAGCTTTGTGCGTTCGATATTTTGAAAAACGATTTGCGTTGCGTCCGGGGCCCAGCGAGGGCGGACGTGGCTGGTTCCCTCGGACGTGTCGGAAGTTATCTGTTGCGGATTGTGACCGCGCTGGTCGACGGCCCAAATACGACGGGGGCCCGCCCAGGAGGCATCAATCGCAATGCGCTTGCCATTCGGTGAATAATCCGGATTGAACGCATTTTCGATCAGCTTACTCAGCTTGTTTGTTGCGAGTTCGATCGCCCAGACATCACCATCAACAAACACGCCAAAAACATCGCCGGGCTCCAGCTTAACTTTCTTCTGCCGTGCGCGCACGAACAAGATTGTCTTGCCATCCGGCGACCAGGTGGGTTGTATTTCGTCGTATTCGCTTTCAATCAGTCGACGTTCATCACCTGAATCAATATTTTTAACGAAGATGCTGCGGATGCCCACATGTTCACGGGAGAAAGCGATTTCATTTCCATCAGGCGACCACGAAGGATATTCTTCAATCGCTTCTGCAAAGGTTACCTGCGTCAGCCTGGGCACCGGCGTTGGCCCCAGCGTGTCCGTGGTTGCGGCCTCAGGCGGTTTCGGTAGTTTGAGCAAAGTCTGTTGAGACTCACCGGTGTCGCCCATCAGCTCTGCGCCGTCAACTCGGCAGAATTTCAGTGACTCTGGATATGTGCGCTGACATGCCGGGCAACGTTTCATGATGCTTGCTGTTCTGCGATTGCGATAGCGGGGAATGTGTGAGGGCGCATTTTATTCCTAAAGTTCATGCTAGACAAAGGTGATATTCTCTTGCGAATTTTTGGAGGGAGCTCATGTTCCGAAAGTCTCTTGTGGTAATCGCAGCATTCATCTCTTTCACCTTCGCCCTACGCATAGCCGAGCATCGTTCGGCTGCCCAAGCTCTGTCTCAAGTCGATCCGTCATTCTTTCAGGGGCTCCACTATCGGCTGGTTGGACCATCGCGTGGTGGGCGCGTGACGACGGTGACCGGTGTGCCATCGCAGCCGAAAACGTTCTACATGGGCGTGGCGAGTGGCGGACTGTTTCGCACGACGGACGGTGGTGTGTCATGGACACCAATTACCGACGGCAAAGTGCCTTTGGGATCGACCGGGTCAGTGGCAGTCGCGGATTCCGATCCGAATGTGATCTATCTCGGCACAGGTTCGGACGATGTGCGTAGCAACGTGTCGACCGGCCGCGGGATTTACAAGAGTTCCGATGGCGGTCAGACATGGACTTTTGTAGGGCTGTACGACGCAGGTCAGACCGGCGGCATCCGGATTCACCCCACAAATCCGAACATCGCCTGGGTCGCGGCGCAGGGCGACACGTTCAAATCCAACTCGGAACGCGGAGTTTTCAAGACAACTGACGGCGGCAAGACGTGGCATAAAGTTTTGTTCGTTTCAGATCAAGTTGGCGCGATGGACGTTGAGTTGCAACCCGGAAATCCAGATGTCGTTTACGCGTGGATGTCGCGTTTGGAAAGAAAGCCCTGGACGATCATCAGCGGCGGCCGTGAAGGCGGCTTCTACAAATCGACCGATGGTGGCAACCACTTCACGAAGATCATGAACGGCCTGCCGACTGAACTGATTGGTAAAGCGAACCTCGCCGTGACGGCGGCGAAACCAAGTCGAATTTACGCGCTGGTGGAAGCAAAACCCGGCGGCGGTCTTTATCGTTCCGAAGATGCCGGACAGACTTGGCAAGCGATGAATTCGCAGCCCGCTAACATCGCCGCCGCGATGATTCAGCGGCCGTTTTACTACGTCGCACTCGGCGCCGATCCAACGAACGCCGACGTTGTGTACACAGGCGCGGAAGGTTTCTGGAAATCGGCTGACGGCGGCAAAACGTTTTCTGTCTTTCGCACGCCGCACGGTGACAATCACGACATCTGGATCAATCCGAAAGACGGAAACGTCATGATTCAGTCGAATGACGGCGGCGCGAATGTTTCGTTTGACGGTGGTCGCACGTGGTCGAGTCAGATGAATCAACCGACTTCGGAAATTTACGGCGTGTGGGTCGACGATCAGTTTCCTTACAAACTTTACGGCGCACAGCAGGACAACACGACCGTCATAATCTCCAGTCAAGCGGATCCGTATAACGTGAATGACTGGCGCGCCGGACCGGGCTGCGAGACCGGGCCAATCATGCCGCACCCGCGCGACCCAAATATCGTGTACGGCTCGTGCAAAGGCCAATATGGAGTAATGAATCTGAGCGTGGGCCAGGAGAAGAGTTACTGGGTCGGCGCGCAGTCGCTCTATGGCAATCCGGCCAGCGATCTGATCTTGAGATTTCAGCGCGTCTCGCCGATGGCGACCTCGCCGCACGATCCGGACGTCTTGTACTACGGTTCGCAATACGTGCACCGTACGCGCGACAGAGGCGTGACGTGGGAAAAGATCTCGCCTGACCTCACTGCGCATCCAGAATGCTGTCAGGGTGCGAGCGGCGAGCCAATCACGCGTGACGTGACGGGCGAAGAATTCTATTCGACGCTTTACGCGATCGCGGAATCACCGTTGGAGAAGGGCGTGATTTGGACGGGCGCGAACGACGGACCATTTCACCTCACGCGCAATAACGGCAAGACTTGGACAGATGTGACGCCGCCTAATCTGCCGAAAGGCGGACGCGTGCAGTACATCGAACCGTCACCGCATCGCAAAGGCTCGGCTTACTATGCCGTCTATCGCTATCTGCTTGGCGATTTTGAGCCATACCTCTATCGCACAGACGATTACGGCAAGACCTGGACGCGTTTGACTGACGGCAAGAACGGCATTCCCGCGGATTCACCGACACGTGTGGTGCGCGAAGATCCGGCGCGCGAAGGCTTGCTTTACGCCGGAACTGAATTCGGTATGTTCATCTCATTCGACAACGGCGCGCACTGGCAGCCATTTCAATTAAATCTTCCCAACGTGCCGGTGACTGACATCAAGATTCATCACAACGATCTGATTGTCTCGACGCAAGGCCGCGCGTTTTGGATCATGGACAACATCAGTTCGTTGCGCGAGCTTTCGCCCCAGATAGCGTCAACTGAGCCTCATCTGTTCAAACCGCGTGATGGCTATCGCACGCGCACGGCGCCGGCCAATCTTGGCCCGCAAATCGATTACTACCTGCCGTCCGCTAACTCGACGGTTACGATTGAAATTGTTGATGCGAAAGGCGCTGTGGTGAATTCGTACAGCAGCGAGACAGCCACGCCCGAGCGTCCGGCCCGTGGCGACGCGGGTCAGTCGGATGATCCCGACGCTCCGTCAGCACGTCGGTTCGGTCCGCCGCCGCCCCGCGTAACCAAGAATGCAGGCATGAATCGCATCGTTTGGGATTTGCGAAATAAAGATGGCGTGACGCTGCCGCCTGGACAATATCAGGCTCGCGTGAAATTCGGCGCGGCTACGCAAACTCAACCTTTTAACGTGCTGATCGATCCGCGCGTCGCCGCCGACGGCGTGACCGTCGCCGATTTGCAGGAGCAATACGAGCACAACGTCCGGATGCGTGCGCTCGTCAACGGCGTCAATCGACTCGTCGCGCGCGTGCGGGAAGCTCAGAACAATTCCACTCCGGCTGGAAATGGTGATGGCGACACCGCTGCCCGTTTGAAAACAATTGCGGCAAAGCTCTTAAGCGAACCCGTGCGCTACGGCAAACCCGGTTTACAAGCGCACATCAATTATTTGGCGAGCATGACTACCAACGTCGATCAGAAAATCGGTCGTGACGCGATTGAACGCTATGCAGTTTTGAAGAAAGAGTTCGACGCGGTGAGCGCGGAAGTCGATCAGTTACTCGGCCCGGCGCGTAAATAACGGCTTCAGCAAGCTATTCAATAATGATCTCGCCGGCAAAGCACGCTTTGCCGCGGGCGCGCGGATGCAAAGAACACTATCTCCAGCATCGATGAATTCGTGGGGCACGTAATCTCATTTCTTACCGGGCCCATGTCGCCCATCTGCCCTCGCCAATCTTCGCGCGGATTTCATAGCGACCAAGTTTTGGGCCGGCTGGGAGTGTCATCGGTTCAGCCCGGCGCTCCAATTCAGAACAATGGTTAACGGAATAGAGCCAGTCTCTCCCACCAAGGTGGCCACAAGAAACCGCTTGCCGTCGCCGGAGGCGGCATAATATGAGTTACTACCCACGCCAGGAAAGATAGGACTCGTCCGTACTTCGAAGAGATCTTGAGGAACTCCCGCTACGAACGTCGCTCCAGACCCATTGACTTCTACCGCCATTAGCTTTCGATTGGGAGTGAGAAAGAACAATTCTTTGCCATCGTGGCGCCATTGGGGTTGTGCGCCGCCGATGGTCGAGATCTGCCACTTGCCGCCAGATGCGGGAAAGCTCTGAACATAGACTTGAAATGGTCCGGAAGCGTTTGAAGCGTATGCGACCCAGCGGCCATCCGGTGAGAATCGCGCTTGCATTTCGGCAAATTCTGTCTGAATAAATGGGACAGCTTTTTGCTCGCCGAACAGCGGCCAGATCCACAGGTCGTTCGACGTCTTCGGCGACAAAACGCCGTAGAGAATAAATTTCCCGTCAGGCGACCAGTCCTGCGGTCCGGTGGGCTCGGCAGATTTGAAAAGCGCTTCGTCGCTACCGCTGCCGTTTGCAAGTTTTTGATATAAGTTGGAAACACCGCTGCGGTTCGAGGCGAAGACGAGGCGGTTGCCATCTGGAGACCAGACCGGAGCGTTGTCATTCGCCGGATCAAACGTGAATCGCGAAGGCGTATTGCGCGCCAGATCAATCAACCAGATATCAGCAGCCCCAGCCTGGACATCAAGCCGGCTAACCGCGAGTTGCTTTTCATCAGGGGATAACCTCAAGTTAGTGTCCGCCGCGGGCACGCCGAATTGCCCTAGTTGTTTACCTGTTCGATCAAACCAAATGAGTTGCGTACTGGGTGTGTTGCTGCTGAGGTATGCCAGTACACCGGTTTGCGACACCGAGAAGAACGATCGTCCAGTGGCCGGGTTGTTACCCACCTGCTCGGCGATCGGAAATGCTTCGCCGGAAAGTTGCAGGTTGTTTGCATCAAAGCGTTGAGCCATCAGCGTCCTCTCGCGCAGGAAAAGCAGAAATCCTGGTGGCGCATATGCCGCGCTGGAATCGGCGTTCACCAAAAGTTTCCGTTCGCTTGAATCCAACGCTGCTACGTAAATGCCGGTATTCTCTCTTTGTGCGCTTCGGGCGAGATATAAAAAATGACGGCCATCCGGTAAGAAATATGGCCACGCGTGGGTAGTTTCTTTGCGTGATTCATCAAGGTTCGTAGCTCGCGCCGGCGTGCCTCCGGTCGCGGACACTTTGTAGAGTCCGTCTCCAGGGACGCGCGAGAAAAGGATCAGGCCCTGTTGGTTCCAAGTACCGCCTGCCGCAGATGTCTGTAGGTCGGTCACGGTCTGTGCAGGACCGCCGGCGAAGTCGATCTTCTTGAGCTTTGATCCGGCAGCAAAAAAGCCGATGGAACGGCTGTCCGGCGACCAGAATGGGTTGGACGCTTCTTCGGTACCGGGCAAGGGTTGCGCTCCTAATGCGTCAATCGGCCGCGTCCAAAGAACACGCTTGCCGTCGGCGCCGGTAGCAACGAATACCAGCCGCTGACCATCAGGTGAAATGTGCTGGCCGCCCCCGACCAAAATCGCTTTTTCGGGTGGCACTACAAAGAAGCGCATGGTGTGTGCTTCCGGTGTGGCCGGTCCGCGAAAATAGAGAATCGCAAAGACGAGTGCCGTGACGATCGCTAAGGCGGCAGCAGCCCACGCAAGTCCGCCGCGCCTGACCCACCGCGGCGCTAAAGCGGATACGGTCACTGTTTGCGTGGCGACCGAAGTTGATCCTGATAAAGCTTCGAGAGCGAAGGCAAGATCGCTCGCCGAATGAAACCGCTCTTCCGGGTTCTTTTCCAGACAGTGATTGACCAGGCGCTCCAATGCGGGAGAAATTCGCTGATTGGTTTCAGAAAGATCGGGCGGATCTTCTTTTAGGATGGCGCTCATCGTTTCCGCGGCTGATTCACCG
>DASYPX010000231.1:0-7109 GCA_036006125.1 Pyrinomonadaceae bacterium | reverse complement strand
CCGCGGCACTTACATCTTTCCGCCGGCGCCGAGCCTGCGCCTGATTACCGACACGTTTGCGTTTTGCGCGCGCGAAGTGCCGAAGTGGAACACGATTTCGATTAGCGGATATCACATTCGCGAAGCCGGATCGACCGCGGTGCAGGAAGTAGCGTTCACCTTTGCCGATGCTATTGCTTACGTGGAAGCGGCGTTGGAAGCCGGATTGGAAATCGATGATTTCGCGCCGAGTCTTTCTTTCTTTTTCAATGCGCACAACAACCTGCTGGAAGAAATTGCGAAGTACCGCGCGGCGCGACGCTTGTGGGCGCGCATCATGCGCGAACGTTTCCACGCGCGTGATCAGAGAAGCCTCATGATGCGATTTCACACGCAAACTGCCGGCTCGACGTTGACCGCGCAACAGCCGGAAGTGAACGTCGTGCGCACCGCGATTCAAGCTTTGGCGGCGGTCCTGGGCGGGACGCAGTCTCTGCACACAAACGCGATGGATGAAGCGCTGGCGCTGCCGACGGAAGATGCGGCGCGGCTCGCGTTGCGCACGCAGCAGGTAATTGCGTACGAATCAGGCGTCGCGGACACCGTTGATCCTGTTGCCGGTTCCTATGCAATTGAAGAGTTGACGACGGAGATTGAGCAGCGTGTGGTTGACTACCTCGACAAAATTGAAGCCATCGGCGGCACACTGCGCGCAATTGAATCGGGCTACATTCAGCGCGAGATTCAAAACGCAGCATACGAATATCAACGCGCCGTCGAAACAGGCGATGCGATTGTTGTGGGAGTAAATAAATTTGAAAGCGAAGAAGAGCGCCCGGTCAAAACGTTGCGAATCGATCCAGCCGTCGAACGTGATCAGATTGAGCGCTTGCGGGTGATTCGCTCACGACGTGATTCGGTGGCTACCGAAACGGCCCTGGTTAAACTCGAAGAAGCCGCCCGCGGAACTGAAAACGTTTTGCCACGCATTCTCGAGTGCGTCGAATCGAAAGCGACAGTTGGCGAAATTAGCAACCGCCTGCGCACAGTCTGGGGTGAATATCGCGAGGCAGTAACCGTCTAAACATGCAACTCCTTCCCGTCCTCGCGCCTATTCTGTTCTCCGCGACGTTTCTGATCGTTATCGTCTTCGTCATCCTCTATCAAAAGAAGAAGGAGAGAGAACGAACCGAGGCGATGCGCGCGGTCGCCAATTTTCTCCAGTGGAATTTCGTTGAAGTCGCACCGTGGAACATGATTGCCAACTTGGACTACTTCACGCTGTTCAACCAGGGTCACAGCAAGCAGATCAAGAACTTCATGTACGGCGAGGCGAATGGCGTAAAGGCGGCCATGTTTGATTACGTTTACGTGACGGGCTCAGGCAAGAACCGCACGACGCACTTTCAGACGGTGACATACCTCGAGCCTGCCAATTTGCGCGCGCCGTACTTTTCGCTGCGGCCGGAAGGTTTCTTCACCAAACTGCTGACGGCGTTTGGTTATCAGGATATCGATTTCGGCCAGCGGCCTGAGTTTTCAAAGCGGTATTTGCTGCGTGGCCAGGACGAGATGACCATTAGACAGGCGTTCAACGACCAACTGCTTTCATTCTTCGAAACCTACCAGGGTACGTCCGTAGATGCCGGAAACAACCAATTATTCGTTTTTCGCGCCAGCTATCGTTGCCAGCCTCAGGAAGCGCAGAACCAACTCGCGCTCGCGCTGAACATTCTCAATCTCCTGCCGCGGTATTGAGTTTGAGCCGGCTTGGCCGCGTCTCGAAAGAAACGCCTTAAAGAGCTAATAGTCTTCGGGGCTTCAAACCATTTTGAGAGATCGGCTGACTTAAGACATTCTAGGTGGACTGCGGCAACGAGTCCGCGTAGCGGACGGCAGAATTTAGCCCAGGGTGAGCGAGCGCAGCGAGCGTAACCCTGAGATCAGATACCCCATATATCCCGTGAGCCGCGTTAGCGGGCGATGGTATTGTTATTCAACCATCTGTCGCCCGCTAACGCGGGCTCTTATTCTCGTTTGCTCCGGATACCCAGGGCGGCGCATCGCTTCGCTCTGCTTGCCCTGGGCTAATTTCTGCCGCCCGCCATGCGGGCTCATTGAGCTAGTCTTCCAAGGCACGCGGGTAAGCGAACCGGTTTGCAAGCTGAGCGCGCATCTGAGCCTCCTTGACCTGGCCTGGGGCTTCATGGTAAGTAAGCACTTACTTCGACAAGGAGGAATCCCACTGAAAACTGTCACGAGCGAACTCTCTGGCAATGGAACTGTGAACGGCGCGCGTATGACGGGCGAGAACCGTCGCCTGCAAATCCTGCGGGTGGCGATGCGCCTGTTTTCGCAACGCGGCTTTCGCGGCACTACTACGAAGGAAATCGCGGTCGCGGCCGGCGTGTCGGAAGCGATGGTGTTCCGCCATTTCGCCACGAAAAATGAGCTTTACAGCGCGATTCTCGATCATAAAGCGTGCCTGCACGACGAGATGGATCCGACCACTGTCGTAGCCGACGCAATTGCGCGCAAAGACGACCGCGCTGTCTTTGAAGGAATTGCTTTGCATGCGCTGAAGCAGCATGAGGCTGATCCGGAGTTTCAGCGGCTGCTGCTGCATTCGGCGCTGGAAGAGCATGAGCTGGCACAGATGTTCTGGGAAAAATTCGTCAAGCGCGTTTACCACTCGCTCGGCGCTTACGTGCGCCAGCGCCAGCGTGACGGAGCGATGGTCGCCATTGCGCCCGCGCTCGTTGTGCGCGCATTCATCGGCATGGTGGTGCATCACTCACTCAACAACAATTTGTGGGACAAGCAAAAAAGGCTCGTCCGTATATCGAATGAAAGAGCTGCGCGCGAGTTCGCCAATATTTTGCTGCGCGGCATCTTGAAACAACCTGAAAACGGTCAGAAGAAAAGATGGAAGAAATGAATCGTGGCAAAGCCCTCAGTTTTGGTTTGCTGGCGGCGTTAATTATCGCCGCCGCTGCCAGCATGGCGTGCAATCGTTCAAATGGCGCGCCGAATACGAACACGGCGACGGCGACGCCTTCGACAATCGACGTCTCGACGACCCCGGCCGTGCTCAGACAGTTGCCGAGATATTTCGAGGCCACCGGCAGCCTCGCCGCTAATCAGCAGACCGACGTGATGCCCGAGACCTCCGGCAAAGTTGCCGTGGTCGGCGTTGATCTGGGCAGTTACGTTCATCGTGGCCAGATGATTCTGAAGATCGATGATGCCGACCTGCGCATTCGCGTCGATCAGGCGCAGGCGCAGCTCGACCAGGCGAAGGCCACGCTGCGGCAGAACGAAGCGAAGATTGGTTTGCGTCCGGGTCAGAAGTTCAATCCGGAAAATGTTCCGGAAGTTGCCCAGGCACGCGCCGCGTTGGACCTGGCGCAAAAGAACCTGAGCCGTTACGAGAAGTTGATCGAGTCAGGCGATATCTCGCGCGCGACTTACGACCAGCAGAAATCTCAGCGTGATCAGTTGCGTGAAGCATACGAAGTCACGATTCATCAGGCGCAACAGAACTACGCCGCCGTGGCTAACGCGCAAGGCGTCGTTGATGCGGCGAATACGCAACTGGCGCTGGCCAAGAGAAGTCTGAATTACAGCGTCGTCAGCGCGCCGATTCCCGGCTACGTTTCTGAGCGCACTGCGGACGTCGGCGAATACGTATCGCCACAGCAGAAGGTGGCGACGATTGTTAACCTCAATCCGCTGCGTGTCCGCATCGATATTCCCGAACAGGCAATTCCACGCGTCCATGTGGGCGAGAGCGTATCGGTGACAGTGGCGGCGTACACCGATCGCAGCTTTGCCGGCCATGTCGCGCGCATCAGCCCGAGCGTCACCGCCAGTTCGCGCACGCTCACCATTGAAGCTGAAGTTGAGAATCCGAATGGCGAGTTGAAACCAGGTCAGTTCGCGACGGTGCGGATCCTTTTGCCCCAGAGCGAACCGGCAGTGCTGGTGCCGCAGCGCGCGCTGAGACAAATATCCGGCGCCACTTATGTGTTCGTGATTAAGAACGGTCGCGCGGAACAAAGACTCGTGCAGACGGGTCAGGCTGAAGGAGATCTGATCGAAATCAAAAGCGGCATCGGGACGGACGAAATGGTCGCCACCAGCAATGTCGATCAACTGTCTGACGGTGTCACCGTCAAACAATAGGCCTTTGGTTTTTGGATTTTGATCTTTGTTCGCTTTCGCGTCAGGCCATTTAGAACCTAAGAGCAAACATCAAAGGCCAAAGATCGAAGACCTAAGATCAAAAGATTATGCAAAAACTAGCTGAAATTTGTGTTCGTCGTCCGGTGTTCGCGACGATGCTCATCCTGAGCATCACGGTCGTGGGCGCGTTCTCGTTCCGCTCGCTCGGCGTCGATCTGTTTCCAAAGATCGACCTGCCGACGATCACCGTCACGGTGGTAAATCCCGGCGCGTCGCCACAGGAAATCGAAACTGAGATTACTGACAAGGTCGAAGGGGCCGTCAACACGATCAGCGGCATCGACGAGTTGCGCTCGACTTCAGTTGAGGGTGTCTCGCAAGTCTTCATCACGTTTTTGCTCGACAAAAACGCGGACGTCGCGGCCCAGGAAGTCCGTAACAAAGTCGATCTGATCGTCAACGATTTGCCGGAAACCGCCGAGGTCCCAATCGTCCAGAAACTCGACACCGACGCGACACCGGTGTTGCGCATCGCGGTGTCCGCGCCGCGTTCGCTCCGCGAAGTCACCGACATCGCCGACAAACAAATTAAGCGGCAGATCGAGCCGATCAGCGGAGTCGGCAACGTCGAGATCGTTGGCGGCCGCGAGCGCGAAATTGAAGTTTGGGTCGATACCGACAAAATGCGCGCATACAACGTTTCGGCGGCGGATGTCGCAAACGCAGTGAAGCTCCAGAACATGGAGCTGCCAGGCGGACGCGTCGAAGAAGGCAAGCGCGAGCTAACGGTGCGCACGATGGGTCGTGTTCCCAATCCGGCTGAATTCAACAATCTCGTCGTTGCGAATCGTGGTTCATACACGGTCAAGTTGAGCGACATTGGGTATGTCGAAGATGGCGCCGAGGAACAACGCACGGAAGCGCGGCTGAATGGTCAGCCGGCGGTGACGCTGGTCGTTTCAAAGCAGTCTGGCCAGAACACGGTTGCGGTTGCCGACGCGGTTAAAGATCGTCTCAACGAACTAATCAAGGCAAAGGCTTTGCCGCCGGATGTGAAGACGCAAATCGTCGGCGACCAAACGATCTTCATCAAAGCCGCGCTGCATTCGATCAACTTGCACCTGGTGGAAGGCAGCATTCTCGCGGCTATTGTCGTTTTCGTTTTCCTTTGGAGTGTTCGCTCGACTTTCATCGCCGCGATCGCAATTCCGACTTCAATCATCGCGACGTTCGGGTTGATGGCTGCGATGGGTTTCACGTTGAATCAAATCACGATGCTCGCGCTGACGTTGATGGTCGGCATCGTGATCGACGATGCGGTCGTCGTGCTGGAAAACATCTTTCGCTTCGTCGAAGAGAAGGGACTCGCGCCGTTTCAGGCTGCGGTCGAGGGCACGCGAGAAATTGGTCTGGCGGTGACGGCCACGACGTTGTCGCTGCTCGCGGTGTTTTTGCCGGTTGGTTTCATGGCGGGCATCGTTGGCCGCTTTATGTCGTCATTCGGCTTCACTGCATCCTTCGCGATTGCGGTGTCGTTGCTGGTTTCCTTCACCCTGACGCCGACCCTGGCGGCGCGATTGATCAAACGAAAGCATTACGCACCGAAAGACAGTCCGCACAAGTCGGAACCCGGCGAGAAGCGTGACTATTCGCTGGCTGAATTCAAAGAGAAGTATCAGCAGGCGGGATCGAAAGAATCGCGTTTCTACCGTCCCATTGATCGTGCTTATACAAAGATGCTCGGGTGGTCAATGGCCCATCGTTGGGCGATCGTCGGGCTCTCGGTCGTCGTCATCGTCAGCACGATTCCGCTGTTTATGTTCGTCGGCAAGAACTTCCTGCCGGTCGACGACCAATCGCAGTTCGAAATCAACGTGCGCGCGCCGGAGGGCTCGACGTTGTCCTTCACTTCGGGTTTGGCCGAACGCATGGCCGCCGACGTGCGCAAGCTGCCCGGGGTGACGGACACCCTAACGACGATTGGTAGCGGCCAGCAGCAAATCGTCAATGTCGCAAACATCTACGTCAAGCTCTCGCCAATTGAAGACCGCAGCGTTTCGCAGCAGGACCTGATGCTGCGTGCCCGCAACGAAATCGTCGCGAAGTATCAGAAGGAATTTCCGAACCAATTGCGCACGGCGGTGAACCCGGTCGCAGCAATTTCTGGCGGCGGGTTCCGGAACGCGGACATTCAGTACGTTATCGGCGGGCCTGATCTCGACAAGCTCACAAAATACTCAAACGACATGTTGGCGAAGTTAAAGAACTTACCGGATGTCGTTGATGCGGATTCCACCCTGGTCACCGGAAAGCCGGAGCTGCGCGTGGTGATCGATCGCGCTCGTGCAGGCGACCTCGGCGTGCGCATCGGCGACATCGCGCAATCGTTGAATACGCTTGTCGCGGGCCAGAAGGTCTCGACGTTCAATGCCGGCGTCGATCAGTACGACGTTCGCGTGCGCGCAATCGGCCAATACCGCGCGAATGCCGAAGGTTTACAGCGCATGATTGTGGCGTCGCAAAAGCTAGGTTGGGTGAGTCTCGACAATCTCGTTCGTGTCGAAGAGGGCACGGGCCCATCTTCAATTGATCGTTACAACCGGCAGCGCCAGGTGATGCTGACCGCGAACACTAAGCCGGGCGGATCGCAGGCGGCGATCATTGGGAAGCTGCAACAGTTCGCGAAGGAAGAGAACATGGACAGCACGTATACCACCGCGCTGGCCGGACGGTCGAAGGAACTGAGCCGCACCGGATTCTACTTTCTGCTGGCGATCGTTTTGTCGTTTGTCTTCATGTACATGGTTTTGGCAGCGCAATTCGAATCGTTCATCCACCCCATCACAATTTTGCTGACGCTGCCGCTGGCGATTCCATTCGGCATCGTCTCGCTGCTCGTCACCGGACAAACGGTCAACATCTTTTCGGGTCTCGGTTTGCTGCTG
>DASYPX010000230.1:0-19681 GCA_036006125.1 Pyrinomonadaceae bacterium | reverse complement strand
CACGTAGTCGAGCAGATTGCCGTAAAGGTTTCCATAGGTCACGGCCCCCGCGGCGTCGACTTTCACGGTTCGCGGTAACACGAGCAGCGCCGCCCAAATTCCCTGAATCAACAATCCCCATCCCGGTACATGCTTGTGATTCAGCAGGCCCGATTTGCGGAAGAACAAGCCGTCACGCGCCATGGCGTAGTACGCGCGCGCACCCGCGAGAATCAACCCATTGTTACAGCCGAATGTGGAGATCAAAAACGCCACGGCCATGATCACGGCACCCTTGCCGGGAAAGATCACGTTCGCAGTGTCTGACGCAACGCGCGAGGCGCCTTGGATTTTGTCGAACGGCAGAGTAACAAGATAAGCGACGTTCGCCAGCAGGTACAACGTAATAACGATGCCGGTGCCGAACGCGAGTGCCAGTGGAATATTGCGCTTCGGGTTTTTTACTTCGCCCGCGGTGAACGTGATGTTGTTCCAGGCGTCAGCGGAAAAGAGGGAACCAGTTTGCGCCACGCAAATGCCGACGAACAATCCAAACGTAGCAGCCGCGGTTAGCCCGCCGCCGAAATCGTCCAGCGCGCCCCGCACACCCCAAAAGTTTCCAAAGTTCGCGTGGACGACATCGCTCTGCCAGCCGATTAGAACGCCCAGCACGATCAATCCGAACAAGGCGGCAAGCTTCGCAGTGGTGAACGAATTCTGGACTAACTTTCCTAGTTTCAATCCGCGCGTGTTCATGAACGTCAGCAGAACGATCATTAGAATCGCGACGACTTGCGCGGTCGACAGTGAGATCGCGTAACTTCCAAAAAGCTGCTTTGGCGCGATCAAATACCTTTCTTCGCCTATCGAAGGAACCAGAATTCCAAGGTAGCGTGCGAACCCGACTGCCACGGCTGCGATCGTCCCCGTCTGGATCACCAGGAACAAAGTCCAGCCATACAGGAAACCCCACATCGGCGAAAACGCTTCGCGGAGGTAAACATATTGGCCGCCGGCCTTTGGCATCATCGCGGCCAATTCGCCGTAACTTAGCGCAGCCATCATGGTCAGCAGTCCCGTTACCAGCCAAACCACGAGCAGCCATCCCGGCGCGCCGACCTGTTTCGAAATGCCGCCTGAGACAATAAAAATGCCGGAACCAATCATGGATCCGGCCACAATCATCGTCGAATCAAGCAAGCCTAGACCGCGAATAAACCCGGTCGATTTTTTTTCGGCTACGGCGCCAGCATCGGCCATGCAGTTCCTCCAGGGGGAAATCTGAGCTGCAAAATCGTTTGGTTTTCTGACTGCTTCGGGGAGTTGCTTTCTGAACGCGCGCCATTATACCGATTTCGCCCAGTCTGTCGAGGATTTCGGGCCCTCCTCAGGCAAAATCAGAACGCTCTTTCGTCGTGGCTGGTGTGGCGCCCCACAAAAAACGTCCGTGGCCGCGCCGGTAGGTTATACTGCGCGGAAAGAGTTAAATCCCCTGATATGAGGTCCCCCACCAAGTTAGTACTCGTCGCAATCATCGGCGCGCTGACTACAATTGCGTGCCAGCATGGATCGTCTGAGACTTCTGCGATCCCCACAGCGGCCGCGCAAACACAACCGGCGGCTTCCCAGCCAGCGCCAAAAGCTGAGCCGGTCATGTTGCCGGGACCGAACGCCATACCACAGGACACGCGTATCGTAGTCAACATCCCGGCTTTTCGCATGGATCTGTTTCGCGATGGCACCTTAGTCAAAACCTATAAGATCGGCATCGGCTATCCTGAGTTTCCTTTGCCGCGAGGTTTTCGCAAAGCCGAGATGATTATTTTCAATCCCACCTGGACACAGCCGAATGAATCGTGGGCCTCGAGTCCGGGCGAAATCGTTCCCGCCGGCGCGCCAGGCAATCCGCTTGGTCCAATCAAGATTCCGATTGGTGGCGCTAACCTGATTCACGGTGGCAAACCGTTGGCGAAGATCGGCAACTTCGCGTCCCATGGGTGCGTCGGAATGACCAACGCCCAGGTGAAGGATTTTGCGAAGGTGCTGGCCGATGCGACGAACACCCAATTGACGCTATCGACGATGCTGTCGTATTTGAGACGGCCGACGCGCACGCAGGTGGTGAAGCTCGCGCAGATTGTGCCGGTCGAGCTGCGTTACGAAACGATTGTCGCGGAGGACGGCAAGCTGCATATTTATCGCGACGTCTATAACCAGAAGACAAATACAGAAGAGAATCTGCGCGAGGTGCTGGAAGCGAACGGAATCACCTTTGACAAACTGTCCGACGAAGAAAAATCACAGGTAATGGAAGCCTTAAACATGGTGTCGGGCCGGCTGAACAAACAACCGACGCCATCGCCCGCGAATGCGAATTCGGCCGATCGGATTGCGGCCGCAGCCGCGCGCAAAGCGGAAGCTCAACGGCTAAAGAAATTGCGTAGTCGGAGGGAGTTTGTGATTGAGATTGCAGCACTGACTAAAGGTTATCCGGCAGCAGTGAACCTGAACACTGGGGTGGCTGACTCCACGACGGCGAGCCTAAATGTTAATGATGTTACGCCGCCCGCGGTCGCGAGCTCGACGAATCGTGTGGTCAAGCCGCGATCTGCCACCAGTCCCACACCTCGCGCAGTTACGTCACCCGTGCCACTGGCGAGTCCCACAAGTCCTTTGGTTACGCCGCAGCCTCGCACGAATCCAACACCGGCGCCTCGATGATTTCTTGCGGCGGACCGTTTTCTCCAAAGTACGGCCGGTGACTGCCGATCGCTTCGAAGTATTCGGAAATCCGATCGAGAATCTCTTCGACGGAATGTGAGTGATAAAGCGCCGTGCGAAACAGCGCGCCGCCTTGCAAGCCGCGGGTGAATTGGCCCGCAAGCTGCTTCATGCGACCGATTGCCGCCAGCTTCGGCATGTCCTGCTGCAACATTTCAAAATACTCGAGCAGTAATGCGCGCTTGTCCTCTAGCGTCGGCTGAAACGGCCCGCGACCGTGCATGGTGTCTTCGATCTGGCGAAAGATCCACGGATTGGCCATCGCGCCGCGGCCAATCAGAACTCCGTCACAGCCTGTTTCACCAAATCGGTCGAAAGCCTGCTGGATTGTCGTAACGTCACCACTTCCCGACACCGGGACACTGACGACTTTTTTTATCTCGCGCACCAAATCCCAATTCGCCAAGCCCCGGTAACCCTGTTCTTTTGTGCGGCCGTGCAGGGCGATGTGCTCGACGCCGCAGTCTTCCGCCAGCTTCGCCGTTTCGACTGCATTAATTGTGCTGTCCGAATATCCCGCGCGAATCTTGATCGTGAGGGGAATTGTGATCGCCTTTTTGATTTCATTCAGAATCATTTCCAGCCGCGGCAAGTCGCGCAGCAATCCTGATCCGCCTCCATGCTTCACGACCTTTGGGGCGGGACAGCCGCAGTTAATATCGAGTATGTCTGCTCCGACTTCTTCAGCCATCTCGGCCGCCATGCGCATGCGTTCCGGCTGGCCGCCAAAAATTTGCACTGCGAACGGCCGCTCGTTCTCGTAAAAACGCATCTGCCGTTTCGACTTCGGATTGTTCCGCGTTAATCCCTCGACGGAAATGAATTCGGACACAGTCAGACCAATGCCACCACGCTGCTTGAGCAGGCGACGAAACGAAATGTCAGTGACACCCGCCATCGGCGAGAGTATGAGCGGCGGATTGATTTCGATGTCCCGAATTTTGAAGGGCCGAATGTCACTCATAAAAAAAGTACGACACGCTGCCAGTGTGTCGAGTCAACGGGCTGGCAACCTGTTGTACGGCATGTCGCTCATAAAAAAGCCACACGAGATTTTACCCCATGTGGCTGAATGTACGACACGCTGCCAGCGTGTCGAATCAACCGGTAGCAGCCGGTTGTGCTCTACCAATTTACGACCAGTGGCTGTGCCTGTTCCCAAGCAGGAGCATCAAGGCGCAGGGATGCGCGCTGCAGGCGCTCCGGCTCATCCAATAAACGGCCGGCGCCCAGCGCCACGGTCGTGAGCGGATCTTCGGGTACCGTCACTTTCAAGTGCAAATCGTTTTGCAGACGGTCCGGTAGACCGTGCAGCAATGCGCCACCGCCAGTCAAAATCAGACCGGCGTAGTAAATATCAGCGGTGACTTCAGGCGTAGCGTCTTCAATCACACGTCGCACTGCCGAGATAATTTCCGACAGGACAGGCTCAAGCGCCTGACGCACTTCATGTGCGTTGATGGTGACCGGCAAAGCCGCGCCATTCGCGAGTTGTTTGCCGACAATCTCCATTTCGTTACCGAATGACTCGGTGTCGATCGACGCTGACCCCAACTTGCATTTCACATGCTCAATAGTCCGCTCCCCAAACACGACGGCATATCGTAAACGCAAGTAGTCGCGAATCGCATCGTCCATGGCGTTACCGGCGGCCGGCAGACTTACCGAGTTAACGACGCCGCCGGACGCGAGTATCGCAATGTTTGTTGTGCCTCCCCCGATGTCCACAACCATGTGGGCGTGTTCATCTTCGAAAGTAATCCCGGCCCCCAGAGCCGCCGCCAGGCCTTCGTCGATTAGATCGACTCGACCGGCTTTTGCATCGCGCGCGGCATCTTTGACTGATCGTCTTTCCAGGGGCGTCGACGATCCGGGCACCCCGATCACCAGGTGGCTGCGCTTCGGATGATCGTTATTCTGTACGCGACTGATGACGGCGCGCAGAAACTGTTGCGAGACTTCAAAATTGTCGATGGCGCCCCGTCGCAATGGCCGCAGTACTTCCATGTCGTTTGGCTCGCGGCCCAACAACTTCAGCGCCGGCGCCCCAACTGAAATTACTTCGCGGGTATGTTTGTTTAGCGCCACAACCGACGGCTCGTTCAAAACGACGCCCTGCGTTGGCGTAAAAACAATCGTGTTGACCGTGCCTAAATCGATGGCCAAGTCTTCTTTGAAAAAACCACTTAGGATATTCATGATCGTGACCTCACATACTGCATCGTCACAAAGCTGCGAAATTTACGGCAATGGCAGCAACAGATATGCCAACGGCCTCGCCAGTTCCGACCACGTGGGACCGGAAGAAACCTTATATAAACTTGAGAAGAGGAATTTAGGCGACTTTCCTAATTCTCGGAGCCGCGCTCGATAATCGGACAGCGATGGGTAAAGATTATCCGGTGAAATTATGGCAGGAATATCACAGCGTCACCCCTTGCGCACTTATGACTCCAACTCCAGATCTTTCTGGCCGATGATTTGGACAAGAGTTTTCGCTTCTCGTCGCGAAACGTTGCGCGCACCGGGAACAACGGTTACGCGCGCGACGATCTCGGAAGATGTTGTGCGAATTGTGATTTCGTCGCCGGCACGAACTTCGTGAGCCGACTTTGCGACACGCCCATTGAGCAAAACAAAGCCCGCGTCACAGAGCTTCTGCGCTACGGTGCGTCGCGGGCAAAGGCGACTGAGTTTCAGGAAGAGATCTAACCGCATCGCGGCAAAGGGCAAAGCGGTAAGGGCAAAGAGATTATTCCTTGGCTCTTTGCCCTTCGCTCTTAGCCGCTAAGGTTTCGCGTTCTTGTCTTTCTTGTCTTTTTTGGAAGTGGTCTTGTTTGCCGCTGCGGGCGGAACGATCTTCAGCAAAGGCTCGACCGCCGCGCGATATGTTTCGGCAATGCTCACGTACGCGTCGTTGCGCAATTGCTGCATGTAATCTTCGCGTTCTTTCGGCAAACGTTCCATGGTGATCGCCTGACGCACATTCATTTCATTGAAGGTCGGCGTGTTTGACCCGGCCGTTCGTGCATCGACGCGTAGAATCTGATATCCCCCGTCCGTTTTCAGGGGGTCGCTGACACCGCCCTGCTGAACACCCTTGATCGCCGCCGCGATGTCGGGCCGCAGGTTCGGAACTTCGAAGAGTCCGACTTTGCCTTTGTTCTCTTGACTTCGTTCGGAATAGGCCGCCGCCAAAGTCCCGAAGTCCGCGCCGCCGCGAATCTGCGCAACAAGCTGAGTCGCACGCGCTTTTACCTCGGCTTCGTTCTTACCGGCCAGCGTCAAAAAGATTTCGGACAGCTCAACGGTTTCCGGTTTGGCGAACTTGTCTTTATGCGCGTCGAAATATTTACGCAGATCGTCTGTTCCGAGGCCGTAAAAAAGTTTCGAATCTACTTCGCTTTCCAGGACGGCCTGCTTCATCATCTCGGTCCGCATCGTCTGACGGGTCGCCACTGGGTCGACTCCGGACTGGCGCATCGCTTCTTCAAGTTTCTCAATCGTTGGAATTTTGTTTTCCTGAGCCACCTCCAGCATGCGCTTGTTCACTTGCGCTTCGACCCGCTCGCTCAGGTCAAGTTCCTTTCCTTTTTGCAACAACAGTTCTTCGTTGATGAGGGTCGCGATTAGCTCCGCTTTGTGCTTTTCAACTTCAGCCTGCGCCTGCTGTTCTGACATGCCGCTTTGCTTCAAAGTCTCGACGCGCTCTTTCATCTCGCGCTTCAACTGTGAAAGCGTGACCACGCCGTCGTTGACTTGCGCGATCACTTCATCGATGACGACGGGCTCGCCCTCCTGGGCGGTGGCGACTGAGGGCAGCAGCAAAACAGCGGCTGCTACCAGAAGCGAGGTAATAGGCAATTTGAATTTCATTCGTACTCCTTCATCGCTCCAGAGGAGCGAAATGTCTATAGACGCTAATCTCCTTAAATGGCCGAACTCCTTTTAGGAGCGTCATGTTCCGCTCCTAAAGGAGCTAACCTGATTCAAGCCCGACGAATCTACAAACATTTCGCGCGCCTAACGGCGCTGACTGCAAAGCTCTGCGGGCGATTCTAACCGTCGCTGCGGATTTGCAGCAACACGCGACGAGCGACGGCCAGCACTTCGTCCCGTTCGTCTTCACTTAAGTCCAGCCGCAAAACCCCGCTGGGTGTGAAGGTTACGCCTTCCCGGACGCCTACCATTTCCATTAATTTTTCCGGCGAAACCCGTGCCTTTTCACTCAATTTAATGGCAATGCCACCCGGCGCGCGGTCGATCGAAATGATGCCCACGTCCTCAGCGGTTTGTCGCAATCGCGCGTATGCGAACAGCTCATCGACCGATTCAGGAATCCGCCCATAGCGGTCTTCAGTTTCAGTGCGGATTGCCGCCAATGCATCTTCGTCACGCGCCGACGACACGCGCTTGTAAGTCCGCAGCCGCTGGCCCATGTCGCTGATATAGGTTTCGGGAATTGCCACATCAACCCCGAGGTTGATCGTGACGCTGGTTTCGTCTTCGACCTGCTCGCCTCGCAACTCAGAAACCGTGCGTTCAAGCATCTGGGTATAAAGATCGAATCCGAGCGCGTCCATGTGGCCGGATTGTTCGCCGCCCAAAAGGTTGCCCGCGCCTCTTAATTCCAAATCCAAGGCCGCGATGCGAAAGCCGGCACCCAACTCAGAGAACTCTCTGATGGCCGCCAAACGTCGCCGCGCAATCGGCGAAAGCTCCTGCTCGGCCGGAATTAGCAGATATGCATAAGCCCTGCGGTTCGAGCGGCCTACACGCCCGCGCAACTGATAAAGCTGAGAAAGACCGTACGTATCGGCGCGATTTATGATGATTGTGTTCGCGCGCGGGATGTCTATTCCATTCTCGATAATCGTGGTCGCAACCAGCACATCATATTTGTAATCAATGAAATCCAGCATGACGCGCTCCATCTCTTTCTCATTCATCTTGCCGTGACCCACGGCGATGCGCGCCTGTGGCACAAGTCGCTGCACCAGCGCGGCGATCGTCTCGATCGATTCGACGCGATTGTGGATGAAAAAGATCTGACCGCCGCGTGACAGTTCAAGTTCGATCGCGGATTTAATGACCGCGTCCGAAGACTGCACGACCTGAGTCTGAATAGCGAGGCGATCGCTGGGAGGGGTTTCGATCAAAGACATATCGCGCACACCGCTAAGCGACATGTTGAGCGTGCGCGGAATTGGAGTGGCAGACAGCGTCAGCACATCGACGCGCTTCTTCAATTGCTTCAGACGTTCCTTGTGCGCGACACCGAATCTCTGTTCTTCGTCGACGACGACCAGCCCGAGATCTTTGAAACTCACGTCCCGGGAAAGCATTCGATGCGTTCCGATCACGACGTCAACTTCGCCGCCTTCGACACGCTTGACGACTTCCTTCTGTTCCTTCGCCGATCGGAAGCGTGAAAGCAAGTCGACTTTCACCGGGAAGGCGGCGAACCGCTGGCGAAAAGTTTCGAAGTGTTGATAGGCGAGCACGGTCGTCGGCGTCAGCACCGCGGTTTGCTTGCCATCCATCACCGCTTTGAAAGCCGCGCGCATCGCAACTTCCGTTTTGCCGTAGCAGACGTCGCCGCAAAGCAGACGATCCATCGGCGTCGGCGTCTCCATGTCGTTCTTGACATCTTCGATCGCAGTTTCCTGATCCGGCGTCAGCGTGTACTCGAATCCTTCTTCGAATTCGCGCTGCCACGGCGCGTCAGGTGGAAACGCATGGCCTTGCACGAGTTTGCGCTCCGCGTACAGGCGAAGTAACTCATCCGCCATGTCGCGCATGGCGCGCTTGGCCTTCGCCTTGGTCTTCTGCCAGCCGATTCCGCCGAGTTTGTCGAGCGTAGGCTGATGCCCTTCTGCGCTCGAGTAACGTTGCACGAGATCGAGCCGCTCTACTGGGACGTAGAGCTTCGCCTCGTCGGCGTAGTAGAGAAGCATGAACTCGCCGCGTTTGGGAGCGGCGACCGCGTCGGTGGGCTGCGATGGTCCAAGATCCAGTGTGACCAAGCCCCCGAATCGCGCGATCCCATGATCGATGTGCACGACGAAATCGCCGACTTTAAGATCGCGAAAATCGGAAAGAAATGCGGCGGCGCGCGCGCGTCGTTTCTTCTCGCGCTTGATGGCGGCGCTGCGCCGTTCGATGGCTGGTTCAGCGGCTTCGTCGAAGAGATCAGCTTCGACGTGAACCATCAGGCGCCCTGATGGAAATTCGAATCCACCAGAGAGTTTTCCAAAGGTGACGACAGCATCGACTGCAGCCGATTCTGAAGTGTCTTCGAAAGCCGTGAGGAGCGCGTTGACTTCGTATTCGCGAAGGATCTCGGTTACGCGTTCCGCAACGCCGCGACTAGGCATTACGAACAGCGTCCTGCTCGCTGAATTAGCGTGACGATCGATAACGTCGCGCGCCAGTTCGGGCAGGCGGCCGTGATACCGCATCACGGATTGCGCTTTCCAATCGATCTCATGTGTGTCAGTACCGCGAGCGGTAGCGAGGGGATCGAGTGAGCTCGACGATTGCCCAGATCCCCGTACTGACACGCTCGGAAACAAAAACAGCGGCCGCTTTGGCGCGCGTTCCTTGCCCACCGAAATCTTCGGGGCTTCGGCATCGAGTGCCAGGTCTTGATCAAGTTTCGCGGTCGTGCGCCCCAGCGCGCGAAACTCCATGCGTTGCAATGAATCAATCTGCGCGCGCAATTCTTCGGCGGTCAGGTAAAGCTCTTCGGGCCGCAAGCCAAGATCGTCCGCGGCATCATTCTCAGCAAACCGATCGGCCAGCGTTTGAAACGCGGCCGATAGAAAACTCTCAACCGTGACCGGCTCATCGATAACCAGTACGGCGTCCTTCAAATAGTCGAACGCGCACGACTTATTTTCGCGGCCGAGGGAAATCAACCATTCCCAACCGGGAAAAGATTCGCCTTCATCGGCGTAAACAGTGCGATCGCGCAGGCTGCGCGTGAACCGTTCGTCCCGCCAGCGCATCCGCGCGTGCGAGGCCCACTCACGAAAGTCTGAAGCGCGCACGATCAATTCGCGCATCGGCGCGATCTCAACGTGTTGAAGTTGTGTGGTCGAGAGTTGGGTTTCAGGATCGAACTCGCGAATCGAGTCAACCGTGTCGCCAAAAAACTCGATACGCACCGGCGCATGACGTCCCGGCGGCCAAACATCGAGGATGCCGCCGCGCATCGAAACCTCGCCGACGGCGGCGACCGGGTCTTCACGGACGTAACCGGAGGCGATTAATTTGTCGACAAGTTCTTCAGGTGCGACGTCTTCATCACGACGCACGATTGCGCCGGCTCTTACGACCTCGGCGGGCGCAACCATCCGCCGCGCCATCGCGCGCGAAGTCAACAGAACGAAGTCAGTGGCACGCGCATCTTGCGTGTGATCCACGGGCGAGACGCCCGTGCCACCTTGCCGGCTGCGTGCCAGACGCCATAGCGCGAGCGCACGGCGTTCTAATGTCTCCGCATGCGGCGAGCCGCCCGCGTAAGGATCGCTTTCCGATGCCGGCAGGATCGCGACAGAGTCTTCACAATGTGTGATGCCGCGCAGCGCGCAGTACCAGAACTCAATGTCACGCTGCCAGTTTTCGAGGTCGCGTTGGGCCGGTACGACCAAAGCGAATTGCTTACCCGTTTCGCGTTGGAGCGCCGCAAGTACAAGCGCGCGTCCCGGCGCGGCGACGAGTCCGCTAATCGAGATCACCCGCGCGCCGCCCTGAATTTGATTGAGCACACTTCGAAACTCCGCGCTGTCGAGCACCGATTGCAGCGTCGATTGAAGTGTTGAAATTGTTTCCGTGGCCGTCGACATCTTTTTTTGTCCGCGAAGCGGACGCGTGAAAATAGCCCAGCACTTCAGTGCTGGGGGGGTAGTAATAAAAAGTTCCTGAGCCAGCGAAGCGGACGACAGAAACAACGTAACGCCCGGAACCTGCAAGGTCTGCCGTCCGCTTCGCGGACTTGAATGCTTCTTATCGCGTTTCGGTCCCAGCGATAAATCGCTGGGCTATTTCCGATCATCCGCTGCGCGGACTTGCTCAATCAACTTGCTCGTCGAGAAGCCTTCCACGAAGGGCAAACTCACAACTCTCCCGCCCGCGGCTTCAACTTCTTCGCGCCCGTGAATTTGATCCAGGGAATAGTCACCGCCCTTAACCAACACGTCCGGTAGCAGTTCAGCGATCAATGATCGCGGCGAGACGTCATCAAAAATCGTGACGTAATCGACGAATTCGAGGGCCGCGAGAATCTCGGCTCGATCGTTTTCATTCATCAAGGGCCGCAGGTCGCCTTTTAGCTCGCGCACGGAACTATCGCTGTTAACCGCAACTACGAGTGCATCACCGAGCGTTTGCGCCAAACTCAGGTAACGCACGTGCCCGACATGCAGAATGTCGAATACGCCGTTCGTGAATACGAGTTTTTGCCCGGCGTCCCGCAGACGTTGGCGCTCGATGAGCAGTTCATCGCGCGTCAGAATCTTTTTTCGCATCAGGGTCAAACTGAAATTGTACGAGCGCAAAAGGGCAAAGGGCAAAGTGCTAGGAGCAAGGGGCGCAAGCAACCGGCCTCTTTGCTCTTTGCCCTTACCTCTTTGCTCGTCATGCATTTACCATTTACTATTCACGGATTGCGATGACGGTGCCTTTTCTCGAAGAAAACGATCAGACAGTCGCGCGCCGCGAGCATCTGGACGCGCTGCGAGCGCTCGTCGGTAACGTCTATCCCAACAAGTTTGAGCGCAGCAACGTCACCGACACGACCGCCGGGGAAGACACGATCACTTCGGTTGTGGCGGTGTTCAAGAAGCACGAACCACCCATCAATGAAGGCGAAAAACCTTCGCCGGACGTGCTCGAAGTGGCCAACGGCGAGCTGAATAAAGTTCGCGTGCGCATCGCCGGGCGCATCGCCGCGCCGCCGCGCGTGATGGGAAAGGCCGCCTTCGTCCATCTGTCAGACGGTGTTTCGCGTTTGCAGCTTTATGTGCGCCGGCAGGATGTCATCGGGTTGCGAAACGATGCGGATGGCGGCGAGGTTGGCGGCTGGGAATTATTTGGCCTGCTCGATCATGGCGACTTCATCGGCGTCGAAGGTTACCTGTTTGTGACCAAGACCGGCGAACTCTCGGTTCACGTTGAGAAGTTGCAGTTCCTGTCCAAGGCGCTGCTACCGATGCCCGACAAAATGCACGGCATCAACGATCCGGAGATTCGGCAGCGGCAGCGTTACGCCGATCTGATTGCCGGCAGTCTGAAGCTGGAGCGCGACGAAAACGATCTGACGCCGCGTGAAGTTTTCGAGTTACGAGGTAAAGTCTTGCGTGAGATACGCCGCTTTCTTGATGAACGCGGCTACGTCGAGGTCGAAACGCCGATGCTCACAGCAAAGGCGACCGGAGCGTTGGCGAAACCTTTTAAGACGCATCACAACGCGCTCGACATCGACCTGTACGCGCGCATCGCTCCGGAACTTTACTTGAAGCGGCTGACAGTCGGCGGCTTTGAAAAGGTCTATGAGCTGAATCGAAACTTTCGCAACGAAGGCATCTCAACCAAGCACAACCCTGAATTCACAATGCTCGAGTATTACTGGGCATACGCTGATGTGAACGACATGATGGATTTGCACGAAGAGATGATGCGATCGGTCGTGCAGGTCGCGACGAGCGGTTCGATCGTTCGCTACGGCGATAACGAAATTGATTTTGCGAAGCCGTTTCGGCGGATCTCAATGCGCGACGCGATTGCGGAGTTCGGGAATCAGCAGGTCAGCAAAGACGAATCGGCAGAACGTATTGTTGAAATGTTTGAAGCGTTGGCTGAGCCTCACTTAATCCAGCCAACTTTCATTACGGATTTTCCGAAACCGATCTCGCCGCTGTCGAAAGCCTCGCCTTCCGATCCAACAGTCGCCGAACGTTTCGAATACTTCGTGGGCGCGCTTGAATCAGCTAATGGCTTCTCTGAGCTGAACGATCCTGAAGAGCAGTATCAACGTTTCAAAGAGCAAGCGCAGCAACGCGAGCGTGGCGACGAAGAAGCGATGGTGATGGATGAAGACTACATTCGCGCTTTGGCGTACGGGATGCCACCCGCGGCGGGAATCGGCGTGGGTATCGATCGCTTGGTGATGCTGCTCGCAAACAAGCAATCCATTCGCGATGTCATACTGTTTCCGCACATGCGACCGGAAAGAACGGAAGGCAGTAGGCAGGAAGCAGTAGGCAGTAGCAGTAAGCAGTAAGCAGGAGGCAGTAGGCAAGCTGGTCCTGGCGCCTGCCTTCTGCCGTCTGCAGTCTTTGTTTTACTTCGCCGGCGTTTCCTGATGAAAGACGGCCTGCCAGGTTCCTTTTCGTTTCATCCAGACGCTGCTGGCCCAGATCGTCCCGGGCACTGCCTGACCACCGCAGGTCGCGTCTTGTGTTCCTTTGTAAGTTATCACGGCAGTGTTGTCGCTGAACCTCGTCAGTTTCCAGTCGCTCAAGCTGAAGGAGCGAACGTCGCAACCGTTCAGACCGTCGGTCGTGCTGCTCTTTCCTGACACGCCCATATCGCCGACGCCCACGACGTCAGCCGCGAGATGCCTTTGAAATGGTTTTGGATCCTTGTTTTTCCATGCAGTCCATAGTGCCGTTTCCATTTCCGAAAGTTGTCTCTGCAACTGCGCTTTGCTCACGCGTGGCGCGCGAGGCTTCGCGGCCGGTGATGGTGACGCAGTCGCTTGCGGTTGAGCAAAACACAAACCGGCGAATGCCATGATGATAATGGCCGCCAGGGGTAGATGTCTCTTCATCCGTTGGGTCTCCTTCAAAGTTACTGGGGTGAAAATTCGCGGCGTTTCTACTACTCGAAAAAGCTTCTGTCAATGGTTTTTCGAGGACTATAGAAGGAGATGAAAGGCCGGATGAAGAGCCATCTATTTGGCAGTTTCGAGGTGCAAAGCAAGCACGTCATTTTCAGCGCAAATGGTCGCGCGCTTGGCCGCTTGCGGAAGCTTCACATTCGTCAGATCGGTAGATGAGTTGCCGGTGATGGTTGCCGCGCCCAGGCGTACCCAACCTTTGCCATAGTCGACGTAAACAGGAACCAGCATCCCAAAATTGTCAGAGACGCCGGACTGCGTAACTCTGCCCGACAAGGTGTTGCCATTGAGTTGATACTCAAATTTGTAACTCGGCATCTCGGTGCCATAAACGTACTCGTTAAAAAACCAATCCATCCGGGCGTTGCCATCAATGTCCATCTGCTTAGTCATAAACTTCTCGACGGTCTTCTTGAAGTCTTCAGTCGAAACGTCCTGGTTGTAGTGCGTCTTGATAAAGTCCTGCATCATGGCCATGAAGCGACGATCGCCGCTTTTCGGATCGACCATCATCATCCGCAGCATGTGTAGGATGTAAGCGCCCTTCGGATAAATCATGAAGCGTGCGACGCCGCCAGTCTTGCCGCTGTTCAGGCGATAGCCCTGGGTGACCGGGCCCACCGTGTAAGGAACCTTGTCGTTGGTCTGCGGCCGTGATTGGGTAATCAGATCGCGTTGGGTGTTCCAAAAATCAATAAACCGCTTGTGATCCCGCATGACTTGCTCGATGTAGAGTGAAGCTGAAAATTCCGCAAAGCCTTCGCTCATCCATTGATCGTGGTAGCTCTTCCAGCCGACCATGTGGCCCCACCATTGATGCGCAATCTCATGGGGCGCCACATATTCGAAGAAGTCATTGGTGGCGTAGCGAATACTGCCTGTCGCCATGTAGCGCTGCGTTTGGTCGAGGAATGCCGTGAACGGCATATAAACCAGTGTCGGCCACGCCTGACCAAAGTTCGGAGCTGGCTGCTGGGTTAGAGCGAGACGACTGAAGGGCAGCTTGCCGAAGTAAGCGTTATAAAGTCGTGTCGCATTCTGCGCATCAGCGAGCATCGATCCACCCGTGGCCGACGTATTCATCGAAGCATCTTCGTCCGCGCCTTGAAGATTGCTGCCGGCAACTTCGTTCGCGTAAAACTCGATGTTATATCCCGTATCCGGATCGCGCACTTCCTTCTTCTTAAAGACGCCGTAGTTGAATCCCGACACCGCGAGCGGAGTATCACCGCCGGTCCACTTGACCAATGCGTTCTTGCCGTCGACCACGGGCGGCGACGTGGGCGCGCCCGTTCCAATAATCGTTTCATTTTTCGGGTAGTGGTAAGTGACGTCGAAAGTCGCGCGATCGCCGAACGCGGTACCCTCGTTGTTGGGATACCACGTCGCCCGCGGACCGAGATAATAATTGCCGCCGCCAAAACTCCGCAGCGCTCCGTCGCCACCGTACTCGATCGTCAGCTTGTAAGTCTTCCCGCCTTCCAGCGGTTCCGGAACGATAACCGCGAAGTCCGCGTCTTCATTCTTCTTTTCCTGGATAAAGTCGAGGTCGCGTCCTTTTTCATCTCGCACGTGCGAGACACGCAGGGACGAGAACAGACTAAACGGCAGTACCCGAGCCCCGTTGTCCATTTCCTTAATGGTTAAAGTGTCCGTCCCGCTTAGCGTAGTTCCCTTGATCGCGATATCGATGTCGTGATGCGTGATGTCGTATATGCGATGGTCTTCGTCGCTCGAGGTGGTGCCAGCCGCGTATTCTTCCTGGCGATGAAAAGCGGTCCACAACCCACCGTCAGTTTCACCGTAACTCCACAGCAGCACTTCTTCCGGAGAAACCGACGGAATCCCCAGTGGATCGTACTGAAAAACGAGCTTATTAAAACGGCTGCCATCGATGAAGGCCGTGAAGAAGCCGGGCCGCTGTGGATTATTGAGATCGACGAGTTTGCGCAGGTCGATGTTGTCGCGGAGCGTCTTGCGCAGAAGATCCTGGTTCTCGTGATAAGCGTCGTGCGCGGCTTCCGCTTGCGCTCCATTCGTTCCCATCTGAACCTGAGGCGAGGCTTTGATTTGATCGAAAGTCTTGTCCGTGAAGTGCAGCACAAGTTTGGAGAATTCTTCGCTGATCGACGTTTCATGCGTAAACAACGAAAGAGTGTGCTTTTCAACTTCTGTCGGCGGGGTAAGTTGTAGTTCGCCTTTGCCGATGAAGACCGCACCGAATACGCGGTCCTGAATAGCCGGAGTGAAATAGATTTGTCCACTCTTCAGGGTGAAGATCGCCCGGTCACGCTTGATAACCAATTCGTTAACAGTCGCGAACGGACCAGCAAAGTCGCCGGCCGTCTTGGCTTGTTGACGCAGTTGCTGATATGTCGGGTCGGAATTTGCTTTGACCGTCGAAACAGTGACGCTAGCTTCGACAGGAGCAATATCAAGTTTGAAATCGGCGGTTGTAGTCCCAGCGTTCTCAACTTTCACTGAGTCATTACGGCCTTCGCTAAATCCCGGCGCCGAAACAAGTACTGAATAGACGCCAGCCGGCAGACCTTCGATTTTGTATTGGCCCTGTTTGTCTGTGACTGCCGTAAACGTCTGGTTTGTTACCGGATCGGTAACGGTGACCCTAGCGCCTACAATAATTGCGCCTTTGGGATCGGTTACTTTTCCTTGCACGCCGCCGCTCGCGGCGCGAACAGAGTAAGACGCGAATGTAATGCTGAGGCACAGGAACAAAAAAAGGGTGCAGAGGATTCGTAGATTCACGGTGAACTTCTCGTACGAAGTAAAGAAGAAATACGCTTGGCAAAAGCCATTGCTATCCGGTGACGAATTGTAGTCCAGACTCAGCCGTGACGCATAACCAAGTCGCGGGGGTAGTGGCCTAAATTAAAATTTGCTTTCTTTGCGATCTTAGCCCTTGACTTTGCGCCCTTGCGTGAAATCTAAGGCCGCAAAAAAATTTTCTCGCAAAGGAATGCCGGAAGGCGCAAAGGTGAAAAATGGGCGGCTACGGGTCGCGCTACATTGTGACATTTCCCAACATCGTGGCATGCTGAGGCATCGATGTTTGTCGAAAGCAAAATCAAAACGAAACTGCTGCGGCGCATGGGCGAGGCGATCGAGGACTTTGGCATGATTGCCGATGGCGATCGCGTGATGGTTTGTATGTCCGGCGGCAAAGACAGCCACACGTTGCTCGATTTGCTGCTCGATGTGCAGAGGCGCGCGCCGGTGAAATTCGATTTGCTGGCTGTGAATCTGGATCAGAAACAGCCAGGGTTTCCTGCTGAAGTGCTGCCAACTTATTTGCGTGAGCGCGGCGTGCCTTTTCGCATTGTGGAGCGCAACACCTACGCGGTGGTTAAGCGACTGGTGCCGGAAGGCAAGACTTACTGCTCGGTGTGTTCGCGACTGCGCCGCGGGATTCTTTACAACATCGCGGTCGAGGAAGGCTGTACAAAGATCGCGCTCGGCCATCATGCCGACGACATCATCACGACCTTTCTGCTGAATCTTTTTTACATTGGCACATTGAAAGCGATGCCACCCGTGCTGCGTTCTGACGATGGGCGCAACACGATTATTCGCCCGCTGGCGTACTGTCGCGCGCAGGATATTGCCGAGTTTGCGGCCGAAGCCAACTTTCCGATCATTCCGTGCGACCTCTGTGGCTCGCAGCCCAATCTAAAGCGCGCGCGAATCGAGCGCTTGATTTCCGATCTCGAAAACGAGATTCCGAACATCCGCGCTTCGATGCTGACCGCGCTTGGCAATGCCGTGCCAACGCATTTGTTGGATACTGAATTGTTCGACTTCAAGAAATTATCCACAGCAACCGGCGACATCGAGTCGGAACTCGATCTGGTTCTTGGTCATACGGACAGCGAACCGGCCCTCGTCGCGATCGCGTAGCACTTTCACCACTAAGACCCGAAGGCACAAATTATCTCCTTATGGCTTCGGGTCTTTGTGTCTTTGTGGTAAAAGCTCGCCATGCCTCAGGCCGTTAAGCAGCGCGAGCTTGATCTAAGTCAGTTTCCTCCGGGCACAATCACGGAATACACGACCTTCGTTTGTCTCGCGTGCATCTTTGACATCTTCACCAAACAGTTAAGGCTTGCACCACGCACGGCGTTCTCTGAAATCAAACGCCACACGCCTGAGATTGACGAGTTAACGAGCCGCGGAGCGCTGCGTCCTTACTTCGACAGCGACGAAAAGAAGCCGCACTGTCCTTACTGTGGCAGCGCGGCGCGTTGGCTGGCGCGGTTCGACACTTACTGCATTGAAGGCGGCAAGACCACCGATGCGCCGCGGCGCGCGCTGATCAAAAAACTTCCAAAGGCCGACGATCAATTCCTGATCCTGGAAAAGAAATCCGATTCGCGCGCGGTCTTCTTTGAATGGCTCGACACGTTAGGTTTGAATCTCGACTTGAACGATGAAGCGTGGCTTATCGAGTCGACGCGAAGTTACTTGGAACGCCGCGAGCCGAAGACCGCCTGGACCGAAACATTCGAGGGCGTGCGCAGCATCCGCCGCTCCTCACGACGAAGTGATGGTTGGGAACGCGAAGGCGCACGGCTGTATCTGGCGCCCCACCTCTACAGCGAAGCGATTCTGATTCAGTATCTCGTCAGTCGTTCACACGCTCATGGTGGCATGACGCTCGAAGGCCGCCTCACGCTAATGGACCTGATTCGGAAGCTGCGCTATGGCGGATATTTGGAACGCGTCGGTATTAGCGAGCTAGACCCTGGCGAAGTGTTCGAGCGGGTGGTCGATCATCTCGCCGCGACGCATGACTGGACTTACAAACCGTCGCTGACGCCAAAGACAGCGAAGAAGGCAAAGAAACCGACGAAGAAGGTTTCTAAGTCGAAAAAAACCGCCAAATCGACAGTGGCGGCTGCTGAACCCGATCAAATTGCGGCCGAGCCGGTGAAGCTTTATTACCTGGTTGACCGCCGCAACTTTCTCGATCAGCTCAAGAGCGTCTATGCGAGCTATGCATCCTGAGCGAGTTGGCCCGATATTTCCGGCAAACCCCAACCGTCAAACCGACATCTAGGCCACTGAAAGGACCAGCCGCCGCGAGCTTCTGAACGGTTCCAAACCGTGGCGTTTCTGAAATCCCGCGGCTATAATCACGCGCCATGAAGACACAAATCTATCGCTCGATCGCGGTCGCACTCCTCGCTCTTTTCTTTGCTCAGTCGGCTCTCGCCACGTGTGGTGGCGGTGGCGGCGGGGGAGGCGGCGGCATGGCCAGCGGTGGCGGCGGCGGCAGTAGTGCACCCGTCTATGTCGTGCCGTGGAAAATTCGCAAGCCGAGCGATCCAGCACCAGCCGGTCTCGTGCTGTATTGGTTTCCGCGATCGAGCGACGAGATAAAGGTCTCAAGCTTGCGCCAGTCTCGCGTCCTTTCGCTGTACGCTTCGCAATGCGTCTCGATGGAACTTGCCGATGGGAGTACTCCGCATTCCAGCGAACTCGTCGGCAGCTCAACTCTGCCGGTCGCGGTACTGGCTAAACCTGACGGAACAGCTGTTAGCAAAGTCGAGAATACCAACGGTAAGCTCAAAGTCGCCGACGTCGAAAAAGTCGTTGACACAGAGATGAAGCAGCGCGAGGGCGACCTCACCGCGCAAATGAAAGAAGCGTCGGCGAAGTCAACTGCCGGCGATAAGGACGGCGCGATCGCGATGTACAGATCTGTGCTCGATCAGAAGTGCCTGTTTCCTAAGAAAGCCAAAGAAGCGCAAAAGCAACTTAAAGCGCTCGGCGTAACTGATGTCGGAGCGAATATTCCACCGACGCCTATCTTCGATCGCGCGCAGAGCGCGGCAATTGAAAGTGTGATGAAACGCGGCCTGGCTGCCGAGAACCACGCGCAGTATGTACTGGCGACGAAGTTGTACGCGCAAGCGCATCGCATGGATCCGGCAGATCCGACGCCGCTGCGTTACCTCGGCGAAAACTATCGTCACAATATCGGCGACTGGGCCAAAGCCC
>DASYPX010000229.1:0-3981 GCA_036006125.1 Pyrinomonadaceae bacterium | reverse complement strand
ACTCTAATGTCACGGTTTGAAGCTGCTGGAAAACGAGTGAGCGCATCGGTCAATGCGTCATATGCTTCACTCCAGCGTTGTGTCGAGAAAAGTTCCATCGCGCGATGGTTTGCTTCTTCGCCATTGGCGGGAACAATGCTGGAACCCAAACGATTGATGGCGGCTGCGGCGTCCGCTGCTTCAGTCGATGTGGATGCATAGAAATAGATGCGTCGATAATTTGCGAGTGCGCGCGTCGAATCGCCCGTCTGTTCGTAAGCTTTAGCGGCAATCAGGAGCGCGGTCGCATCGTTCTTTTCTACGAGCGGCTTTAGCATCAGCGGCACCGCTGCCGCCTGACCGTCCTGCATCAGCATCTGCGCCACGCGCAGCAGTGCATCACGGGTTCGCAACGCATTCGGGAAATCTCGCGCCAACCTTTCGTAAGCCGCACGCGCTTCAACGCGCCGGTTTAGCTGTTCGAGTGCATTGCCGCGCAGCCACAGAGCGTAATCACCAATCGTCGTGTAGTCGGCAAAGTTTCGCGAATCAAGCAACGCCGCGGCGCCCGCGTAATCGTTATTCTTCAGCTTGATACGCGCGTGCACCATTTTTGCCAGCGTTCCGGCAGTTGTTCGCGGAAAATCGTTCTCGAGTTTCGCGACAACGTCTTCGGACGGCAGCACGCCGCCCCGCGTCATCACGCGCAAAGTCTCGCGTGCCTTCAATTCCTGCGGCGTCTGTTGGAGGTTCTGGCAGCTCGTAATTAGAAAAAGCGGCGCGACGATGGCGATGACAGTACTCAGGCTCATCAGAAAAAATGCCAACCGATGTTTGCGAATTTGAATCATAACAGTGAATCAGATGCCGGCTAACGCGCAGAGATTGGAATATTAACACGGTCGGCTAACGCTCGCGCGCCGTCAATTGCTATCCTTTCCCATCCATGACGAGTGATTCGCAAGCCACGCAGATATTGCCAAGAGACTTGCGCGTGAGTTTCTCTTCGGGTGATGTTCTGCGCGGGCGTTATCGCCTGGATTCGCAGATCGGTCGCGGCGGCATGGGGGTCGTGTATCGCGCGACGGATCTCGAACTGCACCGGCGCGTCGCCGTCAAAGTCATTTCTGAGAATTCTTCCGGCGATGCGCGCGAACGCCTGATTCGAGAAGCCCGGGCGGCTGCCGCATTGAACCATCCACACATCGTTTCGGTTTACGACGTGGGCGAGGCCAACGGCTTGCCGTTTTTTGTGATGGAGTTGGTCGAAGGGCCAAGCCTCAGCAGCACTCCGCCGACTGGACTTTCGCAGATCGTCGAACTCGGCCTACAGATTTGCGCCGCGCTGGAGCATGCTCACGCAAACCATATCATTCATCGCGATCTAAAACCTGACAACGTGCTCGTGTCGACGACTGGTCAATCGGTCAAGCTTGCGGATCTGGGGTTGGCCTTGCCGGGACGGGGCGCGCGCATTTCGCGTGCGGGACTCGTGCTCGGGACCCCTTCATACATGGCTCCCGAGCAGGCGCTGGGCCACGAAGTCGATGCGCGCACTGATTTGTACGCGCTCGGTGTGTTGCTTTATGAGCTGACGACTGGACGTGTGCCATTTAAAGGCGACGATCCGCTGGCAGTTGTGTCGCAGCACGTCCACGCACCGGCAGTTCCGCCACGCGTCCTGCGGTCCGAAGTGCCGCGCGCTCTCGAAGTCCTAATCCTGCGACTGCTTGAAAAGAATCCCGCAGCGCGCTTTCAAACCGCGACGGAGGTTGCGGCCGCGTTACGCACGTGTCTTGACGAACCTTCTCTCGACGGTGACGCCGAGGCGGCGCCGGCGGTCGCGATTCTCGACGCGCTGTCGCGTGGTCGTTTGATCGGCCGTGCCACTGAACTGGCTGAGGCGCGCCAACTCTGGCAACGCGCGCTCGATGGTCACGGGCACGCGGTTTTATTGAGTGGCGAGCCCGGCGCCGGCAAGACGCGACTGGCCCGCGAACTCACGATTCAGGCAGCAGTTGATGGCGCCGTGGTCCTCACCGGGGGCTGCTACGAATACGAGGCGACTACGCCGTATCTGCCCTTTGTGCAAGCGTTTCGTCGATTCGTTCGCGAAGAGAAAGATGACGAGAAGCTTCGCGCGGTTCTTGGTGACGACGCGCCGCAAATCGCGAAACTAGCGCCTGAGATAGAAACACGTCTGGGTCCTTTTCCAGCGCGAACTGAGCTGGCGCCGCACGAAGAGCGGCTATTGTTCTTTGATGCAGTTGTTCAGGTGCTCTCGAATCTGGCGCGCAGTAAAGGACTGGTTTTCTACGCGGACGATCTCCATTGGGCTGACCGCGGCACGCTTTGGTTGCTCACGCATCTGTTGCGTCAGATGCGTGAAGAGCGCGCGTTGATGGTCGGCTGCTATCGCGAAACTGAACTCGATCGCGCTCATCCGCTTTCGCGCGCGTTGCTGGATTGGAATCGCGAACGTCTGGTTACGCGCATCACGCTGCGCCGTTTTGAAATTGCCGAGACGAACGAGCAGCTAAGTGCGCTCTTGGGCGAAAGCGTCAGCGCTGATTTCGGCGAAGCGGTGCATCGCGAGACGGAAGGCAATCCGTTCTTTGTCGAAGAAGTGCTCAAGGCCTTGATTGAACAGGGCTCAGTGCGGCGCGAGAGTGGCCGTTGGAAGCGTTGTGATATCGGCGAGCTGGTGATTCCGCAAAGCGTCAAAGAAGCAATCGGCAGTCGTCTGGATCGTGTCAGCGAGCAAACGAATGACGTGCTGCGGGTCGCGGCGGTGCTCGGCAAGACCTTCAGCTTTGAGGAGCTGCAAGCCGCGGCCGAGAACCTTTCCGAAGACGTTCTGCTCGATGCGCTGGACGAATCCACCACCGCGCAATTAATCAACACGAGCGGCTCTGAATCGTTCACGTTCACGCATGACAAGATTCGCGAAGTGCTTTACGAAGAGCTTAATCCGATTCGCCGCCGGCGCCTGCATCGACATGCCGCGGAAGGTCTGGAGCGGCGAGGAGTCCCATGCGAGACCGATCGCCACGGAGTAACTTCCGCCTGCGCCGTCGAGCGGCTTGCTTATCACTACATTCAGGCCGGCGATTATGAACATGGCTTAACCTATGCGAAGCAGGCGGCAGCCGCGGCTGAGAAGGTGTTCGCGTTCGATGAAGCCATCGCCGCCTACAGTCGTGCTCGCGATTGCGCGGAAGCGCTCGGTCTGATCGAAGACCAGGTCGAGCTCGAAGAAGCGATCGGCAAGACGTACCTAATGCACAGCGAATCGATTGCCGCGGGTGAACACTTCGAACGGGCCATGGCTCTGGCTGAAGATCCGCATGTGCGCGCGCGTTTGCAAACGGAAGTGGCCGGTTCACTGGTGACCACTGGCGATCAGCGGGGCATCAAATATCTTCACGAAGCGCTTAAAGTTCTCGATCCCGAAAAGGAACCCCTAGAGACGGCCAATGCCATATCCAACGAAGCGCGATTTCACCATCTGGCGGCCCGTCATCGTCAGGCAATCGACCTGTTGAACCGCGCCGCCGAATTGGTCGCGCCCTTTGCGGCAGCAGACTCTGTCTCGACTTTTGCCGCACCGATCATCAGCCAGGTTTATACGTACCTGGCTGGTGCGTATCAGCACTACGGTCTTTATGACGATTCCAACGCCTGGGCGCAGCGCGCCATCGATTTTGGCGAGCGGCATAACGTGTCGTTTGCCGAGGCGGCGGGCATTGAGTTTCTTGCCGAGAACGCGATTCACACTGGTCATTACGCAGCCTCCATCGATAACGCGCTCCGTGAACGTGCTATTGCCGAGAGAATTCATTCGCGCGAGCGGCGGGCCTGGACTACCTTTGCCGCCGGCCTCAGCTCGTTTCTGCTTGGTGAATTTGAACGCGCCGAACGCGAGTACACTGAAGGCATTACTCTGGCTGAGACGATTGGCGAGCGACGTGTCCTGTTGCTCCTCAAAGCAGACTACGCGGT
>DASYPX010000228.1:0-9110 GCA_036006125.1 Pyrinomonadaceae bacterium | reverse complement strand
TTGAGTGTGCTGAACAATCTGATGTTTCGCGAGCCTATCTTGATCACACCGGTCGGAGCGTCAGGCAGTTTCGATCAAGATGGCCGTCCCTCAGTCTATCGGCGCTCGCTGAATCTAATCGAGCAGCGGCAAATTGAAGTGGCTTCCTTAATCACACACCGCTATACCTCTCTCGATTCGGTCCAGGACGCTTTGATCAAAGACATCTACGCGCCTGGATACATTAAGGGAGTGGTGACTCTCTAAGATTGCCGATTGCCGATTTCCAATTACCAATTGGTTGTATACTCCCGAAGCGTTACGACGTCTGGAATTCTGCCGATTCAGTATCAATCGACAATTGGCGATCGGCAATGCTCCCGATCAGCAATAGGAAATCGCAATGAGGGTTGGGTTATTCGTCACTTGTCTGGTCGATCAAATGTGGAGCAGCATTGGCACGAGTACTGTCGATGTGCTGCGTCGGGCCGGTTGCACGGTCGAATTTGACGAACGACAGACTTGCTGCGGGCAACCGGCTTTCAATACGGGCTATCGAGCTGAAGCGCGGCGGGTGGCCCAACGCTTTATTGAACTCTGCGAAGAGAGCAAAGCTGAGGCGATCGTTAGTCCGTCAGGGTCCTGTACCGCGATGGTCCATCACTACCCGTCGTTGTTTGCGGTTGACGACAAGTGGCGCGCCCGTGCGCAGAGGGTTGCCAAACGCACGTTTGAATTGAGTTCCTTCCTGGTGAGGGTGCTGAAAACAGAAGACGTCGGCGCGCGTTTCGCCGGCCGGATCACTTGGCACGATGCGTGTCACGGCTTGCGCGATCTGAACATTCGGGACGAGCCGCGTCGATTGTTGAAAAACGTGCGCGAAGCCGAGTTTGTGGAACTAGAAAATGCCGATGTTTGTTGCGGATTTGGCGGCACTTTCTCGGTAAAGTATCCGGAAATCTCGGTGGCGATTCTGGAGCAAAAGATCGACGCGATCCAAACGTCAGCGGTCGATGCCGTGATTTCGGGCGATGCCAGTTGCCTGATGCAAATTGGTGGACGCCTGTCACGAACAGGGTCCAAAGTTCGCGTCATGCATTTGGCAGAATTGCTGGCCGGAACTTAGTGCTGAACCAGGATCACTGGCGGTTTCATTCACACACGGCTTCAGCCGGGTGCCGACAAACGGTGAAGGAGCGGAAACCGTTTAAACGGCTTCCCATTTCTGGAGCGTGCTCCGAATCGCCTGGCTAAAGCGCAGGCGAGAATAAGAAGCTTTAGTGAACCATCTAACCTCCGAAACCTTCGATGCAAATGCCCGCGCTGCGCTCGCGAATCCACAGTTGCGCGGGGCGCTGCATCGAGCCACTTCGCTCTTCGGCGTCCGTCGTCGCGAAGCGGCGAGTGGCCTTAGTAATTGGGAAGAACTTCGATCTCAGGCGCGGGCGATCAAAGACGAAACGTTACTTCACCTTGATCACTATCTTGAGCAGTTTGCCGTCAACGCCGAGGCAGCAGGCGCGCGACTTCACTGGGCCCGCGACGCGGCCGAAGCGAATGGCATCGTTTGCCGGCTGGCAAGAGAGCGAAACGCGCGTCTGGTCGTCAAAGGCAAAAGTATGGCGACCGAAGAGATTCATCTCAATGCTGCTCTGGAGGCGGAAGGGATTGAAGCGCTCGAGACTGACCTGGGCGAATACATCATTCAACTAGCGGGTGAGACTCCTTCACACATCATCGCACCTGCGATTCACAAGACCAGAGGCCAGATTGCCGAACTCTTCTCAGAAAGACTAGGCATCGATCGGACTGACGACATCGCAAAGTTGACAGTCACCGCGCGTCAGGTCCTGCGTGAAAAATTCGCCGCGGCCGATATTGGAGTCAGCGGTGTAAATTTTGGCGTCGCCGAGACCGGAACAATTTTGATTCTTGAGAATGAAGGCAACATCCGCCTGACGACCAGTTTGCCGAGGATACATATCGCGGTCATGGGAATTGAAAAACTGGTCCCGCGTTTTGCTGATCTCGACATCTTCCTGAAACTCTTGCCGCGCTCAGGCACCGGTCAGCACATAACCTCATATCAGTCGCTGCTCACCGGAACCAAACGGCGCGAAGCCGACGAAGGTCCCGAAGAATTGCACATCATCATGCTCGACAATGGACGTTCGCGTATGCTTGCCCGTTCAGTGACACGGCAATCGCTCGCATGCATTCGCTGCGGCGCGTGCCTGAATGCTTGTCCGGTTTATCAGCAGATTGGCGGGCACGCCTATGGCTCAGTTTATCCAGGCCCGATCGGTGCGGTCATCACTCCCCAGTTGTTCGGCCTTCGCAAAGCGGCTCAGCTGCCGTACGCATCGAGTCTATGCGGCGCGTGCCGCGAGGTATGTCCGGTCAAGATTGATATCCCCGCTCTGCTCTTGCACCTGCGCACCCAGATAACAGAAGGCCCAAAGCAGGAGGGCATAGGCGCTGAGCAGGAAGCAAAGCCTCGAAGGCTTGAAGGGCTCGCGTTCAAATTGTGGGCGGCCGTGATGATGCGACCGCGCTGGTACGAACTGAGTGGAAGATTGTTGCGCGCTTTGCAGGGTCTGGTTGTGCGCGACGGGAAGATCGGAAGCGTTGACGGCGTGTTGCGAAAAATGTTTCCGCCGTTGGCGGCCTGGACCAGCGCACGTGATCTGCGGCCCATTGAATCGCAGACTTTCCGAGAGCAATGGAGACAGACGAACGGGAGGAGCAGCAATTCATGATTTCCACCGTCAGTCAGCCCACGAACGATGCCCGGTCTGCGATTATGGATTCGATCCGGCGACATCTGGCCGAAAGTAACCAAATCGAAATGGGTGAGAGCTGCGATGAGCACGATCGCTCAGCTGTCTTGTTCCCCCGTGTCTTTGACGAGCCGTCATCGACGCCGGCTCAAACTTCGATGGTAGCGACATTTCGCGAATCTCTTGAAGCGGTGGGAGGGCACTCCTTCATCGTGCGCGGCGAAATCGAAGCCGTAATTACTTTGAAGAAAATCTTCGCGGAGCTCCCGGCGAGTCATAGTCGACGGGTGGCGCTCTCGGATGCTCCGATACTTGAGCGCCTGGCCCGCGATCTGGGCCCTCAAGTCGAAGAGGTGACGACTACACCTGAGAGTAACGACCTGTTCAATTTTGACGTCGGCATCACGACGGCGCAGCTCGCCATCGCCGAAACGGGAACCCTGGTGTTGGAATCCGAAAGCGAGCGGCATCGTTTGGTTTCCCTGGTGCCGCCCGTCCACATCGCAATTCTGGATGCGCGAAGCCTGGTGCAGTCCTTGGGCGAAGCATTAAGTTACCTGCAACGCGAAGGAATTTCAGGCATGAGCCGCGCGGTCACCTTCATCACCGGTCCTTCACGCACCGCGGACATCGAATTAACGCTTACAGTCGGCGTGCACGGGCCGAAAGATTTGTACGTAATTCTGGATGAAGGCTACGCCAGCTGACGTTTCACATTCATCATGGAAATAATAAGTTTCGCTACCGCTGAATCCAACTGGCAGCGCTCGCGTGTGGGCGCGATTCTTAACCACGAATATCTGCTCGATTTTGGCGCCGCGGTCCCCGGCGCGGAACAGATGCTCACACCGTTAGTCTGGTTCGACATCGACCATAGTTGGTTCGGGCGTGCGCGCGAGAAATGGGAGGAGCTTCAGATCAAAACTGATCTGCTCGCCGAAGCCGTCGATCGCGGATGGTTAGTTAAGCGGCGCGATGCTTACTGGACCGCGCCGATCCAACGTCCGGGAAAACTTATTTGCATCGGTCTCAATTATCGAGACCACGCGGCTGAAAGTAAGATGGCGATCCCCGAAAGACCGGTGGTCTTTTCCAAGTTCGCGAGTGCGGTGATTGCCCCCGGCGAGCCGGTAGTGCTGCCCGCAGAGAGCACCCAGGTGGACTACGAAGCCGAGCTCGCCGTTGTGATTGGGCGACGAGCGAAGAAGGTAAAAGCAGCTAATGCTCTTGATTATGTGCTGGGCTACACCTGCTTCAATGACGTCAGCGCGCGCGATTTTCAGTTTGCCGATGGTCAATGGCAGCGCGGAAAGTCCTGTGACACTTTTGCGCCAATGGGTCCGACAATTATTACGACCGACGTTGTGCCCGATCCGCACAATCTTTCGATCAAGTTTATTCTCAATGGCCAGACCATGCAGGACTCGAATACGGATCGACTTATCTTTCCCGTTCCGGAATTGATCGAGTTTCTTTCGCAGACAATTACGCTCGAGCCCGGCGACGTGATCGCCACCGGGACACCGGCAGGGGTGGGTTTTGCACGCAAACCGCCGGTTTTCTTACAGCCGGGTGACAAGATGGAAGTCGTTATTGAAAAGGTCGGCCGGCTCAACAATCCCGTAACTGCGGCCGCGGAAGCGGTAGCCATTTCAGCTTAATCAAAGAGAAAGATTGAATTGATCATGATGCGCAAGGTCATTCTAATACCAACGATACTCACAGCAGTCTTCGCCCTGAGTTGCAACCGCTCCGGATCTCCAAATGGAAAGAAACTAACCATCGCGGTTATTCCCAAGGGCACGTCGCATGAATTCTGGAAGAGCATTCACGCCGGGGCTGTCAAAGCCCAGCGCGAGCTTTCGACTAATGGAGCAGAAGTCGAAATCATTTGGAAAGGCCCGTTGCGCGAGGATGATCGCGAGCAACAGATCCAGGTTGTCGAAGGCTTCACCTCTCAAGGCGTCAACGGAATCGTGCTGGCGCCGTTGGATAATCGCGCGCTGGCGCGGCCTGTGGAAGAAGCAAAGAGCGCGGGCGTACCGACCGTAATTATCGATTCGGCGCTTGAATCGCAATCGATCGTCAGCTTTGTGGCGACCGACAATCGCAAAGGGGGGATGCTCGGCGCCGATCGTTTGGGAGAACTGCTCGGCGGAAAAGGTAAAGTGATTCTGCTCCGCTACGCGGAAGGATCAGCGAGCACGGAAGAGCGCGAAGCGGGCTTCCTTCAGGAGATGAAGGATAAGTTTCCCAACATTCAATTGATCTCCACGGATCAATATGCCGGAGCCACGCGCGACACCGCGAAACGCGCTTCCGAGAATCTCTTAAACCGTTTCGGCGATGACGTGCAGGGAATTTTTTGTCCCAACGAATCCACGACTGCCGGAATGCTTTCGGCATTGCAGGATGCCGGCAAAGCGGGCAAGGTTATGTTCGTCGGTTTTGACACCAGTCAGATGTTCGTCGATGCGATGCGTGCCAAGCAGTTGCACGGCATCGTGGTGCAGAACCCCTTTAACATGGGCTACCTCGGAGTGCGGACGATGGTCGAGAGTCTGCAGGGAAAGTCTGTCGATAAGCGTATCGATACGGGTGTGACGATGATTACTCCCGACAATCTCGAGGCCAAAGAAACGCAGGCGTTGCTGCATCCGCCGTTGGATGAATATCTGAAATAGATTTGGAGTGCGGCGACTGTCGCCGCTTTAGTTTGGAGTTGTGCGGTTAGGGTAGGGATTTGCACATGCAGGGTGCCTAAGGCGGAACTCCGGACAAAAGCGCTGACAGGTCAGCGCACTCCAAAGCAAACCAATGGTGGCTGAAACAAGATCCAACTGGACAATTTCAAGCGCGCACATTGTACGGCTCTGGCTGAATCGCCTGGGACCCTTATTGGGACTGCTGCTGGTGATTGCGGTCTTCGCGATTCTCGTTGGCGAGCCAGAGAAATATCTCTCTCTAAAAAATCTACGCACCGTGCTGGCCCAGACGGTGATCGTCGCCATCGGAGCGATCGGGATGACGGTCATCATCATCAGCGGCGGAATAGATCTGTCCGTCGGCTCTGCGATTGCCTTGACGGGAGTGATTACGGCGCTGGGAATCAGCGCCGGCTGGTCAACTACGGCCGCGCTGGCCGCAGGCATTCTGGTGGGAGGCGCGGTGGGATTCGCGAATGGCCTCGCAATCACCAGACTGAAGGTCGTGCCATTCATCGCCACGCTGGGAATGTTGGGAGTCGCGCGTGGGGTCGCAAAAGGCATCGCCGGCTCGCAAACCGTGAACATCCCTGATACCTGGGCGAATGATCTGTTGTTGACGGTCCCGAAACGAGGCTGGATGTTGGTGGCGCCGGGAGTTTGGATTGCGGTCATCCTGGCGTTGGTCGCCGCTCTCATTTTACGGCGCACGGTTTTTGGGCGGCGGGTCTTTGCGTTGGGTTCGAACGAAGCGGCCGCGCGCGCCTGCGGCATCGCTACGGACCGCATGAAGATTTACATCTATTCGCTCGCGGGTTTGATGTTTGGTTTAGCCGGCGTAATGCAGATGTCCCGTTTGCGACAGGGTGATCCCACCGTGGCCGCAGGTCTGGAACTGGACATCATCGCTGCCGTAGTCATCGGCGGGGGAAGTTTGAGTGGCGGCGAAGGCAGCATACTTGGTTCGATGATCGGCGCGCTGATCATGGCTTTTTTGCGCAACGGCTGCCAACAGGTTGGTTGGCCCAACTATATTCAGGAGATCATCATCGGCGCCTTAATCGTGATTGCCGTCGCTCTCGATCGTTGGCGCAGCTCGCGAACTGCGATGGCTTAGTGTGGAGTGCGCTGACTTGTCAGCGCTTCAGTTTTAAGTCTAAGAAAACTCATCGGGAAAAAGCGGCGACAAGTCGCCGCACTCCAAAAATTTATGAATTATCGTCGCTTCGGACGCACAAATTGGCAGGTTAGCGAAATTGGCTACGGCATGTGGGGTATGGGTGGTTGGAGTGGCTCAGATGACGAAGAATCACTGCGCTCGCTTCAGCGTTCCGTCGATCTCGGATGCAACTTCTTCGATACTGCCTGGGCTTATGGCGAAGGACGGAGTGAGGCGCTGCTCGGACAACTCGTGCGCGCAAATCCCGGGAAGAAGCTTTACAACGCCACGAAGATTCCGCCAAAGAACTCTGCCTGGCCGAGCCGCCGCGAATTCACGCTCGACGATACTTTTCCGCCTGATTACATCGAGCAAAGAGTTCATGAAAGCCTCAACCATGCCGGTCTCGAAAGCTTCGACCTAATCCAATTTCACGTCTGGGAGGACGCTTGGGTTGAAGACGATCGCTGGGTCAGGAAGATGGATGAACTTCGTTCCAGCGGTTTGTTGAGTGCGATCGGCATTAGCATCAATCGATGGGAACCCTGGAATGGAGTCAAAGCGGTGCGCAGCGGCCTGATCGATTCTGTCCAGGTGATCTATAACATCTTCGATCAGAATCCCGAGGATGAATTGTTTCCTGCCTGCGAGGAGATGGACGTCGCTGTGATTGCGCGCGTGCCATTCGATGAAGGCACGTTGACCGGCACGCTCACCAAAGACAGCAAGTGGCCGGAGGGTGATTGGCGCAATATTTACTTCGTTCCCGAAAATCTGATACCCAGCGTCGAGCGTGCTGAAGAACTGAAGACAATGTTGCCGCAGGGTATGACACTTCCCGATATGGCTTTGCGGTTCATTCTGAGCAGCAAAACTGTCAGCACCATTATTCCGGGCATGCGCAAGCCGACGCACGTTGAGGCGAACATCGCGACGAGCGATGCAGGCCCGCTCTCTGACAGTCTGCTGACGGAATTGCGGCGTCACCGCTGGGAACGCAAACCTGCTCGATGGTCACAATGAAAACAACCGGATGCCGACTACGATCACCAACATCACAGTTCGCGATATTCGCTTTCCAACCTCGCTGACGCTTGATGGTTCAGACGCGGTGAACGTCGATCCTGATTACTCGGCGACATATGTTGTTCTGGACACCGACAGTTCGCGAGGCTTGCAGGGACACGGTTTGACATTCACCAACGGACGCGGCAACGAAGTCTGCGTCGCCGCCGTCCATGCGCTGAAACATCATGTGCTGGGTCAGACGCTCGAGTCTCTGGTGAATGACTTCGCCGGCTTCTGGCTGCGCATCACTTCGGACAGCCAGGTGCGCTGGCTGGGCCCTGAGAAAGGTGCGATTCATCTGGCGGCTGGTGCTTTGGTAAATTCCGTTTGGGATCTTTATGCGAGAAGCGAAGGCAAGCCGGTTTGGAAGCTTTTGGTTGATATGTCGCCTGAGCAACTCGTCGCGTGCATTCCGTTTCGCCACATCACCGACGCGCTGACTCCGCAGGAAGCAATTGCCATCCTGAAAAGAAATGAATCGACCAAATCTGATCGCGAGAAAGAGATGCACGCCGTCGGCTATCCGGCATACACGACTTCTGCGGGATGGTTGGGCTACTCAGATGAGAAAGTGCGCGAGCTTGTGCGCGTGGGCTTGGCGGAGGGATGGGCGCATTTCAAAATGAAAGTCGGCCGCGACTTGAATGATGATGTGCGGCGCGCGGCGATCATTCGCGAGGAAATTGGTCCCAGCCGCAAATTGATGATGGACGCAAACCAGATTTGGGACGTCGATCAGGCGATCGAATGGATGAAACCGCTGGCAAGGTTTCAGCCCTGGTGGATCGAAGAACCAACTTCGCCTGATGACGTGCTTGGTCATGCAAAGATTGCCAAAGCCGTAGCGCCCATTGGCGTCGCCACCGGTGAAGCTTGTCAGAACCGTGTCATCTTTAAACAACTCTTGCAGGCCGGGGCGATTAGCTTTTGCCAAATCGATAGCTGCCGCCTGGCAGGCGTGAACGAAGTGCTCGCAGTGATTCTGATGGCCGCGAAGTTTGGCGTGCCTGTTTGCCCGCATGCCGGCGGCGTTGGCTTGTGCGAATACGTTCAGCATCTTTCTCTTTTTGATTACATCGCAGTTAGCGCGTCGCTCGATAATCGGATCACGGAATATGTCGATCATCTTCACGAACATTTTGTCTACCCGGTCTTAATGAAAGATGGCCGCTATCTGCCGCCGCTCGATCCTGGATACAGCATTGAGATGAAGCAGGAATCGTTGGAGCGCCATGAGTTTCCGGATGGCGAGGCATGGAAGAAATGACTGTCCTCTCCCTCTCAAATATCAGCAAACGCTTTGGGCCAACGATAGCCCTCGATGCAGTTAACCTGCATTTGCAGAAAGGCGAAGTGCACGCCCTGATTGGTGAGAACGGCGCCGGCAAGAGCACCTTAATGAATTTGCTGGCAGGTCTG
>DASYPX010000227.1:0-24788 GCA_036006125.1 Pyrinomonadaceae bacterium | reverse complement strand
GGTCGTTGCGCTGACTGCGGCGGCGAGATCGGCGCAAAACGACTACAGGCAAATCCGGCCGCAACGCTCTGCATTTCCTGCCAACAAAGCGCCGAGCCGGAATTTGCCTTTCACGCAATCTAGAGTTCGCCTATTAATCAGCGACACGCGCGGCGCGGCTTTGCTTCAAGCATTGTCCGCGGCGGACGGCTTCGCCGACTCTTGCGTGCTTCAATTATTCCGCGACACCTGCCGTGGCCGCCGCGACCATCGGCACTGGATGTTCGCAGATCGCCTTGTAGGTCTTCACCACATCGTGAAATGTCAATGGCGGCTTCTTGCCGTTCGCCTCTTCGGCTCTCAATACGATGTCATTCATCGACACAATGCCCTTCAACTCACCGGCTTTGTCGAGCACCGGCAACCTACGCAGCTTGTGCTCACGCATGACTTCGAGTGCCTTGTGAATGTCATCGTTCGGCGCAACGGAATAGACCGTTCCGCTCATCACCTCTTCAACCGAAATTGTTGATTCCGGCCGATTGCGGATCGCGGTAGCCATGCCGGCGAAGATATCTACGAAATCGATTCGAACACCTGCGCTGAGTGGGTCGGATATTTTGACGAGCCGAAATGCGTCGAAATGTGTCCTATCGATTGCATCGTTGCGATTGCAGCTTGAAAGAGCCTGCGCGCTATTCACCGGCGACACTTCGCAGCACAATTCCCACCGCATATGCCAGCGCCGCGGCAATTCCGCCGACAACGAGCGTCGACAAACCGGAACGCCACCATCCAATTGTTGACCAGCGGCTCTTGATTGAGCCGATGATGAAGAACACCGCGCCGGTCAGAAGAATTGAGACCGCGAATGCGTTTGGTATCCGAAAGAGAAACGGAACCAGCGGCACCAACCCGCAAACGATAAACGCGCTCAAAGTCATCAGAGCGGCGAGCCACGGCGAACGCGCTTCCAATGGCAAGCCATATTCTTCGGTCAACATCGTCCGCACCCAGCGATCGTTATCAGACGTAATGAGTTCCACGACACGTTCCAGGTCTGGGCCATCGAATCCTTTGGCCGCGAAGATCTGACGCACTTCTTCGCGCTCGCCTTCAGGCGCAACTTCGATGTGACGATGCTCAATCGCTGCGAGGCGCCGCATGTCATCGTGTTCCGATTTCGTGCCCAGGAAATTGCTTGCAGCCATTGAGAATCCGTCGGCCAACAGATTCGCAAAACCCATGATGACGATGACGACGGGCGACAATTGGGCGCCGACCACGCCGGTAACAACGGCGAAGGTCGTCACTGAGCCATCGATGCCACCATAGATCCAATCGCGCAGGTAATTGTGGCGCGGTCCGGCCGCAAGCCGCTCGCCAATCGCCTCAACCGTGTGTTCATGTTCCATTGCGCCGTTTAGCGGCGCAATGAATGTGCCAGCGAGAAATCGATGTGTCGCGCGGAAATAGTTTGAATAAAGAGATTCTGATGCGAGGTTTCGCGCAAGCTTGAGCAAGTTTGCGCAGAGAAGAACGTCACGCACGGCGCGAGGTTGCGGTCGGGATGGCGGCGAACCGCAGGCAAGATGCCGGCGCTCCCGATCGCGCTACTGTTCGATGATGGGAAGACGAATAATGAAAGTCGAACCTTCGCCCAAAGTGGACTTCACATCAACGCCGCCGCCGTGCACGCGCGCGATGCGACGCACTGCCGGAAGGCCAAGACCCGTGCCGCCTTTGCTGGTCGTGAAGAACGGACTGAAGATATTCGCCAAATCTTGCGCCTCGATGCCGCGGCCGTTGTCCGACACTTCGATGACGGCGATTTCCCGTGTCTCTTGATCATCCGGAGCAACCCGATAAATCCGCAGCGTCACCTTGCCATCATCCTCAATCGCTTCCATCGCATTGATCATGAGGTTCAGCACGGCATCTTCGATTTGGCCACAGTCAACAACGAGGAAGATATCTTCCGCAGGTGGAACGAATTCAATCTGCACCCGGTCTTTGCCACGTCCAACCAACTGCGCACGCGCCAGATCAACTGCAGCCTGCATCAACACTGTGAGCGACGTGCGCGTCAGCTTCAGGTTTCGCGGACGCGCGCGATCGAGTAATGCTCGTACGGTGCCGTCGATGCGCTGAACCTGGTGTCGCACGCCCTCCAACGCTTCGCGTTCAGGATCGTTTGCTTCGCGTCGCCGAATCAGGATGTCGACGGCGCCCTGAATTCCGGCCAGCGGATTTTTGATTTCATGCGCCAATCCCGCAGCCAGCTCCCCGGTGAATGAGAGCTGTGCCGCGCGTTGCAGTTCGATCGTTTGCTGACGAATCTGTTCTTCAGCGAGTTTTAGTTGGGTGATGTCATGACGGATCGCGACATATTGATATGGCTTTCCATCCTCGTCGAGAAAAGGCACGATGGTGGTATCGACCCAGTAAATGCTACCGTCTTTTGCGCGATTGCGAAGCTCGCCCTTCCACACCTGCCCGCTCGCAATCGTCGTCCACAAATTGCGAATGAACTCTTTCGGGTGATAGCCGGAGTTGATGATGCGATGGTCCTGACCCAGCAATTCCTCGCGCGAGTATTTCGAGATGCGGCAGAACTCTTCGTTGACGTAGTTGATAATGCCGCGCTGGTCAGTGATGGCAACGATGGTGGATTGATCGAGCGCGAACCTGATATCCGCGATTTCTTTCAACGAATCCTTCAGCGCCTGTTCAGTTTGTGGCGGCATTGATTCAACCAGCATTCCGGCGAATTTTATCATGCGTCTGATGTGTTATGCGTCAATGGCCGCCTTGCTTGCATTTTGCCTTTCAGCGCACGTCCATCTACGATGACGGCATGAAGCAATTAACACGTCTTGGGACTGTCGCACTCACAGTTGCTGGATTGCTGGTGGTGATCGTTTGCGGTAGGAACACTGCCGAAAGCCAGGATCAACCCAAGCCAACACCGGCGAAACTGACTGCCTCCGATCTTGAAAAACTGCGCTGGATTGAGGGCACCTGGCGCGGCACCGGCGGCGGCGTGGAAAAACCGTTCTTCGAGCGCTACCGTTTCGAAAATGCGACGACGCTCGCGGTCGACGGCTTTGAGAATGAGAAACTCGAGAAGGTCACCGAAACGACGCTTTTTGAATTGAAAGATGGCGAGTTTGGCGGCGGCAACGAAGGCTCGCGCTGGGTAGCGACGGCGATTGATGACAATTCGATCACATTTGCGCCAGTGGTAAAAGCGCGAAACTCATTTATCTGGAGACGGGATTCAAAAGATTCGTGGAGAGCGATTCTCAGTTGGCCCGCAAGGAGCGATAAACCGGCGGGCGAAAGAACATATAAAATGGAACGAATAAAATAATGACAGTGATGAGTGATGAGTGATGAGTGATGAGTGATGAGTGATGAGTGATGAGTGATGAGTGATGAGTGATGAGTGATGAGTAATGAGTAATGAGCTGATGGGGATGAGGTGATGAAACTTTGCCTCAAGAGTCGGCGAAGCCGACGAATGATAGTAGCCCAGCCCTTTAGGGCTGGGTAATCGTACGAAACAAAACCGGAGCCCGCGAAGCCGGCGACAGGCGCGATACAGTCTGTCGCCCGCTTCGCGGGCTAAACTTTGAATTGACCAGGATCCCAGCGCTGAAGCACTGGGCTATTTTCATTCTGTCCGCTTCGCAGACGACAGGAATGAGTAAGTTGAGGGCTGTAACTCATCACTCATCACTCATCACTCATTACTCATTGTTTTTATTCGGCGGCCGCGCCCTCTTCCAATTTCTTCAACCGATACCGCAATTGATCGCGAGAGATTCCCAGGAGCTCGGCGGCTTTTGTCTGATTTCCACCACTGCGCTCAATCGCCTGGCGTACGAGAGACATCTCGACGTCTTCGAGCGCAACGCCTTCGGTCGGCAATCGAAATTGTGAACCAGCCATTCCGGCGGCGCGGCCGTCAGTCAAAACGCTTCGCGCGCCATCGGCAACCGCGCGCGGAATGTATTTCATCGTGATGACTTCCTCATCCTCGAGAATCAAGGCGCGCTCGATCACGTTACGTAGCTCGCGCACATTGCCCGGCCATTCGTAACGACGAAAGGCAGCCGCGACTTCAGGTACGATTCCCTCCACCTGCTTGCGCAGCCGCTTGCTGAAAGAGTCGATGTAATACTCGGTCAGCAACAGCACGTCGTCGCCACGTTCGTACAAAGACGGAATGTCGATCTGAATAACCGACAAACGGTAATAGAGATCGAGACGAAACCGATTCGCTTCGCTCTCCGTTTTCAAATCGCGATTTGATGCCGCAATAATGCGTGCGTCAAACGGAATGTCGCGGAGTCCGCCAACGCGTCGAAAGGCACCCTCTTCCAGCACGCGCAGCAGCTTAGCTTGCAAACTCAATTCAAGTTCACCAATTTCGTCGAGAAAAAGTGTGCCTCCTTCTGCCTGTTCGAACAGACCTTCCTTGCGCGCTTTCGCGTCGGTGAACGCACCTTTCTCGTAGCCAAACAGTTCGCTTTCGATCAGCGTCCCGGGTAATGCCGCACAGTTGATCGCCACGAAGGGACCATCGCCGCGGTGTGATTGATAATGGATGGCCTTGGCGACGAGATCTTTTCCGGTGCCCGATGGGCCCTGCAGCAACACCGACGAGACTTCGCTTTCGGCGACCTTGCGGGCAATCGCGAGCATCTCGCGCATCGCGGGTGAATTGCCGATGATTTGATCGAAACTGAATTGTTGGGCGCGTTCGCGGCGAAGTAAGTTGACTTCCTTACGCAGCCGGCCCGCCTCAATGCCGTTGCGAAGCGCCACGTGCAACTCTTCAAGGTTGATCGGTTTGCCGATGAAATCGTACGCGCCACCACGCAGCGCCGCGATCGTCTCATCAACCAGCACATTCGCCGTGATCATAATGACGACCGAGTCGGATTGACGCTGTCGAATTCGGCGCAACACGTCGATGCCCGAAGCATCCGGCAGATTGATGTCAAGCAGGATCGCAGCCGGTGGTTCGGCGTCGAATGCAGTGAGCGCCGCTCCCGCGGTGTCGGCCTCAACCGGTTCGAATCCCCAGCCGCGCAACGCTTCGCCCAGCGACCAGCGAATCATCTTCTCGTCGTCAACAACGAGTACCTTTGGTTTTTTCAGAATTCCCTTCTCGACTTTCATGAGCCAGCCGTCGAGTCAACGGCCGGCTTGATTATAGGTGAGGAATCAGCGCGCGCAGAAACCTGACCTTGTTTATTGGTACGACAGGCAGCTTGCCTGTCATCTCGTAGAGCGCCGCATGGTTCAATGAACAGACCTTTCGACGACTAGATCGGCATGGTCCCGATGAAACGTCTGCGCCACGTGGCAGTTCCAGCACACGGGCAAACAACTCGCCATCGCTGCATTTACTCCCGCCAGTGGAATTTGGCTCCACTCGACGGTTAGGCCTTCCGGATTGAGCAGCGCCGGCTTGTGATCGATGATTTGGATCGGTTCGAAAGGACGTTTGCAGAAGGCGCAGACTTTCGCGCGATACCATTTCTCGAGCACACTCCGTACTAAGCACTCCTCGGGCGCCACGTCGAATTGCAGCAGACAATCCTGTCCGCAGTCTTGCTTGATCGGCCAGCGCGAACAGTGCTCAAGTCGTAAATCAGTCTGCCTCAGCAACGAAGTCAACGCCGCGTGCTGCGCATCAACTTCGACGATGGCTTGCTTGCCGGTTTCAGGACAGATGATTGCGCGTTCACCTCCGAAGCGTTGTGAGGTCCGCACAAAGTATCTGATGCCAAAGTAGATCGCGACCACGATCAACGCAGCCACAGTTACATAAATTGCTGTCAACATGATGCGTTACCTCCTCTCCATTCGTTGCGTCCGATTCAATGAGCCGAAGTGCCGTTTCCGGCAGCTCGCGCACCTTCGATTTCGCTAATCTTTCGGCGCAGCCAATGCTTCAGAACGTCTTCCATCACTGACTGATTGCCCTCGAGCGTCTCGACCGTGTCGCCCGCTTCCGTCAGCGGAATAGAATGACAAGGAACGACTTCGTGGCGCTTTTCCTCGGGCACAAAGTCGATCAAATGGCACTCACTGCACGGGTGCGCTTTCTCAGGTAGGGCGTAATTCACACATGACAGCGAATCGCGAAACGCGGCCTTCGCGTGCCAGGGCGTCCGCACATCCCGGCCATAGCCACCTTTCTCGATGAAATCCAATTCGGTTCTTAGCAAGTCGAGAATGTCGCGTTCGTCTGTCGACATAACGCCTCCGTTCGGGGGGCAAGACTAAGCTATCCAGTTTGTGCGAGGGCGTGACCGTTGATCGCCGGCGTGGGCCGCTCCAGGTGTTCACGAAACAGTCGCGCCGCCGCTTCGAGAAAATCATAAGAAGTAACAATACCGACCAATTGATCCATCTCGACAACGGGCAGACAACCAATGCGCTGTTCCCGCATAGTCTGCATCGCGTCGAGCGTCGCCGTCGCAGGCGAAACCGTCACCGGATTCGGCACCATCACATCGCGCACCGTGACGTTTTCATTGCGCTGGCCCTTACTGACCAGATGCAATAGATTCCGGTGAGTCACCAGCCCGACCAACCGCCCGCGATCATCTTCAACCGGAACATGGCGAATGTGTCGCCAGTCCATTAGGCTCGCGGCGAGGTCGATCAAGTCATCCGGTCTGACGGTGAATAGGTCTGTCGACATGAACTGGCCAATGGTCCGGTAACCGTTCTCCCAATCTTCATTCGTGGCATGTTTGGCCGTGGGCCACTTGTGCACGGGACGCTCTTTCTTTTGACATGCCAGCATCGTTGCCGCGAGTCGTCGCTGCCGCAGTTCTTTCGGCACATCGGACAGCGCGTCGAATGAATCCAGAATCCAGCGCGCGCCGGTTTGTCGCTTGCGCGCGCGTTCTTCGATGATGCCGAGGTACTTGTCTGTGTCCTCGATTGAGACTTGCGCTTGCTTCAATCCGGCGCGAGCGAGCGGCAACAAGTGATCGAGGATCAATGACGACGCGGAATGACTCTCGCCATCAATCCAATTGAACTGCGCGTCGAGACCATGTCGCGCGGCGCGGAAGAAATTTGCTTTCGCTTCGTCGAACAACATGCGCTTGGTAATGTCGCCGTATTCTTCAGGCAACGCTACCATCAAGCCGGCGAAGAACGTCGCGTTCGCGATTTCATCGACGACCGTCGGGCCCGAAGGCAACGCACGATTTTCAATCCGCAGATGCGCCTTGCCGTCTTTGACCCCGTAGCAGGCCCGGTTCCAACGCCACACCGTGCCGTTGTGCATGCACAAAGCTGAGAGCTTCGGTGTCTCGCCGCGCGCCAGCACCTGAAAAGGATCTTCATCCGGCTGCGAGATCATGATGGGACGAAAGCGCGAAATCTGATCGTGGAAGAGCGCGATGACCGAATGCTCGAGCCACTTATCGCCAAAGCTGACCCGCGTGGGCTGACTGCGCGCCAGCTGCGGGCGCGACCTTGCGTCAGTCGAATGCTGGAACAGCGCGACACGCGTCTCGCGCCACAGCCGTTTGCCGAACAGCAGCGGCGAATTCACGGCCATCGCCAGGACGGGTGCTGTAACGGCCTGCGCCAGGTTGTAATCGCGGACGAAATCATGCGCGCTGGTTTGAAGGTGAATCTGGAAACTGGTGTTGCACGATTCCATCATGATGTTGTCGTGCGTCAGGTGAAGCTCGTCAAGTCCTTTGATGTAAATCGATAGCGGACCGCCGCGCGAGTGGATCACTTCGCGATTCAATTGATCATAACGCGGCGAAGGCGAAAGGTTCTCGAGCGTTAAATCACTCAGCTGAAGCGTCGGCAGGATTCCCGACAACAGAATGTCGGCGCCAAAAGGCTCAGCGGCGGCGCGCGCCTTCGCAATCAGCTCGCGCAGTTCCGCTTCCATCTGCTGGAAGCAACGTCCCTTCAGCACGCGCGGCGTAACGTTCGCTTCCAGGTTGAACCGGGCAATTTCGGTCGTCAGGCGAGGTTCGTTGATGCTGTTTAGAACTTCGACGGAAAACGGAGCCGGTCGCATCGCGCCATCGATTAGGAACATCTCCTGTTCAGCACCAATCCGCCGCACGCCACTTTCGACCTGGCCTTCCTCAAGCATGAAAGCGAGCGCGCGCAGGTCGTCGAGCAGCGCTTTCATGAACGCCTGATATTTTCTTTCGTCGTATTGCTCGACGTTATGTTCACCCACGATTGACGCTTCCGTTTCCGCAGTACCAGTGAACTGCGCAGAGATTTCGCCCCTGCGTCCGCAACTAATATGCCGAGCGCGGCGCCGTAGAAACGCTCTGGAAATTGGCGTAATAAGATCGACTACTGCGGTTTTTTGCCGCGGGCTGCGGATTCTTTCCGAAAAGCTATTTCTTCGGTTGCGGCTGGTCTTTTCGATGACACTCGGCACATTGGAACATTGAGATATCGCCGAGGTTGATGGGGTGTTGGAATGGCTGGTTTGGCTTATGACAGAACTCGCATTTGCGATCGGCGAGCGAACCCAAATCGACCGGGTGAATGAAAGGCCCGGTCTTGACGGACGCTTCGGGATTGGCCGAGTCGTAGATCATCGTGTGGCAAATGTTGCAGTTGTTCGTGATGACTTTGCCGTCTTTGCTTACGTGATCGCCGTCATGACAACGGAAGCAACCCGAGAAATACAGATGGCCGATGTTGTTCGGATGCGTCTGCCAATCCGTCTTCATCTCTGGGAAGAAGTAAGTTTGAAAGATGCGCTGCACCTCGGCGATGGCCGCGTCGATTGATTGCCGCTTTTGCGCATAGATCTCCGGATAATTCTTGCTGTAGAACTCGGTGAGGCCGGCGGCGATGTCCGCGACCGCTTGCGGCGTTGTGTCATAAGGCCGGCTCAACATCTCGACGGCTTTCTTTTTCAGGTACGGCAACGAAGGATCCAATCTTCCCGCCACAAACCCGAGATCGACCGCAACGTCCGGTGGTTGATACACGTGCGCCGGCCGATTATGGCAATCGACGCAATCCATCCGGCGGCTATTTCCTTTTGCAATCTGGTCGGGCGTCAGCGGGTGATTGCGGTCGTTGTATTCTGTGACGTTGCCGCTGCGGTCCTTGATGCGCACCCAGGGAATCACCTGGCGACGATCGTCGATCGAAATGTAGGTAATTTCGTTGGCGATGTTCATGTGCCAGTGAATGCCGGTCACAAGTCCCGTCTGTGGACTGCCGCCGCCTACGTTGATGAGCATCCGGCGCTGACGCAGCGTGTTGTGTTCGTCATACGCGTAGCGATTGAAAACTTTGAGCTGCGCGCCGAAGAATTTTTCGGGCCAGTGACACTGCTCGCAAGTTTCCTGCGCCGGCCGCAGATTGTGAACTGGCGATCCGATCGGCTTTGAGTACTTCTTGAAGGTCACCGAATAAAGTTGGTACGCGCCGGAAAGTTTCGAGCGCACATACCAACTTGCGCCGGGGCCCACGTGACATCCCACGCAGCCCACACGAGCATGCGCGCCGGCGAGATATGCGGTGTACTCGGGCTTCATCACTGTGTGACAAGTCTGGCCGCAGAAATTCACCGATTCGGTGTATTCATACCCGCGATAACTGCCGAACGCGCTGGCGGATACGAAGACAAACGTCACAATTAGGAAAACAAAGAACGCTCGCCGCGAGCGTGGGTCGTTCAGATCGAGTCTTGGATAAGCTGGATGGTCACCGGGCGCGGCGCGATGGCGACGGCGACGCTCCAGAAATCTTCCCAGGATCGTGACAACCAATCCGAAGATCAGAATCGAAGGAAAAATGATGTAAGTGAGAATGCCGAGATAAGGGTTCTCGGCCTTGGAAGTAATCTCGATCAGGAAAAGCAGAACGACGCTGACAAAACTCGCGATGACGATCGCGCCGCCCACCAGGCTGATGTAATTGCGGAACAAGCTCGGTGGCTTGGCCGCTGGTTCGGCGGGGCCTTCGTCCTCCGGAGGCCTGTTGATTCGCAGCGTTTCGTTGCTCATCTATTCGGCTGTTCCGGGTGATCGTTCGCCGGGGGCGGGGCTGTTCGTTTCCGCTGGAGCCGGTTTGTTCATCTGCTCGAACGCCAACTGGTGCTCTTCACGATAAAGCTCTTCAGAAACTCGACCATCAATGAACGCGAAGTTTACCGGATAAACGTCGGGATCGAAAATCACGTGATAGAAGTGCCAAACGATAATCGCCAGTGTCGCCAGCACCGCTTCATAAAAGTGAATAGCGAGCGCGATATCGATCCACCAACGCGCCAAAAACCCGAACACGCCAATCTTGAACCAGATCATCAAACCCGTGAGGCCCATGATGAACGTGCCCCAAATGACGGCCCAGTACTCAGCTTTTTCCGCGTAACCAAATCTCGCGATCTTCGGTTTGATGCGCTTCAGGCCGAGATAGTAAGCAAAGTTGCCGAGGAGGTCCTTCACGTCCTTGATACGCGGCCACATGTCTTTCACCCAGCGGCGTCCATCCTTGGTGAATGCGAGATAGGCAATGTGGTAAACGCCAACGACCAGCATCACGACTGCCGCAAAGCGATGGATGATGCGCCGGAGATATTCGTTCGAACCAAGCAGCCACGCCAGCAGTGAGTCGGGATACTGCAAAGCAAAGCCGCTGAGAACAAGCGCAACGAAACTCGTCAGAAGCAGCCAGTGCTGGATTCTTTGATTCAGTGTGAGTCGCACAACCGTCCGCCGCTGTTTTCGCCGCGCCATAACTTTGCGACGCCACACCAGCACGTTGTGCAGCGCCATGCCGCCAATGGTCAAAAAGATTAGCGGCAGATATATCCAACGCACGATCCGGGTTCCGCGTGTCGAAGCGTCATGCGCCGCAATGTTCGAAACCAATTCCGAGGTGAGATGGATTTTTCCTTTCGTGAAGTTCGCGCTGGCGCCGATGTGACATTGGCCACACGTCTGTTGCAGGTTGTTCGCGTTAATCATCGAACGCGGATCCGACGATGGCAGAATGTTGTGCACGCCGTGACAACTGGCGCAATTAGCCACAACCTTCGAGCCGAGCTGCGAAGCGAGTCCGTGATAGCTGTCTTTGTAACTTGCGACCCGCCCGCTGGCGACGCCGAATTCCTGCGTCAGCGTTACGCCTTCATGACATTTCGCGCAGCTTTCGGTCGCGACCGCCGCGGTTGCGAGATTCTTTTCACCGTCGAATGGTTGCGTAATGTTGTGGATGCCGTGGCAATCCGTGCACACGGGCGCGCGTGAAACACCGCGGGCGACTGCCTGCCCGTGAACGCTCTGCATGAATTCATTCGCTTCCGCGCTGTGACATTTGCCGCACGTGTTCGGAATGTTCACTTTCGCGATCGACGACTGCGCGTTCGAGGCGGGCAGGATCTCGTGCGCGCTGTGACAGTCGGTGCAAACGGCGGCGCTTGTGTTGCCGCGTGCCATTGCTTTTGCGTGCACGCTTTCGCGATACGACAAAAAGACCTGGTTGCTGATCCCGCTACCTTGCATCACGGATTGATCGCCATGACAGCGTCCGCAGGTGGCCGCGATGTTCGCGCGATTAACCGGTGAAGCAGGATCGCTTGCCGGCAGCATTGTGGTCATATCGTGATTGCGGGCATGGCAATCCAGACAACTCGCAGCCTTCGCGCCATTCTGAAGCGCTTGCGCGTGAAAACTGCGGCTGTAACCGCTGTGCTGCGCCGTGTGAAACAGCGAACCCGCGAGATAAGGTAGTTGTTTGCCCGCGCCATGACATACCTGGCATTGCAAAGTCGGCGGAGCAGCTGGCGACGCTTGCGCATTTGGACCACCAATGACGGCTCCTTCATTCGGCCTGACGGGTGCGGTGTTGTTGTTTTGGGCGTGAGAGCGTGTGAGCGAAAGACCAGCGGCGGCAACCAACAGCAGTCCCGCAAAGACGATTCCGACAGCACTGTGCCGCATGACGGACGACTCTTTCTGCGAGGATAAAAATTATAGCGCGCGCCCAAACACCGCTCAGTGACTCGCGTCACGAACTCTGAGCGAGATACGCAATCTGAAACTGACAAAATAGCGTAGCCCTCTCGATCACTCAAGAGAGCTACGCAAAACGATCAACGTACTTCTATTCGTTACTGAAGAGACTTCATATAGGCGACCAGCGCCTTCGCTTGATCTGGCGTGATGCCTTTCTCTTTGAAGGCCGGCATGTTGGGCGGCTTCTCAGCGGCTTTTCCGTCGAGGACGATTTGGATCAAAACATCATCCGCCTTAGTTTTGTCTATCTTCTTTTCGGCAGTTGCGCCGTGGCACATCTTGCACTTTGTGTTGTAGAGCGCTGCTGTATCGTCATCAGTTGCCCGCGCGGGTGTCGAAACGATTAAGACTGCCCCTGCGACAACCAGCGCTGCCACGAAGAAAATCACTTTGAATAAACGGCCCATCATCATTGCCTCCGAATTAGCGAGTATCTTACGCCTTGCGGCTGCGGTGATGCTTTGGCAATGGTCGTGCCGGGCTAATTTGTTGCGGATTTTTGGTAAATGAGTGCGCGCGCTGGGAACTTTTCCGCTGATAATGGCGGGAAAGTTCTCGGTGCGACCGCAAGATACAGTCCGCGATCGCGGACGATAGAGCTGGCTCCAGACTTTTTGGGCCAAGCCTTAGGCGGCTGTTTTCTTATGACACGCCACGCATTTCTTTGAAGTCGGCGGCGCCGGATCGAGCGCCGGTCTCGCCTTCACCACTTCGTCGTGGCAACCGCCACAGTTGCGGTGAAACGCCTGCTGGTTGGTCATGATGGTTTCCTCAGCGGCGCCTTCAAACTTCAGCCGCGGAATCTCAGGGAGCAACTTCGGTTTCTGATCTGCGCGCGCGTGACAATCAGTGCAAATCACCACCGTCACGCTCGGATCCTTCTCCAACAGGTCAGCGGTCAATGTCGTCGTGCGATCGGCGGGCCAGACAGTCTTGTGCGGCGGATGCTTCATCGCTTCCGCTGCCGGCTGTGCGGTGTGATGACACTCAACGCATTCAATCTGCTTAGTGCCGTCCGGACTGCGATTCTCGGTGATGTGCTTCCCATGATTGAAAGCTACCGGACCCAGCTTCGCTTCTTTGGCCAGCACAATGGTCTCAGGCGGTTTCTTTCCGCCTTGAGCCGACGCAGGCGCAGGAATGGAACGTGTCGAAACCAGCGCCAGCGCGAAAATGAGAAATGCCAGGATCGAAATGGTTTTCATGAGACCTCCGTTTTGGAGTGCGGCGGCTTGACGCCGCTTTCCGGTTCTTCTCTTAATTCCTATGTTCACAAAAAAGGGCAATCCAAAGCGCCGTCAAGCCGGCGCACTCCAAATTCAAAAGCGCCACGCCGGTCCAGTGTGGCACCGTTTACAACTAGTAAAGTCGTCGCCGCCAAACGCGCGTTTGCCGTTGTGACAGGTCAGGCAACTTTGACCACGCCCGGTCGCATGATGATTCAGGGGTTCAGGCGTGGTGACCTGTCGTCGTTGCGCTTGACCGGCACGAACGTCGTGGCATTCGTTGCACGTCATCTTATCGTGCTTTGCATGACTGAACCCAACGCGAAACGCCGGCATCATCATCGGTGTGCGCGAATAGCCGCCCAACTGATGGCACGTCCCGCACGAAGAAATATCACGCCCACCCGATTGTGCGCGCGGCGTGTGGCAGCGGAAGCAGGTGGTGTGCGCATTGAAGTCGGCGGGAATTGTCATCGCCACGCCATTACGGGCGGGTCGATGACAGGTCACACAACTCACACTTCCCATGTTCATGTGTCGCGCGTGATCAAACTTCATTCTGAAACTCATCAACCTCGACGGAAACGGTTTCACCGCGCCCGACTTCGGATCAGTGTGACAGATCGTGCAGATGGGACTGTCAGGCTGAGAAAACTGCTGCGCGTGACAACCGGCGCACGGAAGATGCTGCGATGAGCCAGGACGCTTTGGGACAGCTGCATTCGATTCGCGACGATGACAAAGCAAACATGGAAGTCGCGAGTGATTGCGGCTGTTATGCTGGAACTTTGAGTAGTCGAGCCCTTCGGGAAATTGCATTTGTTGCTGTGGCGACTGCCCTTCAAAACTTGTTGAGGCGTGCGAATTAGATGCGCGAAACACACCAAAACTGAGCATCACCCCAGCTAGCGCAACTAACACATATTTGTTCGTGACAAATCGCATCAACTAGTTTTCTTCGTTTTTGGTGTCGGAATCGCCTGCGGATGACTTTCGGGAATGGGTCCTTTCCCGAAAGTTACGTGACATTTTGTGCACGTGAAACTCGGATCTTTTTTCTTCGAATCAATTTCGAAATTCAGAATTCCACCTTCATCCGTCGTGGTAGTGATGTGACATCCATCAGCGCCGCCGCAAGACTTCACAGGCACCTTCATCGTTTTGAAATCGACAGTACTGAAAGTCGCACTGTCAACCTTGTGACAATTCAGGCAATTCAAGTCCGGATGTTCGCCGCCTTCGTGCCGGAATCCACCAGCGGACATGCGGCGGCTCCAACGCGCGAGCATAGTCGCGTCCGCGCCCATGCTTGCCGCCAGCGCCGCATCGAAATCAACGTTCGTTGGTCGCGGCGGTTGCAGCTTATGACACGCCTCGCAGTTCTTCGGCTCAGGCGCAATGCCTGAATCCGCACTGTGACAGGTGAAGCAGATCGTGTGGCTGCTCGGAATCGTCTTGAACGTTCCCTTCTTCAACCAGAAGTTGTCGCCAAGGTTCTTCGGTGGCTTCGTCACATACTCTTCGCTCGATTGTCCCTGCGGCTGATAAGTCTGATGACAGACGGGACAGCTTGCGGGTATCGCTGACTTCTTTTGCTGGAACGCCACCGAGACAAATCGTGGCGCTGCGTTCAACTGACTAACCACATCGATGTGCTTGTCGTGCGGAAACCCGACACCAAATTCAGAAACAAACTCGCGCCGTTTCAATTTTGGATCAGTCAGATCGCCGAGGCTCGGAAACAGCCAGCGTGCCGTGTCACGCGGAGTCACCGCAATGTGGCAATTCGAGCAAATCGCCGGGGCGGGCCGCTCGCGTGCAAAAAATTGCGTGCGATGACATTCGAGACAACTCGAGTGCTCGGGAAAATCCGTGACGTCGGCAAAGGCCGCATCGCCTTTGCGTACGATGTTCCAATTCTTCGCTGGCACTTTGTGACAGGAATTGCACGCCAGCTTCTGCCCAACCACGTGTGTAGTGTGCGAAAACTTTGTGTAATCGACTTTTGGCTTCGGTGGAATTTTCGGCTTTTGCGTGCGCGACCGCGCGCGACGTTGTGCCGCTGCGGACGAATCAGTTACGTATGAGAGTTGAAAGAGCGCCGTCAGGCAAACCAAAGTTAAAAAAGAGAGCCGCCCAATGCTCGTCAAAATGTGAGAACGTTCGCGCGTCATGGTTCAGCCGACGTTTGTTTGTTCTTGCCGGCTTTCGATTTGTCTGATTTTCAGGTAAACGAGCACCGCCAAAAATAATATGAACACCAGCGATACTGCTAGTCCTTTTCTCCTGAAACTCAGCTCGGCCAGCGCCCCGACGCCGGCCTGATAGCCTTTGTTCGCCGCATCCATCCCAGGTTCGACGACTTTGTCGACTTCAGACGTTGACGACGAATGAATCAAGACGCGCGCGTGCGTCAAAGCATCGGTGGCGCCCTTCAACTCGAACTTCGGTTTGCTGACTTCCATGCCTTTGCGTTCGGCAAGATTCAAAATCGCCGTCGATTTGTCGATGCTGGCGATTAATTCGTCGATCCGCGAACGCATCGCGCCTGCCGCAACGAACCCCTTATCGCCCTGCGTGTGACAGTTGATGCAAAGTGCGCCCTGCTGCGTGCCAATCATCTGATCGCCCGGTTTGGGAATCGCGTGATTGCCATGACACGTGATGCATTCGCCAAGTTGCTTATCATCGAACGCTTTTTTGTGCGGGCTTGTCTGGAATAGCTCAGCCTGACGCGCGTGACATTGGCCGCAGACATTCGCCACCGAAGCAATTCCCGGCGGCGTCGCCCCGTGATTTCCATGGCAATCGTTGCAAGTCGGCGCCGACAAATCTTGTTTGTCGTAAAGCGTCTTCGCGTGGACACTCAGCTTGTAGTTGTCAAACTGGTTCGTCGGAATGCCGAACGGCTTCATGTAATCGGCGCTCGCGTGACACTTGGCGCATGTCGTCGCCACGTTCGTTGGATAAACAGACGAAAGCGGATCGCTCGGCGCACGGATGCCGTGCACGCTGTGACAACTGATGCAGGTCGCGACGCGCGTTTCGCCTTTCTCTTTCAATAAATGGCCGTGGACGCTCGTGTAGTATTCCCGCTCTTGATCGACGCGCAGGCTGGGATTGAAGCGCTTCATTAAGTTCGCATCGCTATGACACTTGCCGCAGTAGGCCGGAATGTCGAGCGTCTTTGGTTTTCCCAGATAGCCCTTGCGAATGTCGTGGGCAGCTTCAGCTGTGGTCGCGGTCGGATCGCCGCCGTGACAGTCGTTGCACATCAGGCCGCGCGATTTGTGAATGTCATTGTCGAACAACCTGGCGGGCGCGCTGATGCGCGGATCGTCGAGCTTGGCGTGACACTCGATGCAGGAATTCTTCGGTTGAGCGGAAACGGTTGTGGCGTTTGCGACGAATAAAGTCAGACCAGCGATTAAGAAAAGTAAAAATTGAAAAGTGAAAATTGAAAAGTGGAAATTTGAACCGACCAAACTCCAAGTCGGGGTTCGGGCGCCCGCCTGGCGCTCGACAATTTGCAATTTATACTTTTCAATTTTCACTTTGCACTTTCCTGATCTCTTTAGGTGAGTCATCTTCATCACCTCACTTCGCCACGTATCCAACGATCGTCATCACCACGATGTACAGCAACGCCACTACACCGATGACATTGAAAATCAGGTGCCGGCGTCGATTTTCTGGCTCGCGATCGATAAACGGCACGACAAACAGCAGCGCGGCGATGATGTTGAAGGCCATGATGCCGAGCACTTCACCATCCATGCCCAAGATTTTTGCCGGCAACCACTTCAAAGTCTGAAACATGAAGAGGAAGTACCACTCGGGTTTAATGCCGGCGGGCGCGGGTGCAAACGGATCAGCTTTCTCTCCGAGTTCCCACGGGAAGATCGCCGCCAGCGCCGCCAGCACGCCAATCGCCAGAATCCAACCGATCAAATCACGCATGATGAAGTTCGGAAAGAACTTCATCTTGCGATAGTTATGTTCGTATTTCTTCGGCACGTGCATGCCGTGCAGCTGCACGAGCGCGACGTGCACACCGATAAAGACCGTGGCAGTCGCGGGCAAAACCGCAACGTGAAATCCGAAGAAGCGCGTCAGCGTCGCGCCGGTTACGTCGTCACCGCCACGCAGAAACCGCAGGACAGGATGGCCGACAACTGGAACCACACCGGCGATTTCCGTTCCAACTTTCGTCGCAAAAAACGCCAGCTTGTTCCACGGCAGAAGATACCCGCTGAAGCCGAAGCAAATCACGATGAACAGCAGCACTACGCCGCTGATCCAGGTGATTTCGCGCGGCTTGTGATAGGCACGCAGGAAAAAGACGCTGAACATATGAATGAACAGCGTCGCGATCATCAGGTTCGCCGACCAACTATGAATCGAGCGAATTAGCCAGCCGAATTTAACCTCGGTGATGATGAACTGAACACTTTCAAACGCGTTTTCGGCGCTGGGTCTGTAGTAAAGCAAGAGGAGGATTCCAGTCGTGACCTGCACGACGAACAGAAACAGCGTCATGCCTCCGAAGTAGTACCAAATCGAATGGCGATGGAGTGGAACTTCCTTTTTGTCAGCGAGCTTAGTCAGCGAGCTGATTGACAGACGCTCATCCAGCCAATTTGTCAGGGGTTCGATTCTCACGATCGTAAAAGCCTAAAGCCTTTTCTGTAGCCCGGGCGTTTACGCCTGGGAACACAATCCAGCATTTCCTGAATAGCCTCCTTCAGGAGGCTTTCCCCAACACCCATAAATGGGGTGTTACTTTTCAGCTGATTCTTCGCTGACCCAGCCGTAAACGGCTGGCCTAACAGAAAGAGCAATCAACTTCGCGTGACGACCACGTCGTCGCCGCGCGTATTGACTTTGAACTCTTCCAAAGGTCGTGGCGGTGGACCGCCGATGTTCTGACCGCTCAGGTTGTATTGCCCGTTGTGACAGGCACACCAAATCTGTTTTGTGTCTTCTTTGTACTGAACGATGCACTCCAGATGCGTGCACACCGCCGAGAACGCTTTGAACTCGCCGCCGGCCGTATGGACCAGAATCCCGGGCTTGTTTCCGAATTTGAAGATTTTGCCGGAGTTGGGCGGCAGTTCACTTAGCTTTGCTGCGACGACGGAATTCTCAGCCGACTCGACAATCTGCGGCGGCGACATGAAACGAAGGATTGGGTAGACGATCGCGCCCAGGGTCGCGACCGCGCTCGTGCCGAGGAGCCAATCGAGAAAGCTTCTGCGCGCCGGTGAGTGCGGCGCGCTGAGATCCGTTTTCGAGTTACGCCGAATGTCAGGGTTCATTCGGACAATCCTTCCGCTCAGAGATTGAAGAACATCACAACGGGTACAGCTGTATTCAGGTACGCAAACTCCAGCTTTGGCGCGTAACCTTAGCTGGAGTTCGCATTTGATTCAACTACTAATTCCGCGACTATTCCTTGCGCCCGATATAAACCCGCAGCGACATGTAGGGCAGATGCGCGTGATAGTTTTGCGGACGCATCGCATTGAGCGGAAACGTCCTTACGAACCCGTCTTCGTTGTAGTTGAAGTACTGATAACCAAGATTCCAATCCAGATGACGATTCAGACGGATGGCGACGCGGCCTTCCGGCGATTGATAGCTCATCGGATAAGAAGTGATCAAGGTACCACCCTCGTTGGCCGGATTCTTGAGTGAGCCATTGACCACGATGCCGCCCGGGATCGGCGTTCCGCCGGTTGGATCCGACAAACGATCGCCCTGGCCATTGTCCAGATTTACGCGATACGAGCCATAGAACGATACGCGCGGATTTGGCCGCCACACAACATCCGTGTAGAAGAAGTTGTTCCTTTGGAAGTACAGCGCGTGACCGAAGTGATGGAACACCGCACTCGGCACCGGCGGGACCGCCGGGATAACTTGATAGACGTAGTCGATCGTTGAGTCGCTATTGACCCAGTTGTAGTTGTAGCCAAAGCTGACCGAGAGGTTGTCCTTCGCCTGCCAATCAACCGACGATTGGAAGATTCGCGTTTTCAAATCGACGCCAAAATCCCCGAGCGAGTCCCCGGCAATCTCTGACGGGTTCGAGTTGTCGCGGAAAATGAACCCCAGATTCAGATTAACTTTACGATTGGCGATCCAGCGGCTCTTGGCGCGCAGGTTCGTGTAATCATAGTTGCCGATGCGGGTAAAGACGTTATCAGCAGTACCGTGCTCAGCGTCGAAATAGACCGTCCAATTCTTGGTCGGCCGCATGCGAAAACCACCGAGAATCGCGTGCGTGTGGTTCTCTTCGGACTCGAATTCGGGCGCGCCGAGCGTCGGTGCATTCGAATTCAATGCATAACCGGTCAGCGTCTGTTCCTCATGGCGATTTCCGTAACGATAGCCGAGATGTACCGAGTAGTTCTTTGTGAACTCGTAATCGCCTTCGATGGTGTTCTGATACTTGCGGTAACTTGTCGTCTTGAACGCCTGCAGATTACTGAAGGATTGGGTATTGACGACGCCCGCGCTATTCCTGACGGAGAAGATGTCATTGAACGTGGCAAAGCCGTCAATCGTGAAATCCTCCACGCGAAATGTATTGGAGATTCTGAACTTGTCGGTTGCGAAAATCGTCAGGCCAACGTCACCTTGAGTGTTGGGCCGTGAGGCGCTTGACGGAATGTTATAAGCGCCCAGCAGCAAAGTGTTGGGCGGTCCGGGCTGGCCGGTGATGCGGCTATTGAAGTTAACGGCTGTCTCGTTTTCCAGGAAAATCGAGTTGGCCGTCGCCTTGCTGTAAATAAACCGGCCGGTAATGTCGAATCGTTTCGCGAGGAACGTGTGGGCGCTCAGCCGAGTAAAGTCGACACGGCCACGAGTCGGCTCTTCGCGATGGAACGATGTGAAGCGCGCGACCGCGGACGAATTTGTCAGGTTATTGGGATTGATGAACGCGGGAACCGTGGCGATGGCGCTGTCATCCTTGTACCAACGGATTCCGTGCAGGATAGTCCAGTCGACTTTCCCGATCGTCCCTTCAGCGCCCAATCGGAAATCGTTTGCGCGAGTACGCGAATCAACCAACGCCTGAAATTCATTGCCGCCCTGGTGATAGTTTGTGAAAAACGGCCCGCTGTAGTGTTCGGGCGAATAGCCGATGTTGAAACGAATCCATTCATTCTTGGGCAGAAGCGTGAGATCAAAATCGCCGAATTCCGTGCGTGTGTTGTAGCCGTGTTGACCGGTTACTGGATTCGGCGGCACCGGAAAGTAGTTTGCCGAGCCCACTGTACCGAACACCCAATTGGGGTTCGCGATGTTGTTCAGGAATCGGTAGTACTTCGCCCGGCGATAGTTTGCTTCGAGGCGATACCACTCTGGCTTTTCGACACTGAGCCTCATACTGCTTGTCGGATCGGCGCCCCAGCCAGTGGCCGTAACGAGCAGAGTATCGAACAGACCGCCCTTTCCTTCCTTCGCGCGCATCAGAAAACTGCTGTCAAACAAGCGCGGGCCGGCTTTGTAGTTCAAGTCGCTGCGGTATTTTCGCTCGTCGCCGTAGACGCCAAGACCGCGGTAACCAACCTCGAAGCTCGAGGTAACAATGTAGTCACCGGCATCATCGCCGCTTGTCGTCGAACTCGGAGTTGCGTCGGCCTTTTTCGTTGAAGTTGTGCTCTTGCTTTTCGACTTGTCATCGGTCGAATTCTGCTGTGCCGCTGCGACACCGGCGAGCAAGAGGAGCCCAAGGACTACTGGAACTATTCGCAACCGCTTCATTGTGTTGCTAATCATGACTTTATCCTCTGGAGTAACTGGTTTAGAGGCGGGCTACTGCCCGCCAACTAAGCCGCCTCTTTACTATCTGAAGAAGACAGGACTGGTACGCGAACCATGAATCTTGATGTGACAAGCTGTGCAGTTAGCGTACTGAGCGTTTTGGTTATGTGACGGTCCCGCCGGTTCGATTGCGCCAACGTCGTGCGACAGGCTGTGACACGTCAGGCAGAGTTGATTCACCGCGCTGTACCGCAACAAACGCGGATTCGCGGAACCATGCGGCGTATGACACGCGCTGCAACCTTCAGTCTTCACCGGAGCGTGTTCATACGTGAACGGTCCTTGCTTGTCGGTGTGACACTTGATGCAAGCAGCATCTGCGCCGGTAGCGAGCCGCGTCTGTTTCAACTCAAAGCCACCGTGCGGGTTGTGACAATCGCTGCAACGCATCGTGCCTTCCAGAACCTTGTGATGGAAAGGCATGTTGAATTGCGGCTTCACTTCGGTGTGACAACCTTCGCAGAGCTGCGGATCGTTCGCCCTGAGCATGCGCGTCGTCGCGAAGCCTGGCTTTTCAGCATTGACACTCGTCACCTGATAATTCGAACTCGCCAGATTTCGGCCTGCTACGCCTGAGTGCGGCGAGTGACAATCGGTGCAACCAACGTCGTTGCGCCAGTGTTCGCCACGCCGGAAGTTGTTGCGCTCTTCTTTGCCCGCATGACATGTCAGACAAATCTCAGACGCTTCCTTCGGAGACTTGTGCTTGAAAGAAATGATTTTGGTAACGTCTCCGCCGCCTTCGACGTGTGCTTTACCGGGTCCGTGACACGATTCACATCCCGTCACTTTATTTTTCCAATCGCTGACCTTTGCGAGTTCCGCGTGCGCAGTATGCGAATATGCTTTGAACTGGTCTTCGTGACAGTCCTTGCAAACCTCAGTGCCGACGTAATCCGACGGCACCGGCTTGTCATCGGTCGCTGCGGGGCGCACGGTCGCTTGCGAGCTTCGCGCGCCAACGAGCCACACGACCACGGCCAACGCGGCTCCCAGGACGAGCGTTGCGTTGATGATTTTTCTGAGTCTCACTTGGAGCCTCCTGTTCTCTAATGAAGTGCCTGCCCTCAGCAGACGAATTACGATGTAAAAAGACCCTGAACGACCGCTTGCATGCTACGTGGGTGCACCTTGGCGGTCTGTGATAACCGTCACCCTCAATCGAACATCTCGGGTGACAATTGCGCTAAAGAGGCGAGCGCGTCGCTGTCGCGAATCCACATCAGATCCCGTTTGACGTGTACGATCCCATCGCGTTTCAGCGCGCTAAAAAGACGAGTCACGGTTTCGCGTGACGCGCCGATTATTTGTGCAATTTCTTCCTGCGTCAACCAAATTCGAACGCGGATTCCTTCACTGGTGCGCTCGCCAAAATCGCGGCCCCAACGCCCAATCAAATGCGCCAACTTTTCGAGCGCGGATTCGGACAGCGCGAGCATGCGCGTATGGTCGACGAGTTCACTGAATTGCCGGCTAAAGACCTCGAGCAGTTCGAGACTGTATCCATTCTGCCGGCAGATTAAATTCAACAGATCCTGACGCGAGATGAAATCGACGCGGCCACCTTCCAGCATCTCGGCGGTTGCTTCGAACGGCCGACCAGTTAAGCCCGCGTAAAGCCCGAGAATGTCGCCGCCCTTCGCGATGCGGATGATTATCTTTTTGCCGTCTGCTGATGAGATAGAAATCTTTGCGCGCCCTGACGACAAAACGTAAACACCATGCGCAGTGTTGCCCTCGCGGAATACAACCGCACCGCGCGGATATATTCGACTGCGAGCCACGCGATCGATGCCAGGCACTGTGCGCAAGGGGGAGTTGAAGGGCAGAATTCGGGGAACTGGGGTTCGGGTTTCGGTTTCAGCAACTGCGGCTCGGCGCACGACGTTCATCATTCATCTCTCTCCACAGCAAGGGTCGTAAATCACCAATTCTGGCTAAAAAAGAGCGGAATCCTCGCTGGCGCAAGAGCAAGGGATGTGCCCGCGACCGGGAACGTGAACATCGCGCAAAATTGCGTAACTGCCGAAAAAGCTTGGGCTTTTTCTCTCAAATTGTGCGTAACTTTCCGCAAGCATGAACCTGTCACTTGTAACAGTAACGCCTCAGAAATGGCCGCTTCTACGAGGCATGTCCATTGCTGCACTTCGCTCAGCACGCTCGCGTAACCATGTCACCACTACTTACCGTTGATACCATCGAAACGCCGCCGCGACCGGTCAACTGTCGACCGCACGAGGCCTCTGCGCGCAGCCGCAATCTGAAATACATGATCGGCAACACACCGTTGCTCGCGATTCGATATTGGTATCGCGGGCGAAAGCGAATGATCTACGCCAAAGCCGAGCACATGAACATGACCGGCAGCATCAAGGACCGCATGGCGTTTCACATTCTGAAAAAGGCGTATCAGGAAGGTCGCATCAAGACCGGCGACACCATCGCTGAAGCCACGAGCGGTAACACAGGCATCTCATTCGCCGCGATCGGCCGCGCGTTGGGTCACCAAGTCGTGATCTTCATGCCCGATTGGATGAGTGAAGAACGCCTTCATCTAATCAAATCATTGGGCGCGAAGATCGTTCCGGTGCGACGCGATCAGGGCGGCTTTGTTGGCAGTATTCGGATGGCTCAGGACTTCGCGGCAGAGAAGCCGCGCGTGTTTCTACCGGCGCAGTTTGCGAATGAAGCGAACGTTGAGGCGCACGAAAAGACCACCGGGCCGGAAATCTGGTGGCAGCTTTATTTTCACTCACTCGTACCCGACGCGTTTGTCGCAGGTGTCGGAACCGGCGGCACGATCATGGGTGCGGGAAAGTTTCTGCGCGAACGAAATCCCGAACTGAAGCTCCACCCACTTCAACCATCGGAATCGCCGACTCTCTCAGCGGGACGAAAGGTTGGCCATCACCGCATTCAGGGAATCTCAGACGAGTTTATTCCGCCAATTCTGCAACTGGATCAGCTCGATTCTGTGGTCAGTGTCAATGACGGCGATGCGATCCTGATGGCTCAGAAACTGGCGGCGCAGCTTGGGCTCGGCGTCGGCATTTCGTCGGGTGCTAATTTCATCGGCGCGCTGATGGTGCAGGATGAGATGGGCGATGATGCCGTCGTCACGACTGTGTTTCCCGATGATAACAAGAAATATTTGAGCACGGACCTCTTGAAGACAGAGAAGCCGCGAGCTGGCTACCTGGCGCCTGATGTCGAGCTGCTTAGTTTTGAAGCTTTGAAACGCGTCTGCTACACGTGTTTTGACGAAGAACGCGCAGTATTTTGATTTTTCGAGCGGTTAAGCAAACCCAAGTAAGTGCCCGCCTTGGTACGTAATCAGCGAAACGACGTACGCCAGTATTAGCATGTAACTGACCATAAAGAGCGGCCAGCGCAAGGAATTTGTCTCGCGCCGCACGATGGCAACTGTAGACATGCATTGGCAAGCGAGCAGGAAAAAGAGAATAAGCGACAAACCCGTCAGGGGTGTCCAAACTCGAGAGCCATCGGGACGTCGCGCGCTACGCATCGCCTCAACCAGCGACGACTTGTTTTCGGAATCGTCACCTACGCTGTAGACAATGTTTAGCGTCGAGATGATCGTTTCGCGCGCGGCAAACGACGAAATCAACCCGACACCAATCTTCCAATCAAAGCCAAGCGGCGCAATCACTGGTTCGATCAACCGGCCGGCACG
>DASYPX010000226.1:0-3454 GCA_036006125.1 Pyrinomonadaceae bacterium | reverse complement strand
GGGCTTTTCACAGAAACACAGATGGAAGCGAAATCAGGACACGACCGAACATCGAGACACTGTCAACATCGAAGGTTGCTTGACCCTCAAGCTGATCGCGCCTAGCATACGGTTAACCAATCCCCTAAAACAATGAATCGCTTGAGAAGCGAGGAGGCCAATTATGGCTGACGAAGTTTCCAACAAATGCAAGCACGGTCCGTGCGATTGTCCGGCCGAACAGGACAGCAAGTACTGCGGTGAGTACTGCAAAGAAGCGGATAAGTCCCACGTAATGGAAATCGGGTGTGGCTGCGAGCACGACGGCTGTCGTTAACTCTCACGCGAATCTATTGAACTTTCGTGCACTCTTTCCGGCGCTTACTCCCGTCTGCGCCGGTCTGACAATATCATCGCAGTCAACTAATCCGCTGCTCGCACCACCGCCGCTGTTTTTTCTGCCGGTAGTTATGTAACCCGGGTTCGTTGACAACTCTGAAGCCGCTTTGTTAGCGTGACACCGCCGAGATTACAACAGGCTTGCCGGCGTTTTTCGACAAAGCGCCGGCCTTCATTATGCCGACTAAAGTCGCCCGTATTTTGGCCAGCAACCTCACGCTTGTGCTTGCTCTAATGCTGTGTCTTATGACGCAGCCGGCATGCAACATCGTTAAGAAATCGGTCGAAGTTGAAAAGTTACTGACGCCACTGGCTGACGCAGACACTCCGCAGCTAATCGCGATGGTCAACAAGCTGGTGGACGTGAAATCGATCCGCGCCAAGGTCGACATCCAGTTCGAAGACACCTCGTTCGCGACTTCCGGCATCGCCGAAAAGTATCGAACCGCAGACGGACAAATCATCGTGCAGCGTCCGGGCAAGGTTTATCTAATTGTGCAGGCACCCCTAATCGCTTCCGACATCGCGCAGATGACTTCGGATGGCGAACATTTTCGTATTGCGATTTTCAAAGGCGATGACAAATACAAAAAGTTCGTGCGCGGCACCAATTCTGCCGCGTATGCGAAACTGGATGGCACCAGCGACACAGCGACAAAGGGAAAGTCCAAAAACGAAGCACAGACAGTGAAGGCTTTGTCGAATTTGCGCCCTCAGCATCTGACTGACGCCGTGTTGATTCGACCGATCGATATACATGCGCAGGGATTGGTTTATGCCCGCAGCGAGTTCTTTCAATCTGAAAAAGATCCGAGCAGCAAGAAGCGTATCGTGCGAGGATATTATTTTCTCGATGGGCTGCAAACACAGGGCGACGGCTCGGCCAGATTGTTGCGAAGATTCTGGTTCAATCGCGTGAACGCGGTGCAATTTGCGCGCGTTCAGACATTCGATGACGACGGCATCCTCACCACCGACGTGGTCTATTCAGATTTCAAACCTGTCGGCGAACAGAACGTCACCCTGCCTACGAAAATCAGCCTGACAAGGCCACAGGACCACTACGAAATCAGTCTCACCTATCAGTCTCCTGAATCTGTGGTCCTGGATAAACAATACGAGCCGGAGGTGTTCGTGCTCGAAAACAAAACTAACCTACCCGAAGTCGATCTAGACGCGCAAAAGAAGCCTTGATCCCGAGAAAAGCATAGCCTGCGTTCGTCCCGCGGTCACAAGTGATTCGCTAGGCGTTCGTCTGCGCTTGTATTAAACTTTTGCGTTCGCGATTTGGGAATGAAAATCTTCGACAGCCTGGTTGCTTCAAACATTCGCCAGCGGCCGCTGCGTTCCGCGATTAGTGTGGTTGGGGTCGCGCTTGGGGTGGCGCTGGTAATGTTGTTTACGGGGCTGGCGCGCGGCATGTCTAACGACCTCCAACGGAGGTCGACGAATGTGCGCGGCAACATCATCTTCACGCGCAAGGGTTCGATGTCGCTCGTTGGCTCCTCGGCAAATTTGAGCACAAAATACGTTGAACGACTTCAACAAATAGAGGGGGTCGAGGCGGCAACGCCGGTCATTCGTCACATTTACGCGAGCGGCAGCCTTGGTTTTGATCAGATTGAAGGCGTCGAGTGGCCTGAATTTGCCCGGATGAATGACCTGCAAATTATCGAAGGACGTGCACCGACCGGAAACTACGATGTCGCAATCGATCAGACCAAAGCGGCCCGCAAGCATCCGGTTGGAAGTACGCTGAAGATTTTCGGCGACAAAATCTACACCGTTGTCGGCATTTATTCGCCGGAGTCGGGGGCGCGGCAGAAGTTAACGCTCGCGTCGCTCCAGGAAACGCTGGAAGCGCCGGGTAAGTCTACATATATTTTGATCAAGACTAAGCCAACCGCGGATCCTGTTGCCGTTGCCAAACGGATCGATCAGGAGCTGCCCGGTAATAACGTGCAGTTTACTCGCGATGTTTTCGCCAGCGTGGAGAGCTCAATTCCCAGTCTCGGAATTTTTCTGCGCGTGCTCGTCGCCCTCGCGGCTATCGTCAGCGCTCTGGTCGTGATGCTCGCGATGCATACCACGATTACCGAGCGCACACGCGAGATTGGAATTCTCAAAGCGATGGGCGCGTCGCGCGCTTATATCGTCGGCGAAATCGAACGTGAAGCTATTGTGATCAGTGCGATGGGCCTGGTGGTTGGATTCGCGCTCGCGCTGGGCGCCGGGTTTGTGATTCACAAATCGACCAGCCTTATTTTTGAGTACGGCTGGCGCTGGGCTCTGGCTGCGGCGGCGATTGGCATAATCGGGGGAGCAGTTGGCGCCCTTTATCCGGCGATGCGCGCCGCGAATTTGGATCCGGTCAACGCGTTGGCTTACGAGTAGAATGACTGTAACGGCGGCAACAGGAAAGAAAGTGGCAATTCTTAAAGCCGAAAATCTCGAGAAGACTTATCGCGTCGGCAAAGTTGACGTGCCGGCATTGCGCGGCGTGTCACTCGCCGCCGAAGCCGGAGAGTTCGTCGCAGTCATGGGTCCGTCGGGCTGCGGCAAATCGACGATGCTGCATTTGCTCGGTGGCCTGCTGACGCCAACAAAAGGTCGCATCGTAATTGACGGCGAAGACCTGACCGCGGCAACAGATGCAAAACGGACAGACATTCGCCGGCGAAAGATCGGCTTCGTCTTTCAACGGTTCAATCTGTTTCCGACTCTGACTGCCGACGGCAATTTGCGTCTGGCTGAACGCATTCACGGAAACGGCGCAGGCGATCCTAAGCGGCGGCGTGAAATTCTTGGACTGCTGCGGCTTGAAGACAAAATGCATCACAAGCCGCTCGAGTTATCCGGCGGTGAACAGCAACGTGTCGCGCTTGCGCGAGCGGTGATCACACAACCTGCATTGGTTCTCGCGGACGAACCCACTGGCAATCTTGATTCAGAGAACTCGGCGATCGTACTGAACATGTTTCAGGAACTGAACCGCCGCTTCAATCAAACAATCATCATGATCACGCACAATCCCGAAGCAGCCGCCGCTTGCGGACGGGTCATCCAAATGCGCGAC
>DASYPX010000225.1:0-3402 GCA_036006125.1 Pyrinomonadaceae bacterium | reverse complement strand
CTTGGCGCGGCGAATTACTACCAGCCGCCGTTGGTTTGAAATCTGGAATTTGGAATCTGAAATTGGTGGTTTGGCAAAATCAGGCCAGAGGGTTACGCCCATCCTGCGCGCCCCCTGGCTATCTCATGGTTAGAAAGGGCGGCTTGTCCCCGCTGGTCAGAAGGCAGGAAAGGCGGGTGCAAGCACCCTTCCTGACTAGGAGGTTATTTTAACTATTTCCCAAACCAACCAATCGGCTTGCCCGAAAGATCGACCCACACACTCTTTACTTGCGTATAAAGCTCCAGCGCGTGCCTGCCCATCTCGCGACCGTAACCTGATTGCTTGTAGCCGCCGAAGGGTGATGCGGCGTTCATCATGTTGTAAGTATTAATCCAAACGACGCCAGCTTTCACCGCCTTCGCGAAGCGATGCGCGCGTGTGATGTTCTGTGTCCAAATTCCCGCAGACAATCCGTAGATCGTGTCGTTCGCTTTCTCAATCAGCTCGTCGTCGTCTTTGAAAGTGATGACGCTTGAGACCGGTCCGAAGATCTCTTCCTGCGCCACGCGCATCTTGTTGTCCACGTCACTGAAGATCGTCGGCTGGAAGAAATAGCCGTTTTGAAATTGCGGATCGAGTTGCGGTGGCGCACCGCCAGTGAGAACTGTCGCGCCTTCCTCGCGCGCGATATCGACGTAACCTTTGATTCGATTCAGTTGTTCTTCCGAAACTTGCGGTCCCATCAAAGTCGACTTGTCCATCGGATCGCCGACTTTCACCTTCTCGGCTTTCTCCTTGAATCGTCCGAGAAACTCTTCTTTCGCTTTTTCTTCGACAAAGATGCGCGAGCCGGCGCAGCACACCTGACCCTGATTGAAAAAGATTCCCATCATCGCGCCGTTGACTGCCTGATCAAGATCCGCATCGGCAAAAATCACGTTCGGCGCTTTGCCACCGAGTTCAAGTGAAACCTTGGTCAGGTTTTCCGACGCCGCTTTGGCGACCAGCTTGCCGACTTCGGTCGAGCCAGTAAACGCGATTTTGTCGATGCCCGAATGCGAGGCAAGCGCAGCGCCGGCAGTTTCGCCGTAACCAGGAACAATGTTGATGACGCCTTCGGGAAAACCTGCTTCCTGGATCAACTTCGCCAGTTCGAGGGCCGTGACCGGAGTTTGCTCGGCAGGTTTAAGCACAACCGTATTTCCCGCCGCCAACGCCGGTGCAAGTTTCCACGCCGCCATCAACAGAGGAAAATTCCACGGAATGATTTGTCCGCAGACTCCGACCGGCTCGCGCAGAGTGTAATTGAACATCTGACCGGGAACCGGAATCGTCTCGCCTTCAATTTTTGTCGGCCATCCGGCGAAGTACTCGAAATTCTCCACCACTCCCGGCAGATCGATGTACGTCGACTCTTTGATTGGCTTGCCGTTATCGTGTGTTTCCAACTCAGCGAGTTGCGCCGCATCGCGCTCAATCAACTGCGAGAGTTTATAGAGCAGACGCCCGCGATCGCGCGCACTCAACTTCGACCATTTACCTTCGAACGCTTTGCGTGCCGCTGCCACTGCCTTGTCGACGTCTGCTTTCTCTGCCTCAGCAACTTCAGCGAAAGTTTGTCCGGTAGCTGGGTTCGGAGTCGCGAAAGTTTTGCCCGACTCGGCATCAACAAATTGACCGTCGATGAACAGTTGATAACGACGTGAAGTGGTTTGCGGTTGTGGTGATGACATAGTTTCCTCGATTTGTTTTGAAAAGAATCTAGCACTCGTCAATTGCGAAGTCTAAGTGCGGCCTTCTTGCCTCTGTGGATCTTTGTGTCTTTGTGGTAGAACTTTTCTGCAAATCATTCACCACAGAGGCACAGAGAACCCACAGAGAAACGGAGGCTCGTGATGCCAAACAACAACTGGCCCGAACTCATCCTCGCAGAATGGCAGGAAACGCTCGCGACCCTGCACATGTGGACGCAGATTGTCGGCAAGATTCGGCTGGAGACGACGCCGCTTGTCAATCACTGGTGGAACGTGCCGCTGTACGTTTCCGCGCGTGGTCTGACGACGTCGCCGATGCCTTATGAAGATCGAATCTTCGAAATCGAATTCGATTTCATCGACCACAAACTGCGCGTCGAATGCAGCGACGGCGCGCGTACAGCCCTCAGGTTGCGCCCGCAATCAGTTGCTGATTTTTACAAGGAATTGATGTCTACGCTGCATCACTTTGGGATCAATGTGAGGATTTGGACGATGCCGGTGGAAGTTCCATCGCCGTTCTCAGCAGTTCGTGAAGCGATTCGCTTCGAAGAAGATCGAGTTCACAAATCGTACGACGCCGCTTACGTCAATCGCTTCTGGTGCGCGCTGGTCTCGGTTGATGAAGTTTTCAAACAGTTCCGTTCGCGCTTCATTGGTAAAGTCAGTCCCGTGCATTTCTGGTGGGGCAGCTTCGATCACGCTGTCACGCGTTTCTCCGGACGCGCGGCACCGCCACGAGAAGGCGCCGACAAAATCACCGTGGAAGCTTACTCACACGAAGTGATCAGCCACGGCTGGTGGCCTGGCGGCAACGGGTTCGAAGCGGCATTCTATGCTTACGCAGCACCAGAACCCGCAGGCTTTGGCGATGCGAAGGTCAAACCCGAAGCCGCCTTCTATTCAAAAGACGTAAACGAATTTTTCCTGCCGTATGACGCCGTGCGCAAGTCACCTTCGCCGGAAAATGCGTTGATGGATTTCTGTCAGAGCACGTACGAAGCGGGTGCGAATCTAGCGAAGTGGGATCGAGGGGCACTTGAACGACCTCTTTGATCAATCTCACGAGGACGCCGGAACATGAACCATGAACCGTTTCTTGTGTCGCCGGGAAAGAAAGTGCGGCTGAGTGATTTTGACCCGGGCTTCACCGGTAAGTTTCGTCAGAAGGAAGAGGCCCGCGAAAAACTCGCCACGGACATCGAGCAACTCGCCAAATATCAGGACGTTCTCTACGCGCAGGACACGAAGGCGCTATTGGTGATCTTTCAGGCGCTGGACGCTGCGGGCAAAGACAGTGTGATCAAGCACGTAATGTCCGGTGTTAATCCGCAGGGCACGGAAGTTTACTCATTCAAGGCGCCATCGGCCGAAGAACTCGATCACGATTATCTGTGGCGTTGTCATCGCGCAATTCCCGAACGCGGGCGCATCGGCATCTTCAACCGGTCCTACTATGAAGAGGTTTTGGTGCTGCGCGTGCATCCCGAATTCCTGCAGGCCCAGAAGCTCCCGCCGAAGTCGATGAAAAAGGACATTTGGCAATGGCGTTTTGATCAAATCAATGACTTTGAGCGTTATCTGGTCCGCAACGGCATCGAGATAATCAAGTTTTTTCTCAACGTCTCAAAAGAAGAGCAACGTCAGAGATTTCTGGCGCGGCTGA
>DASYPX010000224.1:0-14416 GCA_036006125.1 Pyrinomonadaceae bacterium | reverse complement strand
CGTCTTTCAGGTTCTTCCGGTAGTAATTTTCTTTTCTGCGTTCACCTCGTTGCTCTATCACTTGGGTGTGTTGCAAGTGTTCGTGCGACTCTTCGCCAGGCTCTTTCATCGGACGATGAAAATCAGCGGCGCCGAATCACTTTCCAGCGCGGCGAATATCTTTGTGGGAATTGAATCGGCGCTGGTGGTCCGGCCCTATCTGGAGAGAATGACGCGCTCGGAGTTGTTGCTGGTATTGACGACAGGCCTGGCAACTGTGGCCTCAAGTACGCTCGGAGTCTACGTCGCCTTTCTCACTGGCGTGTTTCCTCAGATCGCCGGCCACCTGATCTCAGCTTCCGTGCTGGCAATTCCGGCCTGCGTCGTCGTGTCCAAGCTTCTTATTCCTGAGACCGAGGCGCCGGAAACCCTCGCGGCCGTGCCGCGGGACGATCCGTCCACGCGATCAAAAAATGCGATCAGCGCCATCATCGAAGGAGCTATGGAAGGGTTGAAGCTGGCGGCCGGAGTTTCGGCACTGCTGATCGCCATTCTGGGAATCGTCGCCTTGATTGACAAGATTCTGAGCGCCGGCAGTTCGTGGCTCGGAATGAGCGAACCGCTTTCATTCGTCAGAATCCTGAGTTGGTGTTTCTATCCTTTTGCCTGGCTGCTCGGATTACCAGCCAGCGATGTACCAGTAGCAGCCCGCTTGCTGGGCGAGCGAGTGATTCTGACTGAGGTCTTCTCTTACAACCATCTCGCACAGTCGATCTCCAGCGGCCAGATAACCGATCCTCGGACCGTGGTGATCCTGAGTTACGCGCTTTGCGGATTTGCGCACGTGGCCGCGATGGCCATCTTTGTAGGTGGCACGGCAGCTCTCGCTCCTTCGCGGCGCGACGATCTTGCCAGCCTCGGTTTACGAGCCTTGCTGGCAGCCACGCTGGCGACTCTCATGACTGGGTGTGTGGCGGGCATCTTCAGCACGGGCGAAGGCGTGTTGCTCGTGACACGATGAGTTGCGGCACTTCGCTAGGACGTTGTTGATGCTCAATTTGAAGCGCCGGTGCAACGCTCCGCCAGACAGATCAGCTCCGCGGGCGTGGTGAATAAGTAACGCGGTTGCTCGGCTTCGAGTTCCTCACGCGAGCCATGGCCCCAAAGCACGCCGGCCGCGTCCAGGCCGTTGCGATGGGCGGCCGTAATATCGACGGCGCGATCCCCAACCATAACCGTTGATTGAGTTATGGCGCCTGTTCCCAGGAGCGCCCTTATCTGTTGCCACTTGTGCGTGCCGATCTCGCCGCCGCTTACAAAGCTGAAGTACTGCGCGAGACCGAACAGGTCGAGAATCTTCTCGGCGAAATCGACTCGTTTCGACGTGCAAACGCCCAGCGTTATGCCAACGCCGGTGAGACTGTGCAGTGCCTCCGCGATGCCGGGATAGAGAACGTTCTCCGAATAGCCGATCTCTCCGTAGCGTTCGCGATACTTTGCGACAAAACCATCCAGCGCAGAAGTTACAGCTACGCCAGTGATCGTGCTGAACGCCTGATCTAGCGGCGGCCCAACGTGCACCGCCAACTCGGAAAGGGGAAGTTCTGGATAACCGAAGTGCGAAAGCGCGTAATTAATCGATCGCCCAATGCCGACCAGCGGATCGCTTAGCGTTCCATCCAAATCAAACAATATAACCTCGTGCGGTGCTTTCATGGCGGCGTGACCGTCACTTAATCCTAATGTCGAAACTGGTTCTTGGACCTGCTAAGACGCTACGCCAGACTCACTGGATTGCCAACGCTAATCACGCCGGTGCGCACGACCGTCGCATATACGCCGGCATTGTTCTGATTGAGCTTTACGACTGTTTTCATGAGTCGCGCGTCTTTTGCCGCTGTGTCCGGATCGAGGTTGATCATCACGCAACGGACGTCGGGCATCGTAACGTGCACGGCGGGACCGGCCACTTCGCTGTCACCAAACACCAACGTGCCGCCCACCCAATTGTCTTCGAGGAATGGCTCGGCACTCCCTGTCTCGACCAGGATGTTTGCTCTGAAGCGGCGACGATCGAGTTCACCTTCAAGACCAGCCTCGCGACCGATGCAGGTAATCGTCGACTGACTGATCACCGAAATTGGCGCCTCGTCAAAAATTCCGTGCTTGAGCTGCATTAGCTCAACAGCATTACCTAAGCGGCCGGCAATATCAGATATTAATTCCGCGCTGTGCAGTTCCAGTCGCGATCCGGTCGGGGTTCGCACATGAGTCGGAAGCGGCTCGCCCGTGCTTTCGTCGAGTCCTACTGGTTGGTAAAGGAGAAGTTCCGGCAGTTTACTCGCACTGAGCCAAGGAAAGCCGTTGTCCGCTCCAATTCGTCGAAACGCGAACCGTCGATCGCCTGCCACTCCATGCCAACCAAGGATTGCTGACTCCGCGGCAATGCCCGCCATCGACTTGACTGGGTAGTGGGTGATTTCACGAACGTAGCCAACATGAATCATATGTCACCAGATCTCAGCAACGTTCACTTATTCTTCGATTTTAGAAATGCGCGTTGCAAGCACGCCGGGGTTTGGCGGCTTGACTCCGGCGCGGTCGTAAATCAACCGACCTTTCCATGTCACACCTTTTCGCGTCCGGATTTTGATGCTCGAATCCAGCAACATAGTGTAGAGCAACGCTAAGCCGAGCGGCGTGGTCAGCGCGTAAACGGAAGAAACTCCGGACCTGAGACCGCTCATCATCAAAACAACAACTTGTATTAACCATGCCAACAACGCGGGAATAAACAAGCGCCAAAGATCTGCGTCAATTCCGCCGATGATTCCAATCGCAGAAACTAGTGCGACGACAGGTGGCAACACAGCCATTACATACATCGAGAGAGCGCACACCAGTGCGAAGCCAAATGAAAACTTCATGCCTGAAAACCAGGTCCTGGTGCAACTCTCCCATATCTCGCCAAAATTCCGATACATGCGCGTGCGTAACAAGTTCGGAGCCTGGACGGTAAGCATTCGCCCACCCGAACGCTTGATCATCTCAGCCAGGCGTACGTCTTCCACCACTTCGTTCTTAAGTGCTTCATAGCCGCCCACCCGCGCCAACGTTGAACGTCGCATCAGAAAGAACCCGCCGATGCCGAGGGCGCCCGGCGTTTTTGGATTATTAATGCGATACGCAATCGTGAACATGAGCGTCACCCACGCCCACGTCTGAATCATTACACGTTCCCAAAACGACTCCGTTTGAAAATAAGGAATGAGCGAGATCGCGTCTGCGTCTTGCGCCAGGGCGGTGGTGAGTGCGGTTCGTAATGCTTCCTTCTCAAAAATCATGTCAGCGTCCGTCGCCAGGATCCATTCGCCGCGTGCCTGTTTCAATGCCTGATGCATGGCGTAAGGTTTGCCGAGCCAGCCGACAGGTAAATTCTCACCTTCAATCACGCGTAAATTGCTATCGGCGTGAGCAAGTACTTTCAGAATCGACAGTGTGTTGTCGGTCGAGCGATCATCGATCGCGATAACTTCAAACGGTTGATAGTCCTGAGCCAGAATGGACCGAATCGAGTCTGCCAGCACGCGACGTTCTTCATTGCGCGCCGGCACGATTATTGACACTGTCGGAGCGTCGTCGCCTCGCAGAGTTCCGTCCCTGATGGGCAAGAGTGGCTGTTGGCGCGAAAGGCCATGAATTGTCAGCACGAGACTCACCGCCCACCCCAGGACAAGTATCCATTGCAGGTACGCGACGATATTCAATCCCGTCAATTCAAGAAGCATTAATTTGAAACGGCAACTAGGAGTGAAATTTCGACGGCACGTTTTCGCGTCCCCATTTAAGGACTTGCGCCATCCAAACCAATTCATCCAGAAAGTCTTTCGCTCGGTTGTCGAATGCCGGATCGAGGAGCATGCCCTTCCCGTCGAAGGTTTTCTGTACGAAAGGGAAGTTGAGATCTGAGAATGTCACGGCCAGTCCTAACTCGCGTACCATGGGCACCATTGCTTCGATGACGCGCGTACCACCCCAAGGTCCGGCAGAAACACCCACGAATGCCACTGCCTTGTGCACGTACTCTCTGAGCAACAAGTCCAGAACGGCTTTCAGAATTCCAGGGTAACCGTGATTGTATTCGGGCGTGACGATTACCAGACCGTCGGCCTTAACAAGCGCGTCGCGCCATTCGGGAAAATTGCTTTTGATCGCTTGACCATAATCGCGTTGCGGCAACGCGAAGTCAGCGACATCGAACAGACGGGTTTCGATGTCTCCACGGCGGCGCATTTGATCGACAATCCATCGTGCCGGGAAAATGCTGTGACGGTCCTGGCGGTTCGTGCCAACTAAGACGGGAAGATTTAGCACTGTCACGTTATTCGTAACTGAGCGCTTCAACAGCATCCTGGCGCGCCGCGCGCAGAGCGGGATAGAGCGCGCCGATCGAGCCACCGATCAATCCGACGATCAGCGAGATCGCAATCCACTTCGGCTCAATATCGACAATTAACGTGGTCGAACGCATTACGGTCGCGCGTAAGAGCAGCGTCAACACGACTCCGATAAACACGCCGAGCACACTTACGAGAATTGCTTCCTGTTCAATGACCCAGGCAATCGATGCTTTCGACATGCCGAGTGATTTCAAGATGCCAATTTGTCGCGTGCGTTCGGTGACGGTCGTGTACATTGCGAGCAGAATCACGAGCGTGCTAATCGTCGCGGCGACCCCGATAACGACCTTCAGAAAGACGTTCAGAGCCGGGACGCTCGACATGTAAATCTCCGGCAGGTCACGCGTGAAGATAATTTGATCGTCGGGAAACTTGTCTTTGATGCGCGCGGCGACCTCTTCCTGAAGCGCCGGGTTTTCGCAAGCGATAAGGATCGCGTTGCAACGGTTTTCGCTGCCGACCTGATCCTGCATCGACGCCAGCGGAATTTTCAGACGGCCACCACCTGGTGGTTCGTAAACGCCGACCACGCGAAAGGGCCGTTCGTAAAGCATGATCGTCGAGCCGACTTCGATCTGATGCTCGTTCTTCCATGCGCCGTCGATAATGACTTCGTCGCCTTTGTCGAGTTTTCGACCTTCACGAATCCTGAGGCCGGTGAGCGCTGCGTATTCGTCAAACGGAATTCCTTCAATCAGTCGTGATCCGAAACCGGTGTCGCTGCGATCGAGTCCCTGGCCTATCGGTACGGTCAGGCGCACTCCGGCGATCTGTTTCAGTTCGGCAGCGTGTTCGATCGGAATCGTGAAAGATTGCGCGCCGCTCAAGGCGATCGTTCCTGGGGGCCGCAGCAGAATCTCTGCATTGATGTTCGCTTCGCGACGGCCACGTTCGCGCAACATTCCGTGCGCGAGGCCAACAGTGAAAACAACGAGAAGCACTCCGAGCGCAATTCCGGCGATGCTCACGGCCGTGCGCGCCGGCCGATGCGCGATGTTGGAAAGCACCAGACTGTCGGCGAGTTTTTGCAGACGCGGACTGCGATGCAAAAGACTGGCCCACGCATTCGGAACGGCGCGCCATGTCAAAACAAAAACACCGATAACGGTCCAGAAGATGATCGCGGCCTTGCGCACAATCGCGAGCGCCAATCCGATGGCGGTCGTATAGCCCAGCGTTCGCAGAATTATTCCGTTGCCGGTTTCATAGACACCGATGGTGCCCGGAACAAAACCGAACGCGAAGTTAATCACTTTCGTCAGCGACTCAATAATGTAATCCGCGCCCGCCGTCGATGAATATCCCAGCAACTTCAGCGTGACATAGACCTCGAGGACACTACTGGCGTGCGAAGCGATATCGAGCGCGCACATCGACAGGAATGCCGCGCGCCTCCGCTTGAAAAACGCGTACACGGTTAGCTCGACCCGATAGATGTGGTGCCGGCGCGTGCGGAGGAAACGCGGGCGGAAACCCTTGCGTGCCAGCTTATCAATGAGCGCAGTGACCAAAGTGGCGCGTCGGCGCGTCGCCAGCGCTGTTGCCACCAGGCCGAGAAATGCAATTACCGCAATGATGATCAGCATTTCGCGCGCGACGGGCGGCACCGCGTACGCGAACAGCATGAGCATCGCGCCGCCGAAGATCATCAGCACGACCGAGAGGTTGTAGAGCAGATTATCGACGACCAAAGCCGGCACCCCGTGAACCAGCGGCACGCGTTTTCGCAGCAAAGCAATTTTCGTCGGCTCACCGAGCAGCGGACCAGCGAAGGTGAGGAAGCTCATCGACTCGCCGCCGAGTCGCGCGGCGAAGGCCTGCATGAAACTAAAACGTCGATGCTCAGCGGGCACCGAGATGCGCATCGAGATCGTGCGCAGAACGTGGCGCAGGCCGTTGAGCGCGACGACAATAAAGAAACCAAAGCCAACGCGACTCAACGCAGTGAAAATCGGCTGCACGCCTACGCGCCGCACGACGTACCACAACAGCAGGGCGCCCAGAACAAATGCGATGGCCTGCGCCCAGGCAACTGAGCGTCGGTGCTTTTGTGATTTGGCTGAGTCAGTCATCGCAGAAAGCCCTCTCCCATAGGGAGAGGGAGTTTAATGTCCGCTTGTGCCCGTTACTTCGGTCACCACCCGTCCCGGAAACTTGATAAATCCGCGTTTCACGAGAGTCTCACCCGGCGTGTTGTCGCCGTTAAGTCTGCCGGTCAACGCCATGATTGTTGGCACGACGCTCAAGCTGTCATACGGCTCGCTTACCGCTAATCCGCGCGGCACGCCGTCACCAGCCAGCATGAAGGTCGAATGCGTTGAAATACGAAACAACGATCCGTGATTGCCACCAGGATTGAAACCGCGCACGTCAAAATTCCAATGGTTGTTCGCGAAAATCTGCAAGTCAGTCTCGGCTAGACGTCGCTGTCGACGACGTAGACTGCGCAGCAGTCGTTCGTCTTCGGAAATGCCGTCAGCGTTTACATCCGTTGCCGGTGCGACGAATTGTGTGAACTGTTCGTGCAAGCCAATCAGCCCGTTAGAGTATTGCGTCTTATGCAGCCCGCGCAACCACTCCACGTCTGTGTGCCAATCGTTCAACCACGTCGCGCGATCGGCCCCGCCCGTTTCCAGGCGCGCGTCTTCAAAGATTCGCAAGGGTAAGTCCGGCTGCCAATTAATGCGATCGAAATGGATCGTGCCGCTTGCATCCTGCCTCAGATGCGCAATCGGCACATATCGCAATTCAAGGTGCCCGGTAGCTTCGCCGCGCGGGAGTACCAGCGCCTGCCGCTCAGGGCTGGCGTACAGCCAAATGACGTCATCGTCAGGCTGCATGTCGGGCGGTAACAATGATGCGACCGTTTCACGCGAAATCCGCGTCGCGAGAAAATCGACGGGCTGGCTGGTAATGCCTGACTGAACATTGTTTCTGACCGCTTGGCTTTTCAGTAAATCGAAATAATTGATGCGCACGAATGTGCGCTCGAGATCAAGCGAGCCGTCACCGTTCGAAACCAGCCCCGCCGGCCCAAGGCCGACCACGTAATTCTGCAGCGCGTAAATTGAATTCCGTTGCCCCATCGAACTTTTCGGGATCAAGTCAGGAATCTTTAGGTTTGCCGGTTGCAGAGTTTCTTGATGCAGTGCGAGAAGCGCGCGCATCGTCGCGATGTACTCGGTGTAATGCGTCTCTAACTCAGTCCATTGCGTCACGTGCAGGCACGTGCGGCGCGCGTTGTCGTCGCGGCCCATTTCGCGATCTTTTGGAGTAAATTTCTTGGGCTGTGATTTGCAGCGACCGTCTTCCGCTTCGATGGCGCGATGCAGCGCGCCGATTTGCTTTTCGAGCTGATCGAGGTCGGGCGCCCACGCCGCACGGTCACGGGAAAGAATTCCAAAGAACGTGTTCGTAGCCGCTCTGCGCGACGCGGGCGAAAGATCGTTTCGCTGCAACTGCTGCAACAGGATGTGCAGTTGATTGAGATCGCTGTTACGCAGGTGCAGTGCCGCGCGTTCGTTGCCATCAAAATCGAGCAGCGCGGTCGGATAATCCGTACTTTGACCTTTCAAATAGTACGTCTGTGAAGTCGTCGTGGTGATCGGCGGCACGAACGGATTGATGCCTTTAATCGCATAATCGAGCATCAAGCGCCGTTTTGTAATCACGTGATGGCCGCCGCCTTCGCGGCTGCCGAGCAGCTTCACCAGATTGAACCCCTGGCTCAGGACTTTTGGATCGGTGTTAAAGCCGTGGTCAGAGACGACAATGAAGATCGTCTCGGAAGCGAGAGGGCTCTTTTGAATACCAGTCCAGATTCGACCAAGACGAGCATCGAGTTCGCGCAGCACTTGCAAATGCGACACATCGTCGTTCGTGTGATGCGCCACATGGTCGTAAGACATGTCGTACAGGTCGAGATACTGCACGCGCGGATCACCGAGCGCATCGATCAGTTCCCGTTCGTATTGGCTGAACACTGTATTGCGCAGATCAAGGCCTACGATGAATTCTTCCGCCAAGTCAAGCGGGTTCTTGCCAAACTCAGCCTGTCCCGCGCGTTGCAAAGTGGCGAGCCGCGCGCCGCGGCCATAGAGCTGCGAGCCTGGCAGCCGCTGATAGTTGTCGTATGCGTCCATCAACAGAGGCAGGCCGAGCGAATCGATCACTTCCGTTCCGGGCATGTCCACGTTGCCGCGGTACGCCTGCTTGAAATAGAACGGCACAAAATTGAGATAGTCGTAGGTGTGAAAAATGTAACGATCGAACTCGACGTTACCTTTGATTTGCAGATGCTGCCCAGTATCGATCAGCGACCATGACGGACCCGACAAACTCATGCCGCGAACGTAAAAGTTCGTCAATCGAGTTCCGTTTTGAAAGAAGATGTAGTCGAACCACGGCAAGCGGCTCTTACCGGTTTGCGGATCGCGTTCGCGCACAAAGCGATCGATCGTGTCGTATGGGAGACCGTCGACTTTGAGAATGACGACGCGTTTGGCTTGCGCCTGGCTGGAAATTGCGAGGAGGAGCGTAAGACCGAGCGCGAGTGCCCAAAACGAGCGGCGTCGGATTGTGCGATTTTTGCAGCCCAGGCGTTGAGGCCTGGGATTGTGGAAAAGAAACAACAATAGAACCTCGTTCACGAGGTTTTCGAGGGTGGCTTTAGCCATTAACAAAACATTGCCCCGTAAACGGGGCGTGAAAAAATGATTTCGGCTTTCCCAGGCATAAATGCCTGGGCTATATAAAACGGTCCGAGCTACATAAATTGCCCGGCCGGGCATTACAGATCAAACTTACGGCCCGCCGATCTCTGCGATGACCGAGTTCGCCTCGTTCGCCTTGATGCGGTCAGCCTCGTTCACGGCCTTGCGCAGACGTGCCGCCACCACCGCGCGCCAATCGGAATTCGATGGTTCTTCGCGAAAGATGCGCAGCATTTCTTTACGCGCCGTCTTGTCATTGATTCGCGACAACACGTCCAGGCACAACTTGCGCGATCCTTCATCGGTCGAACGTTGAAAAACGCGCGCCGCAACTTTTGCGGTTGAGCCGTTCGCCGCGCCCGCGTTATCGGCGAGAAACTTCAGAGATTTCTGCACCGTCGCGACGTCCCACGCGACTTCGATCTCAGGCGATGACTTCGCGACCCGCTCGAGAAACTGCGTGTGAAACTTGACCCTCCGCGCCAGCTCTATCTGTTCTTTGAGTTCAGGCGTGGCGTCTTCGCGATGTACGTACCGGCCGAACGTCAGCACATTGCCCAGTCCAAATAAAAACCGCGTCGTGCGCCCATGAACCAGCGGCACCATCTCTTCACGCCGGTCGCGTTCGATTTTGGCAGGCAATCCGTCTTTATTTCGCGCAAATTCAACCAGGGCATCGTATTGCTTGAGCGCCAACTGGATCTCGCTTTCGCAGTCATTTGACATCGGATTGATCGAGACAGTTTCCACCCGCTGCACAAGTTCGTCGCGAAGTTTTGGATCTATGTTTGGATTGAAAGCGAGCAACAACTTCAGCTCTGTATAGCTGCGCACACGCGACGGCTGATTGATGTCCATGCCGCGGCGCCCGGTCAGGAATCCGTAAACTTTTCGTCCAGCGAAGTAAGGAAGGTTTCCGAAACTCGACAGCGAGAGCATGTTCTTCGCCACGTCGTTGAAGAGCCGGCGCGACATTTCGCGTTTCTTCGGATTCAGACTGTCTCGAAAATCGATGAGGACGGCCGGAATCTTCGGCTGGTTCAGTCCATAAAGCGCCAGCGGAATCATCTCCAGGCGCCGCGCTCCGTCGGCGTTACTCGTGGTGCGACGATTCTCACTGTCGAAGTATCGAGTTTCAGAGTAGCCGGTCCAGTTTCGCAGGTGCTGATCCTTCCACGGATTAGAAATGTTCAGGAATCGGCCGCTGTAACGGCGATTCAATTGGGCGTCTAGATCGCTTTTCGCTACCCAGAGAATCGCATGCGTCGCCGTGCCGTCGGGCATCGTCAGTGGCTCGAAGTAGAGACCGTCGGCTTCTGCTTGCTGTCGCAGAAGCTCCCAATTGTGACCGCTGTAATCCAGCGACTTTGTCACGTACTTGCCGACAGTCGAATCGAACTTGTCGGGGCCGTACAGGCCGCCGAAAGTTTTCTGTGTCAGCAACAGACGCGCGCGCAACTCCAGCATCTCGTCCGGCGTGAACGCGGGCGCAAATTCGAGCAACGGAATCGACGTGTCATCATCAGAAACTCGAGCGGCCTGTGGATCAGTGCGCAGCGCCAGGAACTCACTCTCGGGGTGTACGCGCTGCTGGAAGTTTTGATAGGTGCCGAGTACGGACAAGGCCTGCGCGATGTGTGCCCTGCGATAGTCCGACAAATTCTGTCGATAAGTTCGGGTGGACACTTTCAGCGGCAGCCCATACGTGTCGAGGAAAGCATTCTGCACTCCCCATAAGAAAAACTTGCTCCAGGTGGCTCGCTGCACGTGTGACAAATTAAGGATCGGCGAGGGTGGCCCCGAAACATTCTTCTTGTTTCCGACGCTTCGATAAAGAAAGGGAATCGCGGCGGCAATACGTTTCGCCATCGATGGTTGTGTGTACGTTAGCATCCACACATAACGCAGTCGATCGTTTTCCGGATTGTCATCGCCGAGCGTGTCACGCAACACGGTGACGAGCGGCACCTCACGCAGGCTCGAATCGCGCAAACCATCGACGCGTCCGAAAATCGTCAGAAGTTCCGACCCGCCGGCGACAGAAAGCTTCTCAACTCGAAACGTGGGCGTGGTTGGAGATGCCGTCGCGGAAACAGGTGGATCGACACTGACAGCCCCGGTCGCGGAAACATTTGTTTCAGGTCTTGTCAGTTGCGGTTTTGCGGTGCTGATGTCGGCGGCGGATTGCGCAGCGGCAACGCTCCAGCCGACTGCCAGAAACATCAGCAGCCCTAACCCGCGCAGAAGAACGCGGGGAAGGAACTTCCGGGGCCAGGGTCCAGTCCTCATGATGCTCGCCGAACACTCTTTCGTAACAAAACGCTCCAAATCAAACAATGTTCCGACGGTTTCGGCGCAACGCTCCTGCAAAATCGAAGTGAAAAAAGCTGCTGCAAATCGCAAGCAATGAACGTGCCTTGACCAGAGTTTGATGCTATCCACCCGGCCGGCCGTTCGACTGAGAATTGGCCGCGTCCTTTTCTTCCTCGGGATTTTCAGGCGCAGTCCATCCCGATCTCTCCAGCAAAGTTAACGCATATCGCACGGGTACCGCGAAATTTGATGCAGTATTTTCCGTAAACACCGCGAAAGTAATGCCGATGACTCGCCCTGAAGGTCCAAAGAGTGGCGCACCCGAGCCGCCCTCGCCGGTGCGCGCGTCGTAAACAATCTTGCGTGTGTTCAAGTCAGTGATGTTGCCCTGGGTCATCAGCGGTTGGATGTGTTTCGTCTGGGCCAGGTAACCCAGCGAGGCTTCAACCGATCCATAACGCGCGAGCACGCCGCGCGCTTCGGTTTCGTCGAGCAAAGCAAGCAAACGATCTGGCCCGTTTGGATACCCCATAGTTACCACCATGTTGCCGACGACTTCCTGACCGTCATGCTCGAGTGGAAGCACCGGAACTTTGTCCGGCAAATCTTTCGAATCAATCGTGCAGACGGCAACGTCGTCTCGCGCCGCCGCTTGTTTGAATTTCAAAGTAATCGGCTGAGCCGAATCGGGAAAGTAAGCGACGAGCTTTCGCAGTCGCGGTTGCCCGCGCACGGTACTGTTCAGGCTCTGCGCGCGATCATCAGCAAGCCAGGGCTGCACCACGTGACGATTCGTCAGGAGGTAACCGTTGCCGACATGAAAACCCGTCCCCACAAAATCGAATTCAGCAATCGATCCGTTGCCTTCCGGCGTGAGCGCCGTCGAGTCACTGCCCGACTGTACGTTGGTCCCCGACTCGTTTGCCTGGGTTTCGGGATATCGCAGCGGGCGGCCAGTGCCTGATTCGACGAACATGTACGAGCCGTAAATCAGCGCGACGCCGCTGCCGTAATCAGCGCGCAACTTAACCGCGAGCGACAAACTCTTCATCACCCGCTGGTTGGACTCGTCGAGGTCCTTCAATTGTTTGTTGGTGCGCTCGAGTTCAGACTTGGCCGCTTCGGTTTGTGCGCGCAGGTCATCATTGATGCGGCGCGTTCGGCGCAGCTCATTAACCAGACCAAAACCGATGTAGAGCGACCCGAGGACCAGCGCGATCAAGATCGCGAAAATGATGATTTTCGTGCTCGGATTGATCTCGCGGACCAGTTCGCGCGTGAACTCGCGGAGGAAGATCTTTGCATCGTCTCGTCGTGAAGTTGCGGATGCTTCCATCGCGGCCTGCTCGATAAACGGTGCGACATGCGCGCCGCCGCGACGACCCGGCACCAGCGCCGCCGTCGCCTGAATCGGAAAGAAGTGAATCGAAGGCCCAGCCGGCCCTATCCAAATTTCGTCGCCGTCGTCAATCGCTTTGTTGGATCGGATGGGCCGGTTGTTAAGCGTGACCTCCAGGTTCGAGTCGTAACTGGCAATGCGATAAACGCCATTCTGCCGTGAGAGCTCGACGATCGGTCCGCTCGCTTTACTGGCTGCAGCTTCCGGCAGACGAATCTTTACGTCGCAATCCTCGGCCGCGCCTATGGTGATGCGATCGCGCATGACGACCTCGGTCGACCGATCATTCAGTGATGAAATGTGAATGACGAGACCATCGGCCTTACGCTGTTCAGTTATTTTGCGAAACGTCTGCATGCGCGTACTAAATCAGGCGCCCACCACCCGTCTCCGCCGGAACTCTGCGGTCGGTCAGCGGTCGCCTGTGCCATCCGAATCTTACAATGAAAACTGATGCGTGCAAAGAAGTTAATCAAGTTGCATGGACGCAGGTTACTTGTTTTCTTTGCGCCGTCTGTGCGCATACGTTCGTGGTAGCATGAACGCATGGCAGAGTTCGAAATCATTGAAGATATTGAGCGGCTGCGCGCGCTGGCGCCGATCGCCACCGCGCCGATTCAGCACCATGTTTTCGTTTGTACGGGCAAATCCTGCTCCGCCCGAGAGAGCGAAGAAGTACGTGATGAATTTGAACGTGAGCTGAAGGAACGTGGAATTCTGTTTGGCAGGGAAGCCAAAGGGAAAAATCCAAACGGCACCATCGTGCTCACCGAGTGCGCGTCCGTCGGCTTTTGCGCGATCGGCCCGACTGTTTTGGTTTATCCCGACGGGACGTGGTACGCGCAGGTGCGGTCCTCAGACGTGCTGGAAATTATTGAGGAGCATTTGTTGAATGGGCGGCCAGTGAAACGTTTAGCGTTGATGAAAGTGCCGGCTGAGGGTGATGCCACATCGCGAGCCATGAATGACGGTGGCTGGGAAGCATAACGGGGTGCCTCTCACACGTTGTAAGGCTCTTTGTCCGTCAAATACGCGATCAACTCTTCTCGATTAGTCTTTGTGTCCAGCCAGTGCCGCATGCGTCTGATTTCCGCGTAGTCCTCTTCGCCGAACCGATCAAGATAGATTTGCTGCATACGCTTTTTTCGCTGCTCGCGGATGGCGCCGGCTTGCCAAAAGGAGGTGAACATTGCATGCAGATCGTCGTGTAGATTTCGTTTGCGCAGCGCTGCCCACTCGTTGCGGTCGAGCCAGATGCCTTTACAACCGTGACATTGGTCGACCGTGAAATCCAGTCCTCGTCCGACCAGGTACCGAACCATGCGGAACCGACACTCGGGGCAATCAATGGGAATACCGGGTTCCGCAAGCGACAAGCTTTCCGTTTCATGAATTTGTTCGGCGAGATTCGCGCTTTGCCTCTCAATCCAGTCCCAATATTCTTTGCCGCGAATCCAGTGGCCTTCGCATTTAGGACAATTGAAGGAAGACAGGTTCGGCTCTAACTCAGTTCTGGCGAGTTCCGGCGTCTTGCAGACAGGGCAGTTGAGTTC
>DASYPX010000223.1:0-9662 GCA_036006125.1 Pyrinomonadaceae bacterium | reverse complement strand
CTGTTTGAGAGATGTTTTCAGCCGTCGCAGATGAAGTAATCGCAGAAACGCAACGGTCGCACGAGCGTTGGATGGGCGAAGCAATTCGCGCTGCGCGCGAAGCAGAAGCAGCCGGTGAAGTGCCTGTCGGAGCCTGCATCGTGGCCGATGGTGTCGTACTTGCGGTCGCGGGCAATCGCACACGCACTGACTGTGATCCGACCGCGCATGCTGAGATCGTTGCGCTGCGCGAAGCCGCACAGCAGTTCGGTAATTATCGTCTCGCTAGCTCAGTGATGTACTCGACCATTGAGCCATGCGCCATGTGCGCCGGCGCACTTATTCAAGCGCGCGTGCCAACTTTGGTTTACGGCGCACGAGACGAGAAAGCCGGCGCCGTCGATTCTCACTTTCACATCTGCGACGCGCGCCAGTTGAATCATCGAGTCGAAGTGATCAGCGGCGTTCTGGAATCGGAATGTCGCGCGCTGATGCAGGAGTTCTTTAAGAGCAGACGTCAGAGATCAGACATCGGCGGTCAAAAAGATCTGACATCTGATGTCTGACGTCTGGTTACGGAGAGGTCGCATAGTGGATTAGTGCACCGGTCTCGAAAACCGGAGTGGCTTTACGGCCACCGTGGGTTCGAATCCCACCCTCTCCGCCACGAAGATTGCCGATTGCCGATCGATGATTGCCGATTGGTCTTTCAGCGGAGTTAGATCAAAATCAATCGGCAATATCGGAAAGGTGCAGGAGTGGCTTAACTGGCAGCACTGGAAATGCTGTGTGCGGCAACGCACCGTGGGTTCGAATCCCACCCTTTCCGCCATCCGCCTTCGCTAGCGCTCCGGCGTGATTGGCTCCTAAGCAATGGCGAAAGCGCTAGCGAAGCGGATGCCACGCCGTAACGAAGTGAAGGCGGGCTTCATGAAATACGTATACATACTGCAAAGCGAGATCGAGTCTGACAGGTATTACGTCGGCTCAACACAGGACCTGAAGCGTCGCTTTGCAGAACACAACATTGGAAAGTCAATCCACACCAATAAATTCAAGCCATGGAGATTGGTTACTTATGTTGCCTTTTCAGATCACGCCAAAGCGGACAAATTTGAGTCGTACCTCAAGACCGGTTCTGCACGGACTTTTGCAAGACGACACCTCTAGTATGAAGATTTGGTACGCGAGCGTCGCCAAAACACTCTTACCTATCGCACAGACAGTCACGTTAATTGCGTTTCTTCTAATGGTATTGGTCATGTGCGCTTACGCACAATCGCATCGCCCGGTTCGACATGGCGGCACGATTTGCGGCAATCCAAAAGTCTCGTGCAAAACCAGCGTTACCTTTCAATCAAACGACTTGCCATTTCAGGTTGATAAGAACATGGTGATTGTCGATACAGTCCCGTTCTATGCCATTATCCTCAAGAGCGCAGCCGTAAAAGACGACAATTGCGACGTATTCATTCCCGAATCGGATCGGCTCGCCGCGCAGGCACTATTCCCCGAAAACAAAGTCTTCAGTTCGCGCTGTATCGATCCGGAAAATCTCTTTTATGAAGAAGTAGGTACTCGCAAGCCGCGCATGCTCAGCGAAACACACAGAATCATGGCCGTCTATGCCGGCAAAACCCTGGCCGAAGCGAACAAGCTTCTCGAGGCGGTGAAAGCGACGGAAAAATATCCCGGCGCCAATGTTCGCCGCCTGCGCACCGGCTTTAACGGAACTTAATTTACCCCTGGATCAAAACGGTTTCTAAAACCAAGGGGGAACAAAAATGGAAGACAACAAGTTAGCCGCTGAGGAGGCGCGTCGCGCCGGTCAACACGGATCTGTCAAATCAACGGTCGAAGGCGAAGTGCAGGCGGAAATCGCGGAACGCGCCGCAACCAACCCTACCCAGGGTGGTGCGATCGACCAGGTTGCTACCGACTTCCGCGCGAAGGCTGTCGATGAAGTTGTTGAGAGTGAACGCGAGGTTGGACGCGCCCGCGGCGCGGCGCGAGTCTCGCAAATCGTCGACTACATTTTCTACGTCATCTACGGATTGCTGGGATTGCGCTTTCTGCTTGCGTTGTTGGCGGCGCGCAGTGGCGCGGGATTCGTGCGTTTCATCGTGGCCGTCACAAATCCTTTCTATGCGCCGTTCAAAGGAATTGTTGCCAGTCCAAGCACCGACAGCGGTCACACGTTGATGTTGCCCTTGCTGATTGCGATTATCGTTTACATCCTGCTACACCTCGCCATCAACGGATTGCTGCGCATGATTGCGCATCGAAAGACGGCTGTTTAATCGGCGCATTTCAAAGAAAACAGAATCCGCGACCCGTCCGTCAATCGACAATCGGCAATCGGCAATTTAGAATGCTGAACATCAGACTTCGGGCTCCGCACAACGTAGGCTCGGTGAACCCCGCCAGGCCGGGAACGGAGCAACGGTAGCCAGAGCCGCGTGTGTTGCGGGTAAGTCCGGAGTCTGACTCTTTCTCAAAGTGATGAGTTATGAGTGATGAGTTCGCTTCACACAACTTACTCATCACTCATAACGCATCACTCATCACTTTCTTATGTCTTACCAAGTTATCGCCCGCAAGTGGCGTCCACAAAAATTTGAAGATGTAACGGGTCAGGAAGTGCTGACACGTACGCTCCAGAATTCGCTCGAGAACGATCGGCTACATCACGCGTATCTTTTTTCCGGGGCGCGAGGCGTCGGCAAAACGACGACGGCGCGGTTGGTTGCGCGTGGCCTAAACTGTCACAAAGCGCAAAAGCCGACCGCGCATCCATGTGCACCGATTGACGACAAAGCCTGCTCATCCTGTCGCGAAATCGCCGAAGGCCGATCGATGGATGTACTCGAGATCGACGCTGCGTCAAACACCGGTGTCGACAATGTGCGCGAAGTGATCATTGGCAGTGTCGCCATCGCTCCGGCGCGCGATCGATATAAAGTCTTCATCATTGACGAAGTGCACATGCTCTCCGGTCCGGCTTTCAATGCGCTGCTGAAGACGATTGAGGAACCGCCGCCACGCGTCGTCTTCATCATGGCGACAACTGACGCGCACAAGGTGCCCGAAACGATTTCTTCACGTTGCCAACTGTTTGAATTTCGCACCATCGCGACGGCAAAGATTGCTGAACGAATCCGCTTGATTGCCGACGCGGAAAAGGTTTCGATTTCAGATGACGCCATTCGCGAAATTGCGCGCGCCGGAGACGGCTCAATGCGCGATGCACAGTCGGCTTTCGATCAAGTCATCAGTTTTGCCGGGAAGAAGATCAAAACTGAAGATGTTGAGAAGGCTCTGGGTCTCGCGGGGGCTGACGTGCTGGCGCGCGTCATGAAAGGCATCGCGGAAAACAATCCCGCGGAAGCGCTGGCCATCGTCGATGACGTCGTCATGCGCGGTCACAACCTGCGCAATTTTCTGCGCGATGTGATGGCGCATCTGCGCGATCTGCTGGTGGTGAAAGTTTCGGGTGACGCAAAAATTCTCGATTCTGCTTCCGGTAACAGCGGTGCACTGGAACAACAAGCCGAACAATTCTCGGAATCCGATCTCGTCCGCTTCTTTCATTCACTGGCAGAAACAGAAACCACGCTGAAGGAAGCAGCAAACCCGCGCTACCAGGTTGAAGTGGCGCTCGTAAAGCTGATGGAAATGCGGCGGCTCGCGTCTTTGAACGAGCTGCTGCAACGAATCGCCGCGCTTGAGACGGCCCTGCGAACCGGAAAACCGGTGGCCGACAATCCCAGTCCGCGCGCGACACCGGCACCATCAGCGCCAACGCAAACCTCGCGAAGCTCAACGACCGCAAAAAGCGCCGCAAGTGAAGCTGCTGGAGCAATCGAACCTGCCGCGACGCGAGCAGTTGCCGCCGATTCATTCTGTCATCAGGTAAAAGCGAAGCTGGAACAAAAGCGGCGACGCCTGATGATCGCGGCGCTTGAGGGCGCGTCGCGCGCTGAACTGGAAGGCGATGAGTTCGTGGTTGAATTCCTGCCCGCAGCAAAGCATTACCGCGACACTCTGTCGCGATCAGACAATTCGAAAGCACTGCGCGAAGCTTGCGCCGACGTTTGCGGTCGAGAAATCGCGATCCGCTTTGTCATCAAACCGGACGAGGCAGCGACCGCTTCAGAGCCCGCCGGCGTCGAGGACCCGCAACTGAGACAGAAAGCCAAACATGCGGCTGCGGCCGACCCAACGGTCCAGCAGGTCCAACGCACCTTTGGCGCGGAGATTGTCGATGTGAAATCGTTGTAATCGCCGCATCTCTGGCCGCCGCAAAATACCGAACAAACAGAAATACTCAGTCGTATATCTTCGCGCGGAGGCTTCGAAAACATGCGCGATCCAATGCTTGCAGGCATTCTCAGTTTTCTGATTCCAGGAGTGGGACAGATTTACAACGGCCGGATTCTGGTTGGAATCATCTGGCTGGTCGTCACAGGAATTTCGTGGATTGGTTCAGCCGGCACACTCGGTTGGATCGTCCATATCATCTCCGCCTGGTGCGCCTACTCGTACGCGAAAGATCATCCTGTGCGGGTATAGCATCAGAAGCCCGAAAAGCCTCTTTCACAACCTGGCGAATGGCATTAATGACTAACTCCGGCTGGTCACGATGAATGTTATGACCACTCTTTTCGGCGATAATCTGCTTGCCTCGGGATGAGCGGCGCACAAGGTCCTTCTGCAACTCTAAACGGATCTCCTCGAACTTCGGCGCCAACGAAGGCACAACGTAATCAGTCGGATTGAAAGTTGCGTTGCCGCGTGTGATCACAATGAGCGGAATATCGCGGTGCCAATTTGCCGCCCGTACCTGTGCCACGCTTCCATTGAAATCGATATCTTCAGGACTCTGTATCAACATGTCTTCCGGTTTCGCTTTTTGCAACATCTGCGGTGGCAGGAGAGCAATCATTCGATCGGTTTCATCCTCGTGCGTGGAATCAACCAAAACCATGCCCTTAACCTCTTTTGGGTATTTACTGGCGTACAGGCGAACATTCATTCCACCGAGCGAATGGCCGACCAGAACATACGGTGGTTTGATTCCTGTCTTAACAAGTAGATGATGCAAGTCATTGACGATGTCCTGACTGGTATGCCGTTGTGGGGCGCGGTCGCTCTTTCCCATGCCTGCACGATCGTAAGAACAGACGCGAGCAAACGGTGCGACCTTCGGCTGAACTAAACTCCACGCATTCGATGTGCTTCCCATTCCAGCATCCATCACGACTACCGGGATTCCTTTTGGTGCTTTGCCGGAACAATTGATATACAAGCGTCGACCGCCTACATCCACCAACCTCTCAAACCGCGGAGCCTGACGCGCATTAATGGCCATCCGTTGTGCCACAGCAGGAAGCCCGCACATGCCAGCAGATAAACAGAGCAACACAATTCTCTTGACGATGAACACGACTTTTGTATTAAGCCGGGATGCTGCCCAACTTTAGGAAATTTTTCAGGACAATGCGGCCGTGCGGATGCTCTTCATCGAACAGTTCGGGGTGAAACTGTACGCCAAAGAGGGGACGTGAGGTATGTTGCATCGCTTGAATTTCAGACGTTTCGTTTGTGGCTGTGCAGATGAAGTGGTCTGGTAGTTTCTTCACTTCGTCACAATGCGACTCCCAAACATTTATCGTCTCCGGCAAATCGTGGAAAAGCCCATCATCCGTTTTTAGATTGACCGAACAATAGCCGCGCTCGCGCAGCGCGCCTTCGTAACCTTCGCCGGGCGCAATCCGCTCAATCAAATCCACGCGCGCACCATAGGCAAGCGCAATCTGCTGCTGCCCCCCGCATACACCGAGAATCGGCTGCGATGCGTGATGGATGACATGAAAAACGCCGGCGAGGTCCTCGCGGGTGTAGCGATCCCACGGATGACTTTGGCCACTGAGAAAAATGTGGGAAGGGTTCAGTGTTTTGACATGCTCGGGAGAGATATTTTCGAAACGCTCAGTCACAATGCGCACGCCGGGCTCGATGCGCTCAAGCGCCGAACGAATCTCTCGCGGACTACTGCCGACGCCTTCAATTGTGTTGTCGATGATGAGCAGCATGAGTAACAGATATCAGACATCAGAGGTCAGACATCAGAAGTCAACGTCTAGATTCACTTAGCTGCACCTGTCCGAGCTCGGCGCCTGTGGGGAATGTCTGATGTCTGACTGCGAACGTCCGATGTCTGACTTCTGGCTTCTGATGTCTGATCTCCGCTGTCTGGAGCCTTCGGCTCCATCCCCAAACAAAACAACTTTCCATTGAACGCCCCGATGTAAATTCGCCCATCGAGAATCGCGGGCGTCGAATTGATGTTCTCCCCAATCCGCAATTCCGATATCAGCTTGCCATCATCAGCATCGAGCACATTGATCCAACCCGCTTTATCTCCGAACACCACCCGACCAGCGACAACCGGCGACGTTCCCCAAATCGACCCATGCGCTTTGTATTTCCAGACGATTTCACCTTTATCCGCAGTCAAACAATACAGGTAATGATTGCTTGCGCCGATGTAGATCTTTCCGCCGGCCAGGATTGGGCTCGCCCAAATGCCGCGTTGCTCACTTCCTGCATACAAATGAGCGCCATCGGTCACGAAGTTCCATGCCAACTCTCCCGTGTCGGCCTTGTAAGACCGCACTACGCCGTCTTCGGCTGCGGTGTAAACAAAACCCTTCGCCACCGCTGGCGTCGAATCCGAATCCGCTCCGATACGCGCTTTCCAAATTGTGCTGCCGTCCGTCGGGTTAATGCAGTACAGATCGCCGCCTTCAGTGCCAAGATACACCCGGCCATCTTTCATGGTGATGCTGCCTTCGACGGAACCGACCAGAACTTTGTAAACCAGCGAGCCATCGGCGAGGTTCAGACAATAAAAGTTGTGGTCCTCGCCGCCAAAATAGATACGCCCATCGGAAACAATCGTTGAGCCATCGACTTCGAAGCCGGTTTCGTAATCCCAGATGAGCGTTCCATCTTTCGCGTTGATGCAGTAAAGATGATGATCGAGACCGCTCGCGAGGATCTTGTCTTCGAGAATCACCGGCGTCGCCTTAAAACTGTCCTTGCCCTTAAACTTCCAAATGATTTTGCCGTTATCTTTGTCAAGGCAATAAACGTTGCCGTCGGCCGATGGAAAATAGACGCGATCATTTTTGATTGATGGCTGGCCGGGCCACGAAGTGCCACCCCAGGGATCTTTGTGAAGGCGTCCGGTGATAAATCCGGTTTCGACTTCCCAGATGACTTTTAACTCGCCGTCTTTCCAAGGACCGGTGCCGAAGAAATTGCGTTCGCCGTTTCCGAGCCACATCGGGACTGAAGTGCGCGGCTTAGGTTTTTCGATCCGCGGCTCGGCCTTAGTCTCAGACGCGGCTTTTCCGCCGCAACCAACGAGAGTGCCGAGCGAGATAAGGCATACGGCGACAATACAGCACCGGGAAGAGCAGAGGAGAAGATGTTCGGCTGGCAAGAGGATCCTCGGATGAATAAGTCTTGGGGACTATTGTCGCTGTCCCAACCATTCGCCATTGTAAACCACTTCAGCGCGACCGGTAAGTACAACCTCGTCGTCGTCGCGCCACTCAATCGGAATGAGGCCACCGGGTGCATGAACGTCAACGATGCGGTCCGTTTTCCCGTTGATTACCGAAGCCACTACGGCCGCGCACGAACAGGTGCCGGAACTTTCAGTTTCTCCGACACCCCGCTCCCAAATGCGTTCTTCGATGTTTGCCCGGTCAAGGACTCGTATGAAGATGACGTTCGTCCGGTCGGGAAATTGCGGATGATTTTCGATGAGCGGGCCGAGTTGGCGCCAATCCAGCTCTTCAAAACTTTTCACGAAGATGCAGCAGTTCGGATTGCCCATCTGCAACGCAGTCACTTGGAGGGTTTGGTTGGCAACGACTAGTGGAAAATCGATGACGCTCTCGAGCGGCTGACTTGTCGTCATTGGTATCGATGCGGAATCCAAACGCGGTTGCCCCAATTCAGAAGTGAACAGAAATGATCCGTCCTCGCGATTGCGCAGGTGATAACGTTTTACGCCATTGCGTGTTTGCAGCCGCAGTTCGGCCCTGGTCCAAAGGTCGTGGAAGAAAAGATATGCTGCGGCGCAACGTGTACCGTTGCCCGACATGCCGGCTTCACTGCCATCGGGGTTGAAGATGCGGACTTGGAAATCTGAATTGGCGTCGGAGGCGCGTTGTGCAATGGCGATCCCGTCAGCGCCGGCGCCGTAGTGACGATTGCAAATGCGGCGTGCGAAGTCGCCGAGATCGCTCACACCGGCAAGTGCGTCAGCTTCGAAAACGATGTAGTCGTTGCCAAAGCCCTGGAATTTTGTGAAGCGCATTTCTTTGGAGTGCGGCGGCTTGACGCCGCTTTTTAATCGTCCGGAGAAATGTTCGAATGAGCAGATAACAAAGCGCCGTCAAGCCGGCGCACTCCAAAAATCACGGAGGCGACTCGCCAAACGCTTTACGGAAACGGGTCGTCAACGTCGGCTGGATGTGGAGCAGTCGCTCATAAACTGTGAGCTGGCCGCGATGATACATCTCATGAGCAATGGCGAACGACATGAACGCGAGTTTGTTCATCTCTTTGCCGTCGAATCGTTTCATCGAGTTCTTCAATTCGTCGCCGGCTCCACGCATTCGCTCGGCGGCTTCATCCATCGAAGTGCGCAGCAGCTCCACCAGCGAGGCTTTCTCATTCACATCGCGAACGCCCGGCGCATAGGTTTTCACATTGTCGGCAAACGACGCACGCATCAGGTTGGTATCCGGCCGGCAAGCTTCGCTGACAAGAAACTTCTGCGATTCGACGAGATGTTGCAGAAGCTGTCGTACCGAACGCGTATCAGGTGCGGGTTGAAAGCCAAATTGTTCCGCAGGGATTTGATTCGCTTCATCGATTAAGCCGGTGCGAACTTCGCGCCAGCCTTCGATAATGTTTTCAACCGACATTGCGATTCTCCTGTGAATGCCAGCAGCATGACGGCGAATACCGATAAGGTCGGGAATGCGCGCGCTCCGTCGCTATTGTGTCTTTCCGGAAAACGAGGCAAGTAACACGGCGATCGCATCGATCGAGTCGCGACGTACCGCTGAGGCGTCAGGATAATTATTGAGCATCATCGAGAATACAAGATGTTCACCCCCTGCCGTCGTGACGTACCCAGACAATGAAGCGACTGAACTGAGCGAGCCTGTTTTCGCGCGCACGTTTCCTTCAGCGGGCGTGCCACGCATGCGCGTGCGCAGGGTGCCATCAACGCCGGCGATTGGCAGGGCGTCCCGGAATTGGGCAAAGTATTTGTGCTTTGTCATGAATGTCAGCAATGCCACCGTCGTGTTCGCCGAAATCAAATCATTGCGCGACAGGCCTGAGCCGTCATTCAAGGCGACGTCGTTGTCGCCGATGCCGGCTTGTCGAAGAAAGTTCCTAACGATTTCCAGACCGGAGTCTTCATCATCTCGTGTACGACCGTTTTCGCTGACCGGAGGGGGCTGAGTCCTACCCAATGTACGCAGGATCAATTCGGTGTACTGGTTCTGGCTGGGCTTCAGCGTATGCGCGGCGACGACGCTGAAAGGCGGCGATTGCAAGCTGGCGATCTCGATTGGCGCTGGGAGCGTGGG
>DASYPX010000222.1:0-5576 GCA_036006125.1 Pyrinomonadaceae bacterium | reverse complement strand
TGTTTCCGAAACCGGCAAACGCGTTCCGGCGCTTCCGCCAGGCGCGACCGAGTTTGATCCCGGACGTTTCGTCAACGAACCGTTGCACTTCGATCCGGGCCTGACGGTTAAGTTTGGCATTACGCCGACGGTAACGCTCGACCTCGCGCTGAATCCGGACTTCGCGCAGGTCGAAGCTGACCAAACTGTCGTCACGGCGAACCAGCGTTTTCCAATATTCTTCGAAGAGAAGCGGCCGTTCTTTCTCGAAGGAATCGAGATCTTTCAGACGCGACTGCAAGTTGTGCACACGCGTGCAATCGTCGACCCTGACGTGGCCGCAAAACTCACGGGGAAACGCGGACGAAACACTTTTGGTTTTCTCGTCGCCAGCGATAACGCGCCGGGAAACTTCAGCACAGATGAAAAGGCGGATCCGGTCAACGAGCGATTCATTAACAAGAATGCGTTCATCGGTGTTCTGCGACTCAAACGCGATGTTGGCACGGCGTCGAATATCGGATTGATTGCGACCAGCTACAACTTCATTGAGAAGCACAACCAGCTCTTTGGGATTGACGGTCGCTTCCAAGTCGATCCAAAGACGGTCGCGTCGTTTCAGGTTATCGGCACTACTTCGCGCCGTTGTTTCTTCGCGCCGGAGAAAAACGAACACACGCCCGGGCCGACAGAACCGTGCTTCGTCAATGGCCCGACGCGAAATTACTACCGGCAGGGCAACGGGTTTGCCTATACCGGGGTGTGGGACTACACCGGCCGCAATTTTGGCTGGCTCTATCAAGGACAAGGGCAAACACAAGATTATCGCGCCGATGTCGGCTTCACCCGCCGTTTGAATACGAACAACCACGGCGCGTTCGTGCGGTTTAGCAACGATGCCGATCCGAAGCGGAAGATTATCTCGTGGCGCTTGCAGGGTGGCCTCAACGCAAATTTTGATTGGCAAGGTCATCTGCAAAATTGGGGGATGCAGCCACATCTGAATCTTCAATTGCATCGGAATACAAATCTCGAAGTAGCCGTGGGAGCCGGGTATGAACGTCTGTTCGAGCAGGAGTTTGGTCCACGGCGAACCGCAACCCAGGCCGGCGCTTTCTTTGGCGGGCCCGAACGATCAACCTACAACCGGGGGATTGGCTTTGGCCTTTTCACGAATCCCACGCAAATAATTGGAGGGTACTTCTCGATAGACTACAGCATCAATGACTTCGATTTTGATTTCGGCGCGGGTGAACGCTATCCACGCGTGAGTCCCGCCGCGCTCGCTGATCCAGATGCGCCGCTCGATCCAGGTCCGGGCCGCGCGTTGGGCATCAACGCCGGTTTTTCGCTTCAGCCACGAAATGAATTTCATATGTCACTCGATTACACAAAGAGCCGTCTGCGGCGCAACGACACGGGCCTGCTCGCTTTTGATGAGAACATCTTCTCGTTGCGCTCGACGTATCAGTTCACACGATTTGTCTTTGTGCGCGCCCGCGCTGACTATGACACGCTCGATTCGAGTATTCGCGGACAGGTACTATTTGGCTACACGCCGAATCCGGGCACGGCGTTCTACGTCGGCTACAACGACGACATCAGCCGCAACGGCTTCAACCCTTTCACAGGGCAGCTCGAACCGGGCTTTCGTCGTAATGGCCGGACGTTTTTTGTGAAGGTTTCGTATCTCATCCGCAAGAGCTTTGGCGGATAAGTCTTCCCATGGAAAAACCGGCGCCGATCGATTATCCGATCGAGGAAATTCTGAAACGACGGTGGAGTCCGCGGGCGTTCTCAGACCGACTGATAGAAACCGAGAAGTTGCAGAGAATGTTTGAAGCGGCACGTTGGGCCGCCTCATCTTTCAACGAGCAGCCCTGGTCATTCATCGTCGCGACAAAAGTAAAACCCGACGAGTTCGCGGCCTTGCTCAGTTGTCTCACAGAGAAGAACCAGCAGTGGGCGCGCCGTGCTCCGGTGTTGATGGTTTCCGTCGCCAAATTGAATTTTGAAAAGAATGGAAAACCGAATCGGCATGCATTTCACGACGTCGGCATGGCCGTCAGCAATCTGATTGTGCAGGCAACCGCCTTTGGACTTTATGTGCACCAAATGGCTGGCTTTTCCGTCGAGAAAGTCCGCGAAACCTACAGTGTACCCGAAGGTTTCGAACCGGTTGCGGCGATCGCCATAGGTTATCCTGATGACCCGAACGTTCTACCCGAACAGTTCCGTCAGCAGGAGATCGGCCCGCGTCAGCGAAAGCCGATCGTCAGTTTTATTTTTGAGACGAAGTGGGGAGAAACTTCGCCTCTGGTGAAGTAATGGAGCGCCTGCGAATCCCGACTCGTCGGGAACAAGATGTCGGCGCTCCGTTTACGCCTGCCGGCACTTCATCGCTTTTGCGATGAACTCCTGCACGTCGTCGCTGAAGGGCTTTGGCATTGCGGCTGGCCAGTTGTCCCGGTCGGCGTACATGCGGTTCAGACCCTTTTGAATCTCCGCGTTGCCACCGGTAAATCCTTTGACCAGTTCTGACCACCGCGCGGCAAGCGCTTGCGACTTCTCGCTCGCCGGATCTTCGCCGGCACTCACCGCTGCCTGAACTTCATTGATTAAAGTCGCCCAGTCGCGTTGCCCCTGTTCGATTACCTCGCGTGGAATCGTTCCCGCGCGTTTCTGAATCTCGCGCTGTGCTTCCTCCGAATAGTACTTCTTTGTCCAATCCATATTGCTTTGCATATTTATCACCTCGATTATTTTTGCGAACGTCTCCCAACCGGGCGCGCGGCTTGTCGACACGACGAACTCCGCGCTTTCAATCGCTTTGACCGCCAGTTCCAGGCGATCGCGTTTCTCCTCGATCGCCTGGCGCTGCTGACGCAGCGTCGTCGCCAAATCCGTTGTCCCACGTTTGAGGATGTTCTTGATCTCATTCAGCGAGAAGCCGATGAACTTTAGCGCCACGATCTGTTCCAGGCGCGCAAAGTCGTCCTCTGAGTACAAACGGAAACCGGCGCCCGTGTAACGACTCGGCTTGAGCAAGCCCAGCCGATCGTAGTGATGCAGCGTGCGCACGGTGACGCCAGCCAGTTTGGCGAACTCCCGAGCTTGGAACAGCTTTTTGTCGGCCTGTTTCATGGCAAACTCCCGAACTGGAATCGAGGCTAAGGTCTGACGTAACGTCAGACGCAAGAAAAATCTTAAGGTGGCCGCAAGCGGCCCTAAAGCCCTTTTGTAACTGATTTTGAGGCTAAAGCGTATTATCTACTTGCGTGTTACACTAGCCGCTCGCCGGGTAAAATGAGGTCTTTTTCTTGAGCTTACCTCCAAAACTCAGTCTTTTTTTGTACTGTCTTTCAGCGGTGATGCTCGTCAGCGTCGCCGGCTGCAAGAGCGACTACCCCGCCTCCGGCCGCGCGGCGAACGCGGACGCGCGCAGCCAGGTGCGCCAGGTCAAGACTGTCCAGGTCGCCGAGACTCCGATCGGCGAAACCGTGACTGTAAATGGAACACTGGCTGCTTACGACCAGGCGACAGTCGGGACGAAAGTCGCCGGGCGTTTGCAATCGATATCCGTCGACTTCGGCACCGTGGTGCGCAAAGGGCAGGCAATTGCGAAGCTCGAGCCGCAGGATTATCAACTTCGAGTACAGCAGGCCGAAGCCGCGCTGGCACAGGCGCGTGCGCGGGTGGGATTGTCTCCCGACGGCGGGGACGATCGAGTGACAATGGACCAAACCGGAACGGTGCGCGAGGCGAAAGCGGTTTTGGATGAATCCAAGGCGAAACGGGATCGCGCGGCGCGACTGATCAATCAGGGAATTATTCCCAAGGCTGAAATGGATACGGCGGACGCTGACTACAAAGTCGCGACGAGCCGCTATCAGGATGCTGTCGAAGAGATTCGCAATCGCCAGGGAGTGCTCGCGCAACGACGTTCCGAATTAAATCTGGCGCGGCAACAACTCGCTGATACGATTTTGTATGCGCCAATGACTGGTGTTGTGCAGGAGAAACGTGCCAGCGTCGGCGAATATCTCGCGGCCGCAGCTCCGGTCGTTGATATTGTTCAGATAGATCCGTTGCGTTTGCGGGTCGACGTTCCTGAGCGCGAATCGCACAAAATTCACACTGGCCAGAGCGTCCGCGTGACACTTGAAGGTGATCCTGACGCGTATCTCGGCACGGTCAAACGACTGAGTCCATCAATCAGTCAGCAGAATCGCGTGCTCTCTGTCGAAGCGGACGTGCGAAACAATGGCCATCTGAAACCTGGCGCGTTCGTGAAAGCAGAAATCGTCACCGATCAGGCCAGTACCGCCGCGACGGTTCCCCCCAGCGCCATCGTCACATTCGCCGGCATCGAAAAAGTAATCACCATCGAAGGTGGCAAGGCCGTCGAGAAAGTTGTGATGACCGGACGCCGTGGACAGGATTGGGTTGAGATCAAATCGGGGGTCAACGTCGGTCAGGCTGTAATTGTTAATCCTGGCAACTTACAATCAGGACAAGCGGTGGCCGTTCAGTAATTTTGGATTTTTGAATTTTGATTTTTGATTTCGCGATCCCAGGCGATTTCAGTGACTGAAGATGATCTGAAGAAACGAACGAAGCGTTTTGCACTACGCGTACTGAAGCTGGTTGCAGCGCTTCCCAGGACTATAGCCGGCCGAACTATAGGAAATCAGTTGGCGCGATCCGGCACATCAGTTCCCGCAAACTATCGAGCAGCAGGCCGGGCCCGATCGAAAGCTGAGTTCATTTCTAAGCTGGGCATTGTTGAGGAAGAAGCGGATGAGAGCGCATTTTGGCTGGAGATGATAATTGAAGGCGAGTTGTTAAAGAAGCAGCGGGTTGAGCCTTTGTGGAACGAGGCGAACGAACTAGTGGCAATTATGACAAGTTCAAGAAAATCAGCTTCACGCTCACTCGTTACGGTCTCTTCTGGCCGTCACGCGCCAATCGCAAATCAGAAATCTAAATTCTAAAATGCAAAAGCTCGCTGAAATTTGTATTCGCCGCCCGGTTTTTGCCGCGATGATCGTCTTGTCTTTGGTCGTCGTCGGCGCGGCGAGTTATTTCAAGCTGGGCGTAGATCGATTCCCGTCAGTAGATTTGCCGACCGTCAGTGTGCGCACCGGATTGCCCGGCGCGGCCCCTGAAGAAGTTGAATCGCTGGTCACGCAACCCGTCGAAGATGTCGTTAATACCGTCGATGGCATCGACGAGCTGCGGTCAATCTCGAGCCAGGGCACCTCGGTCGTTATCGCGACCTTCAAGCTGAACCGCGACCTTGAATCCGCGGCGCAGGACATTCGCGATCGCGTCACCGGCCTCGGGCGCCGACTGCCTGATGACGCAACTCCTCCGGTCGTTCAAAAATTCGACAACGACAGCACGCCTGTTCTGACTATTGCGCTCTCGGCGAACCGTTCGCTTCGCGAACTGACTGAATTGGGTGACAAGATCGCGCGGCCCCAACTCGAACGTGTGGGTGGTGTCGGTGAAGTCCGCGTCACTGGCGGTCTCGACCGGGCCATCAACGTTTGGGTCGACGCGGATCGGTTGGCGGCATATCAAATTCCGATCAC
>DASYPX010000221.1:0-7477 GCA_036006125.1 Pyrinomonadaceae bacterium | reverse complement strand
TGCGGGAAGTGCGGCGCGACTGAGTTCACAAAAGAAACCGACATCCTCGACGTTTGGTTTGACAGCGGATCTTCATCGATCGCAGTGCTCGAAGCGCGCGACCACTTGCGTTGGCCGGCAGACGTTTACATCGAAGGCGGCGATCAGTTTCGCGGCTGGTTCAATTCCTCTCTGATGGTTGGACTCGCGGTGCACGATCGCGCGCCGTACGACACCGTCCTGTGTCACGGCTGGACGTTGGACGCGCAGGGCAAAGCGATGCACAAATCGCTCGGCAATGCCGTTTCGCCCGACGAAGTCATCCCGAAACTGGGCGCGGAAATCCTGCGACTGTGGTGCGTGTCCTCTGATTACATGGAAGACATACGCTGCTCGGACGAGATTCTTCAACGCGTCAGTGACGGTTATCGCAAAGTCCGCAATACCGCGCGATTTGCGCTCGGAAATCTTGCGGGATTCGATCCCGCACGAGACACCGTTGACGAACACGGTTTACTGGAAATCGATCATTGGGCGTTGGCCGAACTCGATTCTGCAATTGCCGACGTGCGCGCAGCTTATGAAGCTTACGACTTTCACGGCGTCTACCAACGTCTGCATCAGTTCTGCACGGTGACGCTTTCGGCGCGTTACTTCGACATCATCAAAGATCGTCTCTACACGTTCGCGCCAAAGAACCAGGCGCGACGCTCGGCTCAGACGGTTCTCTATCGAATTGCCGACTCGCTGGCGCGCATGCTGGCTACAATTCTCGCCTTCACGGCTGATGAGATCTGGGAGAACTTACCATCCGATGAACGCGCACCGCGCGCGCCATCAGTTCATCTGGCGTTGTTACCGACGAGCGGCGGTGATGCAAACAATCCCGAACTGCTCACTTCATGGGCACATCTGTTCGGGTACCGCGACGTGGTGCTGGGAAAGTTGGAAGAGGCGCGCGTCGCCAAGACGATCGGCAGCTCGCTCGAAGCGCGCGTCGAAGTCTCTGCCGGCAGCGAAGCTTACGACAAGCTCAAACGTCACGCCGATGACTTGCGCTATCTCTTCATAGTTTCTGAAGTCGAACTACTCGAACCTAACGCACAAATGGAGGCGAATGCTATTGAAGTGACGGTCGCGCGGGCGCACGGCGAAAAGTGCGAACGATGCTGGAACTACTCGACACGCGTTGGCGAGTCTTCCCGTCATCCAACTGTTTGTGAACGATGTGTCGCCGCCTTGCAGGAGATTGAAGTCAATTGAAAGCTCGCATTGCATGGCGCATCGGTTACCTGATCTGTGCAGTCGGAATCTATCTCGTTGATCAATCGAGCAAAGCCTGGGCGGTGCGGCGCCTGCGCTTTCAGGACGTCACGGTAATTCGTGGCGTGCTTGATTTTGTTTATGCTGAGAACCGCGGTATCGCGTTTGGACAACTGCAGGAAGGCGGCGCGTTCGGCCGCTGGTTTTTTGTGGTGTTGGCGGCGGTCGCGGCGCTGGCGGTGCTCTTCTATTTTTTTCGCACGCCGCGCAATGATGATCGGATCCTCGGGGCGTGTGCCCTGCTGATCGCCGGGATCTTAGGAAACCTGACGGATCGCGTGCGGCTCGGCTTTGTGATCGATTTCATCCTGGTACACGCCGGCAACTATCACTGGCCCGCGTTCAATGTCGCTGATGCCAGCATTAGCTTTGGAGCGTTGCTGCTCGCGTATGATCTGATTTTTGGCAGCAGAAAAGAAGAGCAAGCGCAACTAACGAAAGAAACGGCAACGCAAAGTTCATGACAACTGCTCACTGGCCACTGCCTGCTGCCCACTGATTCATGTATCCCATTCTTTTTCGCATCGGCAGTTTTCCCGTAAACACTTACGGGGTCTTTCTCGCGATCGCGTTTCTCTGCGCTATTTTCGTGACGGTGCGGTTGGCAGCGCGCGACGGGCTGCCGAAAGAAAAGATTTACGACCTGTGTTTGTGGCTGCTGCTTTCCTCTCTGATTGGCTCAAAGTTCCTGATGTTTTTCACCGAGCCTGAGTATCGTCAGAACCCGAAGCTTTTGTTTTCTCTCGATTTTCTGCGCTCAGGCGGCGTGTTTTATGGCGGATTGATAGGCGCGGTCCTCGCCGGAGTTTTTCTGATGCGGCGCTGGAAATTGCCGTGGTGGAAAACCGCCGACGCATGCGCACCCGGCATCGCGCTCGGGAATTTTTTCGGCCGGCAAGGATGTTTTTCAGCGGGATGCTGTTGGGGCAAACCCACGACGTTGCCCTGGGGGGTACAGTTTACTGAAGCAGGCCATGAAATCACCGGCGTTCCCACTGGTGTTCATCTGCACCCGACACAACTCTACGAGTCGTTCGTTATGCTGGCTGTCTTTTTCTTTCTGCTGTGGTTGCACAAGAAAAAGAAATTCAATGGCCAGGTCATTCTCGCTTACGTGGTGATTTACGCGACGGTTCGTTTTCTAATCGAGTTCGTGCGCGCCGATCCGCGCGGAGATATTTGGGGACTGACGACACTTACTGGTCTATCGACTTCACAATTGATTGGTTTAGTGGTGGGGGTCGGCGCGCTAATCCTCCTCATTATCCGTTGGCGCCGAGCCGGTGCGTCAGCAAACATTTCAGACGCAGTTGCTTCAACACCCGCCCGCGTTTGAATTTCTCGCCATTCGTCCTCGCTGGCTAACGGATTCTGCAATTGCTACTATGTCCGGCTTTTTGCACACATCAATAAATGAAACTCCGCGTCCTGTATCACGGTCACTGTTTTGATGGCGTCGCTTCCGCGGCGACGTTCACCCGTTTTTACCTGGAAAGAATTCACGCAGACGCAGATGTCGCGTACGGCGGCTTGTTGCACCGTCCAAATAATTTGCTCTTCGACCGCGACATGTTTGACGGCGATGAAAATGCTATTGTCGACTTCAAGTACTCGACTTCGGAAAAGCTAACCTGGTGGTTCGATCACCATCAATCGGCGTTTCTCACGCCGGAAGACGAAGCGCACTTTCGCGCCGACACATCGGGAAAGAAGTTTCTTGATGCGACGCGAAAGTCCTGCACAGAATTCATCGCTGACGTCGCGAGTCAGAAATTTGGATTCAATGCCGATCCTCTGAATGACCTCGTGCACTGGGCGCACATCATCGACGGCGCATTTTACGATTCGCCGGCCCAATGCGTTGAGTTGAAAGAGCCGGCACTGCAATTGATGCAGGTGATCGAAGGCACGGCCGATGAGGCCTTCATCGAGCAGATCATTCGCGATCTGACGCGCCGTTCCCTCGCAGAGGTGGCAACAAGCGACGAAATCCAGGGCCGATTTGCACCGATTCTCAAGCTGCATCGTGAGACGCTTGACGTCATCAAGCGCAAGGCCACATGCGAGAACGATGTCGTTCAATTCGACCTCGTTGACGAAGGGTTCGAGGGCTTCAATAAATTCATTCCGTACTATCTGTTTCCGGAAGCGACCTACACAGTGGCGCTGACGCGCGCGCCGCAACGCACGAAAATTTCCGTCGGCTCAAACCCGTGGGCGCCCCGGCCCCGCCGTCACAACATCGCCACGATCTGCGAACGCTATGGCGGCGGCGGACACGCGGTTGTCGGAGCGATCTCGTTTGCACCGAATGAGGTTGAAAAGGCGCGTGAAGTGATGAAGGAAATTGTCATCCAATTGTCCGGATGACGAGTTCTCATTCACACCTCGCTTTAGCGAGGTGATCACGTACACAACTAATACTCCTGAAGCCGTTTCAACGGCTTCTCTTCAAACCGTTAAAGACGGTTTCGCATTAACGTGGGGCTTAATTGTCACTTCGCTGAAGCGAGGTGTGAATGAGACGCAATCGCTGCGTTTCTTCCTATCGCTGTTGTAAGATACGCCGCATGTCGTCGCCTGCAACAAACATCGAATCACTGCAACAGGAAGGGCGCGTCTTTCCACCACCGCCTGAATTCGCCGCGAAAGCGCACCTCAAATCGATGGAAGAGCTTGAGGCGCTGCGCGCGGAGGCGGCTGCCGATCCGGAAAAGTTCTGGGCGCGCTTCGCCGAAAGCGAACTCCATTGGTTCAAGAAATGGGACACCGTTCTGAAGTGGAAAGCGCCGCATGCCCAGTGGTTTGTTGGCGGCAAGATTAACATCAGTTACAACTGCCTCGATCGACATCTGGGAACCTGGCGGCGCAACAAGGCCGCGTTGATTTGGGAAGGCGAGCCGGGGGAAACACGAACGCTCACCTATCAACAACTACACACAGAAGTGTGCCGCTTTGCGAACGTTCTCAAAAAGATTGGCGTGGAAAAAGGCGATCGCGTTGCCCTTTACATGCCTTTGATTCCTGAGCTGGCGATTTCAATGCTCGCGTGCGCGCGCATTGGGGCAACGCATTCGGTTGTGTTTGGCGGCTTTTCGAGCAATGCGCTTATCGATCGCATCAATGACGCGCAATGCAAAGCAGTCGTTACCGCGGATGGCGGATGGCGGCGCGGCAACGAAGTGAAACTAAAACCCGCTGTGGATGAAGCGCTGAAGCAAACTCCTTCAGTGCAATCATGTGTCGTCGTCAAACGCACCGGCAGCGCGACTCATATGGAACCGGGACGCGATCACTGGTGGCACGACTTAATGCCGAGCGTTGACACGAACTGTCCTGCTGAAGAGCTCGACAGCGAACATCCGCTATTCATTCTTTACACTTCGGGCACGACGGGGAAACCGAAAGGCATCCTTCACACAACGGGCGGCTACCTGCTGCAAACGCACCTTACGACGAAATGGATTTTCGATCTCAAAGACGAAGACATTTACTGGTGCACGGCGGATATCGGCTGGGTCACGGGCCATAGCTATGTTGTTTACGGACCTCTGTCGAATGGCGCGACTGCTTTGATGTATGAAGGCGCGCCGAACTGGCCCGAACCGGATCGCTTTTGGGAAATCATCGAACGACACAAAGTGAACACGCTCTACACGGCGCCGACAGCAATTCGCGCGTTCATCAAGTGGGGCGAGCAGTGGCCGGTGAAACACGATCTCTCGTCGCTTCGTTTGCTCGGCACGGTTGGCGAGCCAATCAACCCCGAAGCGTGGATGTGGTATCACCGCGTGATTGGCAAAGAGCGTTGCCCAATCGTCGATACGTGGTGGCAGACCGAGACGGGTGCCATCATGATCACGCCGCTCCCCGGCGCCACTCCGACCAAGCCCGGATCGGGCACAAAACCTTTTCCCGGTATCGATGCCGACATCATGACGAGGGACGGAAAGTTCGTCGGCCCAAACGAAGGCGGTTACCTCGTCCTCAAGAAACCATGGCCGTCGATGCTGCGGACGATTTACGGTGACGACGAGCGCTATCAGCAACAGTACTGGTCGCAAATTCCCGGCATCTATTTCGCCGGCGATGGCGCGCGCAAGGACGAGGACGGCTACTTCTGGATCATGGGGCGCATCGACGACGTGATCAATGTCGCTGGCCATCGCCTGGGAACTGCAGAGATCGAAAGCGCGCTGGTCTCACACGCGGCAGTTGCGGAAGCCGCGGTGGTCGCAAAGCCCGATGAGTTGAAAGGATCTGCAATTGTCGCGTTCGTCACACTCGAAGGTGGCCGCACGCCAACAGATCCTCTGAAAGAAGAATTGCGCCAGCACGTCGCGAAAGAGATCGGCGCGCTCGCAAGGCCTGACGATCTTCGTTTTGCCGACGCACTGCCAAAGACGCGCTCTGGCAAGATCATGCGTCGCCTGTTGCGCGAGATTGCGACGAGCGGTTCAGTCGCGGGCGACGTCACCACGCTCGAAGATTTTTCTGTGCTGGAAAAACTCAGAGGCGAAGAAGAATAGGGGCGGGTATCGGGTGCCGGGTATCGGGTATCGGTATCTGATGTTTGGTTGACGTCACATCCGACGTTACCCGGGCACCCGTCACGTGGCACCCGTCACCTGACACTCGTCATCTGACTGACACCCGACACCCGTCACCCAACCCCTTCCCCCCTAAATCCTTTTCCCTGTATGATGCGGCGGTTGAATCTTGCCTGCCCGAGGAGTTGAGGATGCCCGAAGTTGTTTACGCTGAAAATCGTTCCGGCCCTCGGTATGTCGCTACATTTCCGATTCGCGCGGAGTGGGACACACCCGACGGTGTGCACATAGTGTCTGAAGGCGTAACCGAGAACGTAGGTCCCGAAGGCACCCTGGTTCACTTTCAACGTGAGCTGCCTCCCGTCGGCGGCACCGTAAACCTGCTGGTGCTGGGCGATGAAGGCGAAAAGCTGCGAGTCATCGCTGAGGTGTTGCGCATCGAACGCAACCCCGCGCATCCGCAAGCCGCACTGCAACTGCTGGGCGAAACCGATGAATGGCGCGGCGTCGTCTGGCACGAAGCGATGATCAAAATGAACGAAGCCGATTATGAGTTAGACGAAGACGAACTTTAGCGAGTCGCGTTTGCCCTTCGAATGCCAGCGCAGAATCTAACACCCGTTCCCATCGACAACGTGCAGTCGTGGTATCAGACGCGCGTAGTGTTGCGGATTCTGCTGATCCTGCTGGCGTTCGTGGCGCTTCTTTGGGTCATCTATCGCCTGACCGCCGTCCTGCTGCTAATCGTCCTGTCGATCTTTTTTTCATATCTCGTTGCTCCGCTGGTTGATTTGGTCCAACGACCGATATACATCGGCGGGCGCCCGCGCGTGATTTCCCGCGGTCTTGCCATTATCACCGTTTACATCGTGCTCTTTTTCAGCGTCGGGCTGGTGATCTACCTCCTTATTCCGCAGCTGAGCGCGCAATTTCCCGAATTCAAGCAACAGGCCGTCATTTACTTTCAAAAGATCCGCAGCAGCACCGAGAGTCTCAATCAGTACTTCCGGCAACGGCGCATGCCGGAGGGTGCGGCCCAATACGTAGATAGCTTGCTTGGGCGTGGTGGTGATCTGGTCACCGCGGCAGTCGAACGAATGGTCGGCTGGATCATTTTTGTTCCGTGGCTGATCCTGATTCCCGTCCTCAGCTTTTTCTTTTTGAAGGACGCCGACGCATTTCGACGTTCAGTGCTCGCGATGTTACCGCGTGGGCGTCTGCGTTGGCGCGGCGATGAGTTTTTCCAGGACGTCAACAGCACGCTCGCCGCTTATATTCGGGCGCAGCTCACCGCCTGTTTGCTCGTTGGGATCATGTGCACGATTGGATTTTGGGCCCTCGGATTGCCCAGCCCGCTCGTGCTCGGATTGATTGCCGGGATCTTCGAGTTCGTGCCGTTAGTCGGTCCGCTGACGGTTGCGATTCTCGCGGCGCTGCTTGGCCTGCTGCACTCTGGTTGGGGTGCGGCTTTGATGGTGCTGCTATTTCTCGGCGTGTTGCGCATCGTACAGGATTACGTGATTTACCCGCGCATCATCGGCACCGGAATCCACCTGCACCCACTCGCGGTAATTTTTGCGATCCTCGCGGGCGCGGAGATCGCCGGCGTCGCCGGAATTTTTCTC
>DASYPX010000220.1:0-21534 GCA_036006125.1 Pyrinomonadaceae bacterium | reverse complement strand
CAGGCCAATCGTGAAATGTTTGCAAAGCAAATTCACCGTCCCCGGCAACGCGCACGTCATAGCCTTTTGACGTCAAACTGCGCAGCAGTACACGAGTGAGTTGCGGCTCGTCGTCGACTACGAGGATGCGTGGTTTATCTGGCATCAGTCTTTCTTTGCGACTTTGCGTCTTGGCGTGAGATTAGTTCACGCCAAGGCGCCAAGGTGCAAAGTGAGGCAAAGCTGGAGCTCTCCCTTACGGTCGGGCTACTGTCTCGTCTGCGGACTTGCGCGTTTCCTCAGACGTTTCGGAGGCAATTGGCAGCTCGATCACAAACTTCGCGCCGTGTCCGTCGTCGGCGTTTTCCACCCAAATTCGTCCATGATGCGCGTCGACAATTCCGCGCGCGATCGCCAGGCCCATGCCGCTGCCCGCGGCGCGCCGGTCAGAAACGTCGCCATCGCGCATCGCGCGAAAAAATCTTTCGAAGACGCGTTCGCGCAAGTCCGCGCGTATGCCGGGTCCGCAATCCTCGACGCTAATCAAAATTGACTGCTCATCCTTTTGCTTAGCCCGCACAGTGATCGTAGATTCGGGCGGAGAGTATTTGGCGGCATTGTCAATCAATGTGTAAATCGATTCAGAGATCGCGTGCTCGTCAACCGTGACGAGCGGCAATTCGTCAACCCAAACTTCCATGCGATGCGTGCGCGTGCGCGGCTCGGCGCGGTGCAAAGCAGTCGCGACCATCTCATCCACCGATGCCGGTTGCAGTTTAAGCTGCATGTCGCCCGCGGAAATTCGCGCCAGCTTCGTTAAGCCTTCGACGAATCGATCGAGCCGATCCGCTTCTTCGTCAATTACCTGCAGCATTTCTTTGCGCCCTTCGTTATCGATTTGCGGCGGCGCATTGTTGCGCTCGCTCGTCTGCAAGTCAGCGAGCATCGCCGTTGCCGATGCCTTGATCGATGTGAGCGGCGTGCGGAAGTCATGAGTCACCGCATCGAGCAAGGCGGATTTCAAACGCTCGCTTTGCTTCAAGGCTTTTGCCTGGCTAGAACGTTCGAATGAATCCTGCAACTCGTAATAGAGCCTCTCAACTTCGCGCTTCGCATCTTCCGCTTCCTCGGCGCGATGCTTTGCTCGCGCCGACAATTGGCCGACGGCGAGCGACGTGATGAAGAGCGCCGTCAGTGCGACCCAGTTTTGCGGATCGGCAATCGCCAGCGTGTGGTACGGCGGCAGAAAGAAGAAGTTGAAACAAAAGATGGCGAGCACCGACGCCAGCATCGCCGGCGCGCTGCCCCAGAAAATGGCAACGCACAGGATCAGGAGCAGGTACGCGAAACCAATTGTCGCCGGGTTGATGTGACTGCGAAGCGCAAGCAGAACGAGTGTGACTAAACCGATTCCCGCTGCCGCGATGAGATAGCCCGATAACGCACGTTGAAGGGGCGTGCTCGACACGGCGCTATTGTAGATGAAAGTTGGTGAGAGGCTTCAACGAGCCGGGCAGGCTTTGGTCGCGCCGAATCGACGTTTTGGAAGCGGCGCAAACATTCTTGGCAAGCGGCATAAGACGCAGTATAAGAGGCTTAGACCGACGATTTCGGTCTAATACATAGGCGGCGACCAACTACATAGGTGGCGACCAACTACATAGGCGGCGACCAACAACTCGTTGGACCGAGCGGCGGGCGCGTTGCTGAAGGCAAAAGGAAAAAGGCAAAAGGAAAAAGATTTCGCGCCGCCCGGTCAAGTCAGCAGTTCGACGGCGAGAAAAGACGTTGCGGCATTTGGGATTAATTGAGCCAAAGTAATAGTCGAAAGGAAAATTACGAATGCTTGCTCTTCATAAATTCAGTTTGCGGTTGCTCATCTCGATTCTGGTCGGCGGCGCCTTTATGGTTGCCGCGCAGGCGCAAGGCAGCGCAAAGGTTTACAAACTCGCTCAAGCCGGAATTCAGTTCACTGTGCCGGCCGGCTGGGGGGTAGAAAAGGATAAGGACGGTACCGTCACGGTTTCCAAGAAAGAGAACGATACGTATGTGGTGATTGCGTTGATAGCGCTGCCAAACGATCCTTCAATGGATCTTGAGCATGAATTTGCAACGTTTTCGAAAGCCCTCTTCGACAGCATCAAGAAGGATTGGAAGACTTACAAAGCGGACGCGGTTAGCAAAGACACACAGAATGGAATGTCAATCATGGTCCAAACCTTCACAGGCACAAAGCCTGATGCAGGCGGTGAATTGGAGGGCCTGGTTATCTTAATAGGTGCGTCAAAACCGGTGGGCGTATTCGCGCAACGCACCAAAAAATATTCAGACACTCTAGGCAAAGAAACAAGCGACCTATTGAGCAGCATCAGGAAGATCGAGTAGCTCATGATACGGAATACAGTGATGAGTAATGAGTGATGAGTAATGAGTGATGAGTAATGAGCGATGAGTGAATTTCGCGCCACCCGGTCAACTGATTTTGCGCCGGCTTTCGGGTCGCGGTTCCCCCAATCTTCGCGCCAAATCGCCATCGTCGTGCGCGCATTCGCCTCTTAATTTTTTCAACCATCAACAAATATGCGGAAGAACGCTCTGGTCATGGCCATCTTTACTTTGGCGGTCGTGATCGCCTGGCAAGAGAATGTTCGTGCGCAGTCGCAAAGCAAGTGCTCTCAAATCAAATACTCTGCGCCTGATAGCAGCATAGAAAGTTATCGGCTCAGCCGGATTGAAGGGCAGGTTGTCTATGCGTCACCTTCACAGAAGTGGGAGTCGGGGCTCGTAAAAGGCATCTGTGTGACCCTATTTACCAGGAGGAGCGAGCGGCTTATCGCGAATGTAACGACCGATGACAAAGGTCAGTTCAAGTTCGTCAACGTCCCGCCCGGAGAGTATGTGCTTACCGCATTCGCGGGTGATTTGCAGCAGATCATCATTCCCATACAAGTCATTACGGCTGGGAAGGCCGGCAAGTCACAGAGGCTGATGCTACATCTGCGAGAAAAAGAGGATAAGAGGAATAGCTACGTAACGCCGGTTACTCACCTCGCACTGCGAAAAGAGTTGCTGGCGATGGTCGAACGAGATCAGAATATCCGAAACGAGATGATCCAAAGCGGCGTGGATCACCCGAACCGAGGGATCTTAGACCGCATGGACATGATCGATCGACGAAATACCTCGCGGATGAAAAGTATTATCAAAGAATACGGCTGGCCTGGGCCCGCACTCGTCGGGTGGGACGGCACAGAAGCAGCGTTCTTACTTGTTCAGCACGCCGATCATCGCACGCAAAAAGAGTTATTACCGCTAATGCAAAAGGAGTACAGGACGGGCATTCTATCGGGTCCGAATTACGCGCTCTTTATTGATCATGTGCTGGTAGACGACGGAAGGCCACAGGTATATGGCTCAAGGGCGAGGCCCTTCGATCAATGGGAGGCGGGGGAACCGAGGCTCTATCCGATAGAGGATGAAGCCAACGTCGATAAGCGGCGGGCAGAAGTTGGTCTATCGTCCCTCGCAGAGTATCGGGAATTCCTCAAGCAGATGTATCACCCTAAAAGACAGTGATGCGTGATGAGTAATTAGTGAAATCGCGCCGCCCGGTCAGCTCGATGTTGGGCATCCGCAATTGAATCTAGCGCGCAGCCACAGAAAAATGCCCGACATGGAGCTTCACGGGCGCCCGATCGACTCTGACGTTGGGCGCAGCCAACCGCGTAGCGATTGCAGATAGTAGCCAGGGGTAAACGACCGAAGGTCGCCACCCCTCGATCATGTAGGAAAAGATCTTCGCGCGCTGAAGGGGCGCAGTGGAATTATCGGTCTCCCAACATCTGTCGCCCGCTTCGCGGGCTTGAAAATCTTGGGGGGGACGCGACCCCAGGGTTACGCTCGCTCCGCTCGCTCACCCTGGGCTAAACTCTGTCGCCGCTTCGCGGCTCGTTGACGCAGACAATTAACGTTGACGGATTGCTGAGCTAGTCAGGCGCAAACCACTCGTTGGAACCGGGCGGCGCTAAGAGCAGTGACAATGACAGGTGACGAGTGATAAGCAAATCGCCCCGCCGGTCAACTCTGACATTGGACAGCAGATTGCCATTAACGATTACTGACTTTGACTTATGAGCCTATTTGACGTCCCCCCAGAAGTCCTTAACGCCCGTCCGCCAGGCGCAAAAGATTTTGACTTTCTTCAGGGGCGCTGGCTCATCCATCACAAGAAACTAGCGGAGCGTCTGGTTGGTTGTCAGACCTGGTACGAGTTTGAAACCCCTGCGGCTAACCAACTAATCCTTGGCGGACTTGGAAACATTGATCACATCAGAACTCAGTCAGGCGATTTTTATGAAGGTGCCTCGCTTCGCCTGTTTGACAAGGCTTCCAGACTTTGGCGCATTTATTGGATGGATACGAATGGCGCAACTCTTTTTCCTCCAGTTGAAGGTTCTTTCTCCGGCACGGTCGGACTGTTTCGCGGACACGATCAACATGACAGTATTCCTGTCCTGGTAGAATTTCGCTGGGATAAGACAGATCCGGAAACACCGACTTGGCAGCAATCTTTCTCTGCTAATGATGGAAATACCTGGGAAGTAAACTGGTACATGTACTTCTCAAGAGTTGCCGACACCGCACAAGAAGCCGCTCGTTGAAAGTTGGTTAGAGCGCGGGTAAATGCCGGAGTTCGGCGCTGCAAGGAGTACATGCGATGAAGTTCAATCACATCGGAATTCCAACAACCGATCGGTTTGATGGCGAGATTGACCTTCCGCACCTCAGCATCACAGTGAGTGACCACCAGAGTAATCCGTTTGGTATTCAATGGCAGAGATATTGGGATGGAGCGCCTTATCCGGAGCTGGTCAAAACGGTGGCGCATGTGGCCTTTGAAGTGGATAACCTGAATGAGGCACTCGCGGGCCAGGAGGTCATTATTGCTCCGAACAGTCCCAGCCAGGGTGTGATGGTCGCATTCATAAAAGTCGCCGGCGCCCCAGTCGAGCTGCTTGAGATCGATCGATCCAACGAGGAGGGATCTTTGAGCAACTTGAATTCATGGCCGATTTCCAATTGCCGATTGCCGATTTGATTTTGCGGCGCGCGGTCAACTCTGGTGTTATTGGGCGTCGATAGCAGATCAAACACAGCTGGATGAACCCCGATCGCGAAGTTTCCTCACACTACAGCCAGGGCAAGCTCCTCTCCCGTCTGAACGCCGCGTTGAGAGAGGATGGTGTCGATCCTGACCATCCGAGTATCGAGGAACTGGCGCCCTACGATCAGTTCCACGGTCGCGGCCTGGAGGCAACGGTGGAGCTTGCCGGACTGATGCAGGCGGGACCGGCCGACCATATTCTGGATATCGGCAGCGGAATCGGTGGGCCGGCGCGCTACTTCGCGAGCCGGTTCGGCTGCCGCGTCACTGGGATCGATCTGACGCCTGAGTTCTGCGACGTTGCTCGCCATCTCACGCGCCTGCTCCAGCTCGAGGACAGAGTCGTTTTTGAAGTCGGTGATGCCCTAAGGATGCCGTTTCCCGAAAGCAGCTTCGACGGCGCCTACTCGATGAACGTTTCCATGAACATCGCCGATAAGCATTCGTTCTATTGCGAAATTCACCGGGTGCTTAAGCCACGCAGTTGGCTGGTGCTCGCGGAAGTCGCGAAAGGCGAGGGCGGAGAGTTGGGCTATCCAACGCCCTGGGCAGCCAGCGCGCGGACCAGTTTCCTTTCGACGCCGGAAGAGACGCGCGCCGACGTGGAGGAGGCGGGATTTGAAGTGATTCGATTGGACCGTACCCTCGAGGAAGCACGAGCGTTTGGTGCTCGTTCGCGCGCGATGGTTGAACGTGGCGAGAAACCACCGCATCGCTCAGTCGCGCTGATTCACGGCGAGCTTGCGACGCAGGCGATGGCGAACACGGCACGCGGCTATGCGGACGCGCGTATCGTGCCCATCGAAGTCCTCGCTCGAAAGCGGCCATAGCACCGGCCCCGCATCGTCTCAATGAAGAGAGCAAAACTGATTGCGGCAATAGTGGTGGCCGTGGCGATAGTGTGCACAGCAGGCGCAGCGTGGACAGTCTATTGGTCGCTGCGATTTGGGTTGACGCCGCGTCCGCCGCTTTCGACTTTTCAAACCGTTTTACGATTTGCCGCAGTAACTTCCGCGGCAATCCTTTTGCTATTACGTCGAGACTGGCTCGAGCGCACGACATTACTCTGCGCAGTCGTGGCGGCTGGCTCGTCGGCGCTGTTCGGTCTCGGCTTCCGATCGACCACGCTTGATGTCGCCAGGTTACTCTTTCACTTTCTCGCTTATGCTCTGGGCGCGTTGGTCTGCGTGCGTTCGTTGGCACGGTTGTGGCGCGGACGCTCCCTGGCGCGCGCTGGGTAATAAATCAGTTGGATCAAACCAACTCACGAAAAGAAAAACGCCGTGACGCTCGATTTGAGCACCACGGCGTTTCCTTCAACTAAACTGATTCAGCTAACGAATTCTCACACGGCTGATCAGCATTGTCTGCGTCATGCCATTCGGCAAGTAGCGCACCTGGTACGTCTCGCGATAGACGCGCCAGCCTCTCTGGACGTCGCGCGTGAACGTCCGTCCGTAGCCAATGCGGTTGCCTGTGGCATAACCGCGATTACGCCAACGACGCCGGCGCTGGCCGACTTCAATGCGGAGCTGCGGGTTGCCGACGGCATTACCGGCTGCGTTGGCTGTCGTTGCTGAACCAATAAAGCTAATTGAGGAGAGCAGGAATAGTGATAGTAAAAGCTTCTTCATGTCTTCCCCCTTGTATTCAGAATTCACTAATCGAAGAAGCAACTGCGAAGCCAATCTGCGTTTGCTGACAGATACTGCGCGAATGTCAGCGAAATGCTTGCGAAAAACAAGAAGGGAATTTGCAAAAGAAGTAACCGGCAATTACGTCAGTGTTTCGCTGCCAGGAATGTTGGAACGGATGTGCGGAAAAGGTGAACTGATCGAGCCATATCGTGGATGAGAAAACGAAAGACAATGGCGCCCTCTCACCGACAAGTGAACAATACGAAACGGTTTGTACACTAGTAAGTTACGCCCGAACCTTACTTCCCGAAGCACTCAATTGAGCCGAATTAATGCGCAAAACAAAAGAGGCCGGCGCGTGGCGCGCCCGGCCTCAGATGCAATCGGTCCTTTGTGAAACTTAACTCGCAGCTTTCGCGTAAGTGCCTGCCCCTTGAAAGTCCACGGCGACAAAGCGCTCATCGCCAACAATCCAGGCATCATGTCCTGGCGGTATCGACGTCGCATCGCCGGCTTTGATTTCTATTTCCGAGCCGTCATCCATGCGAACAATCATTTTGCCGGATATCGTATACATCAAGTGCGCAGTCTGACAGCTGTCAGTTCCCGCGATTGGCTTCACACATTCAGACCACTTCCAACCGGGCTCGAAGGTGGCCCGCATCACCTGCTTCCCTCCGAGGTTCAAAACCTCGACCTTGCCTTTGTTCATGTTCCGAGTTTCCTCGGGTGAATTAAAGCTCTTATTTACACTTCCCATGTATGCATACCTCCATGATTGAGAATTTCCGGGGGCAATGCTTCTATAACAAAGGACAGCGCAAGTCAATTGATTTGATTGAATTGCCTCGCTATTCTCAAAAATCTCATGAAGCGATTCAGCAGACGTTTCCTTAGTTTTAATCTGATCGTTGCGGGAATTTTTTCCGCGGCATTTGGGCTGAAGGGTTTTCTGCTGTCCAGTCGTTTTATCGATGGCGGCGTCACGGGAATTTCGATGCTGCTGTCTGATGTGCTGCACGCGCCGCTTTCAATTCTGCTTTTGGTTATCAACCTTCCCTTTATCGCCATCGGCTATCGTCACATCGGGCGCGCATTCGCGATCAAAAGTGTACTGTCGATCGCGGGACTGTCGGTGTGTCTCGCGTTCGTCACATTCCCTGATGTGACGCCGGATAAATTGTTGACCGCGGTCTTTGGCGGATTTTTCATCGGCGCAGGAATCGGTCTGGCGATCCGCGGCGGCGCGGTGCTGGACGGAACTGAAATCGCCGCACTGCTGGTGAGCCGCACCAGCAGCTTGTTGAATGTCGGCGACGTGATTCTCATTCTGAACATCTTCATCTTTCTCACGGCCGCTTTCTTTCTGGGCGTCGATTCAGCGTTGTATTCGATTCTCACTTACGCCGCCGCCTCGCGCACCATCGACTTCCTCCTTCACGGAATCGAGGAGTACACGGCGATTACCATCATTTCGACGAAGAGTGAAGAAATAAAAAGCGCGATCATGAATCGGCTAAATCGCGGGGTGACCGTTTTCAAGAGCACTGCGGGAGCCGGCAGTAGCGGCTTAACCGAAAGTGAGCGCGAGATTCTCTATTGCGTGGTGACACGATTGGAAATCGGGAGCATCAAGAACGCGGTCACGGAAATCGACCCCGTGGCATTCATCACGACGCACGCGATTTCAGACGTGCACGGGGGGTTGGTGAAGAAACCGATCTTCCACTGAAATTAAGTAACCAGGTTGTGAATGAACCTGACGAGCCAAAAAGACAGCGCGGCGATGAGCGCCGCCATCGGAATTGTGAGAACCCATGCCCAGACAATGCGGCCCGCCACGCCCCACTTCACCGCCGACAATCGACGAGTTGATCCGACACCCACAATCGCGCCGGTGATCGTGTGCGTCGTCGATACCGGCGTCCCGGTTAAGGTCACGTAAGCAAGCGTTAACGCCGCGCCGGTTTCCGCACAGAATCCGCCAATCGGTTTCAGCTTGGTGATCTTGGAACCCATCGTGTGCACGATGCGCCATCCGCCCGACAAGGTGCCAAACGCAATCGCGGCGTGCGCGGACAACACCACCCACAGAGGAATCGCCGGGAGCGTTCCTTTCGGTCCATATGTAAGACCAGCAACTCCGCCCGCAGTCAGTACCGCAGTGATAATGCCCATCGTTTTCTGGGCATCGTTGCCGCCGTGACCGAGCGAAAACGCGGCCGCGGAAAATAGCTGTCCCTTGCGAAAGAAGCTGTCCACTCTCGCCGGCGTCACACGTCGAAAAATCCAGTGCACCGCCACCATGAGCGTAAAACCGAGGATCATTCCAATCAGCGGCGAGAGCACAATGAATTTGATCGTGCGCAACCAAACATCAGCTTTGAGCAGTCCGCTGATTCCCCCATAGGCCGCAATGCCCGCGCCGGCGTAACCACCGAGCAGCGCGTGCGAGCTCGATGTCGGCAGACCGAGATACCACGTAATCAAGTTCCATATAATCGCGCCAATCAACGCGCCGAGCAGCACGTACAGACGCCACTCTGGCGCAATCAAATCCATGCGCACGCCATCCCCGATCGCTTTGGCGACACGCGTGCCGAACACCGCGAACGCTACGAAGTTGAAGAACGCTGCCCAAACAACGGCGAGCGCCGGTGACAGAACGCGCGTGGACACGACGGTCGCGATCGAATTCGCCGCATCATGAAATCCGTTGATGTAGTCGAAGATCAGCGCAAACGTGACCAGGACGAGGACGAAGGCGAAGGTGGCGGTCATAAACTAAGTGATGAGTTATGAGTTATGAGTTATGAGTTATGAGTGAGAAGGCGAGTAAATCGTGAATCGTAAATCGTGAATAGCTTTTTCTATTTACCATTCACGATTTACGATTTACTCATTACTCATGACTCATCACTCATCACTTCGTTCTTAAGTGTGCTTGATAATGACGCTCTCAATGATGTTGGCGACATTTTCGCAACGATCCACGGCGGCTTCCAGCTTTTCGTAAATTTCTTTCCACTTGATCACTGTGAGCGGGTCGCGCTCTTCGTGAAACAACTCGGCGATGGCCGCGTGATAAATGTCGTCGCCGTCATTTTCCAACCGGTGAATCTCGACCAGCCGTTGCGTGATGTTCTTTGGTTTCTGCAAAGTCGCCACAATTTCCCGCAACTGATCCGCCATCCGCTCGATCACACCGGCAAAATCGTGCGCGTAGTCGCGAATCTCGCCGACGTCGAAAATGATGATAGCGCGCGCCGCATCGTCAATCAGATCGACGATGTCATCCAGCGCGCTCGACATTAAATAAATGTCTTCACGATCGAACGGCGTAATAAATGACTTGTTTAGTTTCGTAGAGATGGTGTGCGTCAGTTCGTCGCACGCGTGCTCGAGTCGTTTGATGCGCTGTGAGTATTCACTGTAGTTCTGCCGCTCATCGGAAAGCATCTGCTTCAGCTCGCGCGCGGCGTCGCCGATGTAAAGCGTCATCTGTATGAACAGATCGAAGTATTGCTCTTCCTTTGGAAGGAGGTTCAGAATGCCCATCCGCTTAAGTCCTTGTTAGATGTTTTTAAGAGCGGCCACTATAGCCGAGGAGTCGGGCATTCGCAAAACAAATCCGCCGCAAAACGATTGACTAGCCACAACGATGTGAGTATTCACTTTTGTTCCATGTGTAAATCAACCGGCGTTATCGTTTCGATCTCGTTTTCGCTTCTGTTGACGGCGGTGACGATTCCTTGTTACGCGCAACTAAAAGTCGATTCGACGCTTTTTGATCGCTATGTCGGAGATTACCGCGCCCAAGCGCCGGTAATAATCCCGGTCGACGTCACCAGTTATGGACTCATTTTTCTTCGGGCGCGCGTCAACGACTCTCAGCCGCTGTGGTTTGCATTGGATAGTGGAGCAAGTTTTCCGTTTGTTATCGACCTCCGACAAGCTAAAGCGCTTGGACTTGAACAGCGTGACGTATTCACGGCAAGCGGGGGCGCGGGGCCGGACGCCTACCAGGTTGGCACAAGTAATGTGGTATCACTCAAAGTTGGCGACTTGGTTTTTGCCAATCAGACTGTTGCCGTAATTGCGCTCAGCTCATTAGAAAGTCTGGCGGGCAGACCACTGGATGGGCTGGTCGGGTTTGATCTCTTTACGCGTTACGTGGTTGAGCTTGATTATTTCGCAGGCAGGATCGTCCTGCATGATCCGCGAACTTACAGATACTCGGGGCCCGGAGAGATCATTCGACTCACGAAGCAAGACAACCATTTCTTGGTCGCCGCAAAGATTCAGATGCCTGGTCGGGCCCAAGTTAATGGGCGATTCCTCGTTGATACTGGCGGCGCATTCGCCCCGGTTGTCTTAAGTGCTCCGTTCGCACGAGCGAACGATCTGCCGGCGTCAAACCAAAGAACGATCGCCGACCATTCTCTGTCGGGGCTCGGCGGTGAAACAAAAGTACTGGTCAGCCGCGGGACCTCTTTCACTCTTGGCAAACTGGTGATCGATGAACCCCTGGTCTATGTGTCTCAGGATACGGCTGGCGCGCTGGCGAGCAGGGACTTCGACGGCATCATAGGTGGTGAGCTGCTGCGTAAATTCAAAGTAATATTTGATTACCCACGACATCGTCTGATCTTCGAGAAGAACTCTAATTCTGCGCGGCCTGTTGAATACGACATGAGCGGTATAAGGTTGCGGGCGGGCGGAAACGATCTTAGAACTTTCAGAGTATCGCAAGTGCTTGAAAACTCGCCGGCAGCAGAAGGTGGATTGCGTGAGGGCGATGTCCTCACTGCCATTGCTGGCGCGCCTGCTTCAAAATTTACGCTGGATGAGATTTATCAAATGCTGAAGCGGCCCGGGCGGCAGTACAAGCTAAACTTCAGGCGTGATGGCGAGACATTCTTCGTGAGAATAACCACCAGAAGACTGATCTAATGCCACCCAACTCGTCAGACAAAGGGAGCCGACAGAACAACGAAAGAGAATTGTCACGTTCAGCCTAGTTTTCCGTTTGTTCATCCTTGCTTTTAGGCGCCGAAGGATCAACTCTACGACGCATCTCGGAGATTGAGAGGAGCTTCGTCACCATGTCCAGTCCAGCACCAAATCCAAACAAGGCACTTTGGGAGAAAGGTGATTTCACCCGCATCGCCGCGACGATGCGGCAAAGTGGAGAGGAATTAGTGAAGCGAATCGGAATTACCAAAGGGCTTAAGGTTCTCGATCTGGGTTGCGGGGACGGCACAACGGCGCTGCCGTCAGCTCAGCTCGGCGCGGAAGTGCTCGGGGTCGATATCGCGCGGAATCTGGTTGAGGCGGGAAACAGGCGCGCCGCCGAAGACGGTCTGACGAATTTGAAGTTTCAGGAAGGCGACGCCACAAACTTGCAGGGGATTCCCGATGGGCAGTTCGATGTCGTCATGAGCATTTTCGGCGCGATGTTCGCGCCCAAACCCTTCGACGTCGCCAAAGAGATGGTGCGGGTGACCAAACCCGGTGGCCGCATCGTCATGGGCAACTGGATTCCGAACGACCCAACGCTGGTCGCGCAGATTCTGAAGATTAGCTCGGCCTACACACCGCCGCCGCCCGAAGGTTTCATAAGCCCGATGACCTGGGGCGTCGAGAGCCACGTTGTTGAACGATTCGGCGCCGCCGGAATTCCCGCGGAAAACATATCGTGCGATCGCGACAGTTTTATTTTCCGCTTCAACGGATCACCTGTCGGTTTCTTCAACGAGTTCCGCGACTACTATGGCCCGACGATGAACGCATTCGACGCGGCGGAAAAGAACGGGCGCGCCGCAGATCTGCAACGCGAGCTGGAAGAGTTATTCACGGCGCAGAACACCAGCGCAGAAGGAACTTCGATTCCAGCGACGTTTCTGCGCGTGACCGTGAACCGCTGACGCTTCCACTCAAGAGAACTTGAAAAATGTTTCGTGCAAAACTTTTACTTGCATGTGTGTCTGTCGTCCTGGGAGCATCTCTCTCTTTCGCGCAAGACAAGCAGTCACCCGCTTGGGAGTTGACGATCGCCGGAGAAGTCGCTCATCCGCTGAAGCTAACGACCGCGGATTTTGCGCAGCTGCCTCACCAGAAATTAACCACCAAAGATACTGATGGTAAGACCGTCACTTTTGACGGCATTCCCTTGGCCCAACTGCTGCAGTCGGCTGGCGTTGAGTTCGGCGAGAAGCTGCGCGGCAAAAATCTGGCGCTGTTTCTGGTAGTCGAAGCAGCGGATGGATACAAAGCTGTCTTCGCGCTGCCGGAACTCGATCCGGCGTTCAATGATCGTACGATAATTTTGGCTGAGGCCCGCGACGGCATACCACTGCCAGACGCCGAAGGTCATTGGCGCGTGGTGGTGCCGGATGAAAAACGACACGGTCGATGGGTGCGACAGGTAATCTCACTAACCGTTCGCCGAGCGTAACCAGAACTAGCCGCGCCGAGCTAACATGCTGCAAAACTCCTACGATTTGATCGCTGACGAATGGCACGAGAACTCTATTCACGATGCACGGGTAGCGAGAACCCTCAGTTACGTTGACCGTCTGCTTGATGGCTTGCCGCCCCGTGCCACAGTTCTCGACCTCGGTTGTGGCACCGGGAATCCGATCGCGCGCCACATCATCGACCGCGGCTTTCACGTCGTCGGCGTCGACCAATCTCAGAAAATGTTAGCAATCGCGCAGCGAGTCATTCCTGAAGCTGAATTGATTCATGCAGACATGATTGACGTGCAGTTCACGCAACAGTTCGCCGCGGCAATTCTGTGGGACTCGGCCTTCCACGTGCAGCGCGAACAGCATGAGAGGATTTATCGCAAAGTCGCCGGCGCACTCGAGGCGGGTGGCCGAATGTTGTTGTCAGTCGGCGGCGAAGGCGCAGAGTCGCTCGACTCAACGTTCGCGGGACTCACTTCAGAGATGTTTGGGGCCACGTTTTTCTACGATGCGTTCGAGCCACAGCTCGCGCGGCAATTGATCGAAACCGCCGGTTTTGAAATTGAGCTGTGGGAAGTCGATGACCCGAGTTCGCACGGGCACATCGCGGTGATCGCGAGAAAAACTTAAACTGTCGAGACTATTCGGAGGAGATCCTATGAAGAAAATAATGATCGTCGGGGGGCGAAAAGCGTCAGGCTCGCTCCGTGCGAAAAGTTATCCTCTACACTACAGAGTGCACAGAAACGCTTTTCGCGCGGCGCCGGTTAACTCTGACGTTCGATGGATTCCGTCGTATTATTAATTCCTCAGAGGATTGTCGCTTATGTCTACCACGCCTTTGGCGCTTTAACGGTACTACTTCTGGTAACTTCTAATGTCTTCCAATCTACTGCTCAGGCGCCGGAAAAAATGAAAACTGTGCGCCTGCACATCTACGGCTTCAGCAAAAGCAAGAGTGGCGCGGTTTGAATGGCTTGACCCGATCGGGTCAAACGAGCTCTGGAGGAGCTCGCCGCTGTTCGCAAAACCGAACTCATTCTGGAGCGCGACGAGTTCATCGTCACCTACGATACCACCCAAGTCGACGAGAACGCGTTGAGGGCAGCCGTCGCGCGCGCGGGATATACCGCGCGAGTTGCCAACGGCAAAACAAAAATCGCCTGAGCCCGGACGAGAAGTACCTTTGCCGCAGGGTTTTCCGCTGCTCGACGATGTGGTAGCGAAGGCCAAGCAAGAGCAAAAACTGGTTGTGCTCGATGTTTCTGCCAAATGGTGCGTGCCATGCCGGCAGATGAAGAGGACATTTTACAGACGCGAAGGTGAAGGCGTTACTCGACCGCACAGTATGGATCAAGATCGATACTGACGAGGAACCGGACTTGTCCAAACGGCTCGGTGAGTCATTCGCGGCTGATTGGAGAGTGCGATTGGCGAAGTGAGCAAATAGTTCAAACGGGCTGCCGACCGCAAATCACGCGCTGAGTTATTAGCTGCTACTTGTCCGTCAGCAATGGCAGGAGCTTTGATTTCAGACTGTCAAAATCGTCGAGCACCGTTGAGCCGGAGACAATCAGCGGTTCAGGTTTGGTAGTCCATTGCGCGTCAGGTCCGTAAACATAGAATGCATCCCAAACGACATCCGGATCGTTAGACTCGGGATCTTTTCCGGCGAATAAGCGACCGACTCGCTTCTTTTCGTCCCAGTAATGACTGACTCGCGAGTCCTCCAGAATTCCACCTGTCCAACCCCAGCGAGATCGCGCGTCGGTTGGCAGCATCGAAAACCAAACAACATACAAGCGCAGTTTCTGAGAGTCGTTTGCTTGCAGGATTTCCTTCTGCACCCTCCGGGCGCCGCCGAGACAAGCGGGTCAGGTCGGCGACAGTAGTAGTAACACCCGCACGTTGCCGGAGTCCTGATTGAACCGAGTCTGTAGGTCCTGAATGTTGTTCAGTTCGGTAAGGGTTACGTTTGAACTCGGCTTAATCCAACCAATAACGGCGGCAATCCCAGCGACGATGAAGACCAGCAAGATTACTAGCCATTTCCAGAATGGTTTGCGAAAGTTCACGACGTGATTTTACCATCGCCGACTTACGAGGTGTTCATTTGACTCTGACCCGTCGCATTCTCGCTGAACTAATCGGCGCGGCCAGGGTAAGCGGCGGTCCGTGGTTCGGCAATCCTGTTCATATACGCCTTGACATATGCAACATGTAAGCGGTACGGTAGGCACATATTCGCGCAGGCGAATGTGAAAATAAGCGAATAACCAGGAAGGCGGAAACTAAAATGGTAGCAAATATTGAAGAATCAGTACGCTCGCGGTACGGGGCGGTGGCTGGAAGCAATTTGTCGTCGCACGACGAAGGTGTGCGGGCGGTAGCCGAAGCGTTCGGTTACTCGCCCGAAGAATTGCGGTCGATTCCTGCCGAAGCAAACATGGGACTTTCATGCGGCAATCCCACGGCAACCGCGAATCTGAAGGAAGGCGAAACGGTTGTCGATCTGGGTTCGGGCGGCGGATTGGACGTGTTTCTGGCGGCGGCTAAAGTTGGTCCGGCTGGTCGCGCGATTGGGATCGATATGACTCCAGAGATGGTCGATTTGGCGCGACGCAACGTTGCGCGCGGCAACAATGGCAAGCCATTCACTAACGTCGAGTTTCATCTGGCAACGATCGATAAATTACCGCTGCCCGATAACTCGGTCGATTGTGTAATCAGCAATTGCGTAATTAATCTCGCGCCGGACAAGGCGGCCGTGTTTCGCGAAATCGCGCGCGTGCTTAAGCCAGGAGGACGACTCGCGGTTAGCGATATAGCTTTGAAAAAACCGCTGCCCCGAGAGGTGAGTGAAGATGTGCTCGCTTACGTAGGCTGCATCAGCGGCGCGGTCTTGATCGAAGAGTACCAGCGCGGACTGATCGATGTTGGGTTTTCCAATGTCCAGGTGATTGATTCAGGCGCGGACTTGAACGCCTATGCGAAGATCGAGAACCAGTCGAGTTGTTGCGGATCGTCTTTGCCCGCTGCAACTGGAACAAAGGCGAACTCCGCTTGTTGCGCTCCTGCGCCGGCATCGCACGATGATCAAAGAGTATTCGAAAACTTCACGGATTTGCTGGCGCGCTACAACGTGAACGAGTATGCCGCGAGCGTAAAAGTCTATGCGGTCAAGTGAAATCTCCGGACGTTCAGTTCAAACCACGCGGCGGATAGGAGAAATTGTGGCAGGTAATCCACGGCTTTCATTTCTCGATCGATTATTGACGTTCTGGATTTTTGCGGCGATGGCTGTCGGAGTTGCCATCGGCTACGCGTACCCCGGCGTTGAGCGAATCATCAATCGCTTCCAGGTTGGCACTACCAACATTCCAATTGCCATCGGTTTGATTCTGATGATGTATCCGCCGCTGGCGAAGGTGCGTTACGAAAATCTCGGTGAAGTATTTCGCAACTGGAAAGTGTTGACGCTCTCGCTGGTGCAGAACTGGGTCATTGGGCCGGTTCTGATGTTCTTCCTGGCAATTTTGTTTCTGCGCGCGTATCCCGAATACATGGTCGGGCTGATTCTGATCGGCCTCGCTCGTTGCATCGCGATGGTCATCGTTTGGAATGAACTGGCACGTGGTGACAACGAATATGCTGCCGGTCTGGTCGCCTTTAACAGTGTGTTTCAGGTTGCCTTCTACAGTCTTTACGCGTGGATATTCATCACAATTCTGCCGCCCGTCTTCGGATTGCAAGGCAGTATTGTGCAGGTGAGCATCAGCCATATTGCGAAGAGCGTATTTGTTTATCTCGGCATTCCATTCATCGCCGGAATGCTAACCCGGTTTCTCTTAGTTAAGGCGCGAGGGAAGACGTGGTATCACGAAGCGTTCATTCCCAAGATCAGTCCGCTGACACTCATAGCGCTGCTCTTTACAATCGTCGTGATGTTCAGCTTGAAGGGCAATTTGATCGTGAGATTACCGCTCGACGTGCTGCGCATCGCGGCGCCTCTGCTGATTTATTTTGTGCTGATGTTTCTCGTCAGCTTCTACCTGGGACACAAGATTGGCGCTGACTATTCAAAAACTGCGACACTTTCTTTCACTGCCGCAAGCAACAATTTCGAATTGGCGATCGCGGTTGCTGTAGCCGTGTTCGGCATCGGATCAGGAGCGGCCTTCGCTGCGGTTATCGGCCCGCTTGTCGAGGTGCCGGTTTTAATTGGACTAGTGAACGTCGCGCTCTGGTTTCAAAAGCGATATTTTCGCGAAACGGAACGAAACTTTTCAGTTCAACCTGTGGAAGACGCGCCTTAACTTGCGATTATGAAACAGCGAGTCCTGATTCTCTGCACGGGCAATTCCGCGCGCAGTCAAATGGCGGAAGGATTGCTGCGCGATATCGCCGGCGACAGGTTTGAAGTGGAGAGCGCGGGAGTCGCGCCCAGCTTCGTCAGACCGGAGGCGATCGAAGCGATGCGCGAGATCGGGATTGACATTTCACAGCATCGCTCAAAGTCGGTGGACGAGTTCGCAGGCCAGTCGTTCGATTACGTGATTACCGTTTGTGACAACGCCAATCAACAGTGTCCGATGTTCCCGGGAAAAGCGGAACGGGTACATTGGAGCATTGCGGATCCTGCTGAGGTCACCGGCGATGAGCAGGAGCGGCTCGCAGCATTCAGAAGCGCACGGGACGATTTGCGAGAGCGGCTGAAGAGTCTCTGATTGTTACTTCATCACCAGTCGATATCCCACGTTCACCAACAGGTCTATTTGCAGATCGTACGGTCGTAGTTTGTTTCGCAGGCGGTGAATGTAAACGTGAAGGCTGCCGCAGTTGAGCGGCTTGTCGTCGCCCCAGGCGGCGCACCAGAGATCTTCAGAGGTCACCACGCGTTCGATTGAGCGGGAGAGGCGCGAGATCAAGAGGAATTCAACGCGCGGTAAATAGACAGGCCGTCCGTCGCAGGTCAGATAGTAATTCTGGTGTTCGATGCGGAGATAACCGTCGTCGTAGACTTCGTCGTCCAGCACGTTGACAGGATGAGTGACCGGCGCGGCGACCGCGGATTTGGTTTTCTTGAAACGCGCCACGGAGGAGTCCCGATCTAATCGGGACTCCTCGGTCACGGGCTTGCCATTGCCGACTATGCTCATCAGAAATTGAGGCGCAACGCAAACTGAATTTGGCGACTGGTTCCCAAACCTACATCTCGCACAACGGTCTGGCGCAGCAGGCCAAACGTGCCGCCTGCTGCGCTCTGCGTGTAGGGTGAGCCGGGTTGTATGTTTGCGCCGCTCGCGGTGCATACGCCAGCCGCGCAACTGATCGTTGGCAGCGCGAGATTCAGACGCGATCCAGGAATGTCGAAGTTCGCGCGATTGAAAATGTTGAAGATCTCGGTCCTGAATTCCAGGTTCGTTGTTTCGTTGAACTTGAATCGTTTGTTCAGAATCAGATCGAACTGTTGGAAGTTCGGTCCGCGCAAGAAATTTCTCGGGACGTCGCCGAACGTTCCGGGCGCGGGAGTGGTAAACGCCGCCGGGTTTAGAATCAATCGATCATTCGTGAGGTACGGATTAACTCCGGCGATCAAATTCGGCCGGCGTACGTTGCGCGACGCGCCACCGCCCGGCGTGTTAACGACCGCGATGAAACCTGCCGGCAAAGGATTCGTGGCGTTGATCGTGCCAGGCAATTGCGCGACGAAACCGTTTGGCAAGCCGCCGCAACCGGCCGTGTTCGCGCACTGCATCACTACGTCAGGCCGCACGATTCCAATTTCAAGTGGCACACCCGAGCGCGCGTTAAAGATTGTGCCCACTTGCCAATTGCCAAGAATCGCGTTTCCAACATCACCGAAGTTGTATCGCTTGCCACGGCCGAAAGGCAGATCATAAACGGCGCTGAAATTGAACGTGTGCCGCACGTCAAAGTTGTTCGAGCCATTGTCATAATCGAAGTCACCCAACGCCCGCGCATTGTTCGCTGCGGTGCGCGCTTCATTCGACCCGGTCGTGTTGCCGGTCGAGCTGGCGAACGTGTACTGCGAATTCAACGTCACTCCCGTGTTGAATCTTCTGGTCAAAGACAACTGCAACGCTTTGTAGCTGTCATGACCACCGCTGGTTTTGTAATCGATCTCAGCGTAGGGGTTCTGCACTGAAGACGAGCCCGACACGATCGAGAACTCGCGAATCGTCTGGACAAAACCTACCTGCCCAGCAAATGGGCCAGTGGTAAGCGTTCGATTCACCACTCCAAAGGTGTTGGGCAGCGTCGTTCCGTCCGTGATGACGGTCTGTCCCGGAAGAATCCGGTTCGCCACGCTGCGCAGAAACAGATTGCGTCCTTGCGAACCAACAAACGCGGCGGTGAAAGCCACTTTGTACGGCAGCTCTTGCTGGACCGAGGCCGTGTATTGATAAATCTTTTCCGGAATCGTGTAGTCGGACGCGTAAGCGCGCGGCTGATACGACCGGTTATTTGGATTGTTGATGAAGTTCGCGACGATGGCATTAGTATCTTGCGGAAAACTTCCACCGCTAACCGTCGAGCTAATGCGGTTTGATTCGATCGGCTGAATTTGATCTTCCGTCTGGCCCGGACCGTAGTAGATTCCGAAACCGCCGCGGAGGATTGTCCGGCCACCGCCGAAGAATCCGGTTGCCTGCGGATTGGGTGACCAGGTCATCGCGACGCGCGGACCGAAATTAGTCTTGGAAGAAATCAGCGGATCGCCGGAGGGATCGCCCAGCACGCCGGTGACGATGTCGAACAGAATCTGCCGATTGTCCTTTTCCCGCAGCGGCGTGTAGTACTCGTAGCGTAAGCCATAGCTTAACGTCAGATTCGGTTTGAGTTTCCATTCGTCCTGGGCATAGCCAATGTAATAAGTCTGGCGCGCTTGCGGTTGACCGGTCGAGCCGTTGAAGAACGGCGATGGCGCCGACACATCGCCGAGGAACTGTGTCGATTGCAGCGCGTTCGTCAGAAAGTTGTTGATGCTCGCCCAGGTGTAAGTTGTGCCGCCGACCCGGTCGGTCCACATGCGAATCGCGCGCACTTCGCCGCCGAACTTGAATGAATGATCGCCGCGCGTCCAACTCAGATTATCTATGAACGACAACGAATAGGGCGTGTACGGTTGCGCACGTCCGTTCGTCGCACTGTTGGCGCGCACCAGGCCACCGGGTGTCGCGACTCCGGCGTTTGCACCTTGTCCGGGTAACGCGAATCCGGCAACAGTGCCTGCGATGTTCAGCGAGAGCGTTGATAAATCGATGCCGTTGAAAGTAGGTGCGAATCCGTTGATGCGCGAGAGCGCGCCGTTGTAACCGATCTTGAATTCGTTCAGTACCGTCGGCTTCAAAACCGACTGCAACGCCCACATCCCATTTTGCGGAATCGAGCGAATGGCAACACGGCGGCCGGTCACGCCTTCGGGTTGGTCGTTGTTTGCCTGATCACGAAAGAAACGGAAGTAGGTTGAATGGCGGGCGTTCAATTTGTAGTCGAAGCGAAACGCCAACGAATTCTCATTGACGATGTTAGTCGCCTGTCGCTGGACGGTATCGAACAAGTCCGGTCCCACGCGCAGAACGACCGCGTCGGGGGCGCGAAAGGCCGGAATCAGAGCCGCCGTCGTCGCGTTGCAAGCGATGCTTCCCGCACCGAGCGGCGCGCCGCAGATACGCGACGCCTGGCCAGGCACCGCCTCGATTGAATTGATTCCGCCGCGCAAGCGATAGCCTTCGTAAGAAAAGAAGAAGAACGCTTTGTCCTTGACGATTGGGCCCCCGAGCGAACCGCCGAATTGATTCAGCCGCAGCTTGCTCTTTTGTCCGATGATGTTGTCGAAGAAATTCGGGGCGTCGAGCGCATCATTGCGAATGTACTCAAAGACCGAGCCGTGAAATCTGTTGCCGCCGGACTTTGTGACGACGCTGATCTGCCCGCCGGTGCCCGTGCCGAACTCGGCCGGATAGTTGTTCGAATCGACGCGAAACTCCTGAACATTTTCCAACGAAGATTGCAGGCGAAACGGCGTCGGCACTTCACCGTTCAGGTTGCCCGGGCTGGTATCGATAATCGCCGTGCCCTCAATGCCGTCGTAGCGAATCTCATTCTGTTCGACCGCGCGTCCAGAGAAGCGAATGTCGCCGTAAGTTCCCGAACCGCTGTTCACCGAACCGGGAGCCTGCAAATAAAGCTGAGAGAGTTGCCGCCCGTTGAGCGGCAATCCCTCAACTTCGCGAGGGTTAACGTTTGCCCCCATCGC
>DASYPX010000219.1:0-2151 GCA_036006125.1 Pyrinomonadaceae bacterium | reverse complement strand
ATCGTCGGATCAAGATAAAGGAAAATTGCCGGATCGGTGTTGACTTCAAAGACAAAGCTGTTTTCGCGTGGCTTTATAACTGGATAGATTTTCGCGGTGATGTGCGCGGTCTTAGGTAAATAAGCAAGTGCCAAGCCCGCCGATCGTGAGATGTCTGCCTGTTTCCACCGGGCTAAGGTTTCCGCAAGCACAGCCGCACGCTGCAGAACTTGATCCGACATCGCGAAAGTCTTGAAGTCGGCGTCTTCAAACGAGCGTTTCATCGATTGCTCACGTTTCTTCAATCGAGCATACCCTTCGCTGGAGAATACTTTTTGCCAGTCTGCATCGGTGATTTCCACTTTAGCTTTTCTTTTCGCGAGGATGGCCAATACCGCTTCCGCTTCGTCGGTTACAAGCCGCACGTTGACTCTCTCTCCGATCGGCTGCGCCGAGACGTGTGCAGCAGAAAAGAGAATTGCAGCCACGATACTGGTGACAAAGGTAAGGTGAAGAATTTTGTAGTTCACTGCGGCCCCAGTAAGAACTTTGCCAGCCGTCAAAAGTTCCAAATTGTACGAGGGCAGGGAACGTCTTCCGAGGAATCTCGAAATTAAACTGGTGTCCGTGTCTGGGGCGTGACCGTCAAACGCGTGCGCATGCGCTGCTGCCAGAGGCTCTTTGATGGTTCGGAGTCCTGAAGTTGCGCCATCACGTCAGTCACAGTCTCACCGCCGAATTGCCGCATCTTCAAATAGAGTAACGCCGGCACGATCGCGAGCAACGGCAATACGAAAATGTTGAGGAGCTCAGAGAGTTGACCAGTAACCTTTATACTCCAGGAGTGCGTGTGCGGGCCCGTCGAATTGAGACCGAGCAAGCCACCGATAATCGCTCCCACGATCGCCGGGACGCAGAACTGAATCAACAGCACCAGGATCATCGTGCGCCACGACCGCGAGGCCAGCGCCCGGGCGCGTTTCAGCGCGGCCTTTCCTTGCAGTCCCTCCATGAGCACGACGGGCCCCCAAAGCAGATAACGCACCTGCACGATCACCATGGGAACGATCAGAAGCACAAAACCGATCGCCATGCGCAGCACTACGTTGAGACCTGTCTTTAGGAATGGCTTCCAGCGGCGGCGCAGCACGCCGGCCGCGGCGCGCAACTGGACCGGCTTCATTGGAGCGACGGCCAATTGCGTGACGATGATTGCCGTAACCCCGGAAATGATCGAGCCTGAGACAAAGCCGGAAACGATTTGCAGCAGCGCGAGAGGAATACCGAGCGACAATTTCATTCCCATGCCCATCTTCGGTTCTGTGAATCGATAAGCGATGGCCAGTCCGGTCACGATGATTACCGGAATGTGCGCGATGATGGACAGCTTCAGAAACTTGGGAAAATACTCGCTGTAAAGCGCAAACGCGCGACGATAAAGCGCGCCCAATCCGTCGGCATTGGCGCGCATGGCGTGGGCAAAAGCGATCGCAGTTTGCGGTCGCTTATCTGCCTCTTTCTCAAGAGCCGACATCACCATGCGCGACACGCGCTTTGGGACCTTCTTATTCGCCAAACGCACTGGCGCAGGCTGAACTTCGTTGTGCGAACGAATTACATTTGCCGTGTCGCCGGTGAAGGGCGGCGCGCCCGTGAGCATCTGATACGCAATCACACCGATGCTGTAGACATCGGAACGCGCGTCCAGTCTCTCGCCGCGACATTGTTCAGGCGACATGTAAAGCGGCGTGCCGAGAATCGATCCCACGCGTGTCAGTCCGGCCGCGGCCGTATCCGGCACCGCAGTCGCGCGCATAGCGCCGGCGGTGTGGCGTGGCGATTCGAACATGCGGGTGTGTTCTTCGGTGCTGGCCAGTATCTGCGTGGCGCTCTCGTCATCTCGCGCAGGTGTGGATGTGACTGGATTGATGAGTGTCGCCGCTTCGAGCGCCGGAGTCGCTGCGACCGTAGGCTGAATGACTGCCGCTGACTCGTCTGATTCAATATTGATGGGAGCGGCGGCTTCGGCAATCTTCGCGATACCGAAGTCCAAAACCTTTACCCGATAGCCACCAAGACCGTTCGGCTCAAGCCAGATATTGTCTGGTTTCAAATCGCGGTGAAGAATGCCTTGCTGATGCGCTTCATGAACTGCGGAACAAACCTGTTCGA
>DASYPX010000218.1:0-7048 GCA_036006125.1 Pyrinomonadaceae bacterium | reverse complement strand
TCCGATCAAAGACTTCCGCTCGACGTAACAGCCATGCAGCGTCACACTGTGGCCGACGGTGACCTCTTCTTCGAGAATGGTTGGCTTTTCGCCAGTCCGCGTGTGAATGACGCAGTTGTCCTGGACGTTCGTGCGATCGCCGATGCGGATATAGAACATGTCTCCGCGCACGACCGTGCCGAACCAGACGGACGCCTGTTTCCCGACGTGCACGTCACCGATTACTTGTGCGCTGTCGGCAATGAAGGCAGTCTCGTGAATTTGCGGATGAACTCCGCGAAAAGGACGGATCATGATGGGAAGTGATTATGGCCGGCGCAGGACGAATTGCAAACTCACATCATTTCAAAAAAGTGAAGCTTCGCCAAGGACTCCTCATTCCAGGTTTGTGGTTCGAATCAATTGCCCAAACCCTCCACCGGCCGGGCTGCGCTCCTTTAAAGATGAATTCATAATTTGTGTCCCGCAAGCCGTACTTCTCTTCATACGACGACGGGTTGATGCACTCACCATCATCGGGAAGTCGCTTCTTTTCCTCAGACCCTCGTGACCAGCACGATTCGATTTCGACGGCGTAAGACATCGCGCCCGATACGGGATTCCATTCGAGCCGCGTATGCCGTGGAAAAATATCGAATATTTGACTGTCTGCTGGTGAAAGTTGAATTGGTGCCGGTAAACGATTGGCGTCAGCCGCGTCTGCCGGCAGTGGGATCGTTCGTTTTAGGTAGACGGCGAACTCGGTTCGTTGGCCGGTGGGCACGAGCAGTGCCCCAGGCCCTTTCTTTGCGCCGGCTAGCGAAACCAGTACACCTCCGCCCATTACCCAGTCTTCATAGCCGTCAGCCACAACGCGCATCCTGAAAGGTTCAGTCGGCGGCGCGAACATTCGGAACATGCCTGACTGCCCATTCACAACTAAATGCGTGCGAGCGTTGGGATCGCGAGCCTGCCAGAACCAAACCACGAAGTTCGGCACGCGCCGGTCGGTTGCTTCATCGATCACCTTCCCGCTGATCACTCCGCTTGGTGGAGGCATCTGAACTTGAACAGTTTGACTGTCGGTCCCGCTGCCCAAAGTGACTTCGGGAGCCGGCCGCCTGCGAGATTTGTAAAAAGGAGAGTAGGTGGGCATGTAGCCTTCGGATACTTTGTCGGCGATAACCTGATAAGTACCGGGCTGCTTAATGCTGATGGAAAATTTTCCCTGCCCGTCCGATTCGCTGCACGCTTTGTCACGAACGTTTAGGCCGCTCGGGATTTTCAGCAGCGCGCACACGTTGCCGCCAGCGAAAAGTCGCCCCGCGTCGTCTCGCAATTCACCGCTGATCGTATACGGAGACTGTGCCACCGCCGGAGCGGATAGAGCTAGCAACGCAATCATTAATGCCGCGAAAGATCGAGTCATCTCATAAGCCCCTCAGCGGTTGACCGGCAGTGAACTCAACCAGATGTCCATCAGGATCGCGAACCATGGTGAAATAGCCGACCACTCCGCCGATATCCCGCGGCGGTTCGACGAGAATGCTTTGCTCGCGAGCCAACTCAGCGATGCGATCAACCTCCGCGCGCGAGTCGCATTGAAAGCCGAAGTGATCGAGACGCGCTTTCACTTCATCTTGAATTAGCACGAGCACAAACACCGGATTCTCGCCTACTCCGGTCTTCGGTCCAACCCAGACGTTATGGCGCCCTTCGGGACGGCGATCGCGCACGATCGAGAGGCCACAGAACGAAGTGTAAAAGTCTATGGAGCGTGCGAGGTCGCTACAGTTGATCGTGATGTGAGTCCAGCGCGGAGGCATGTTGGTCGCGGCAACTACTCGCCGCAAGCAAACGGAATTGTCTTTGTGACAACGCTTCGAGGTGCGCCGGCGCCGATTAACCGCGCCGCGATTTTTATAGGCTCACAGCCCGTATCATATAGCCAAAATGGAGCGACAAACTTTGTTCGCTCATCGTAAATGTCGACACCTATAAGTCGTTTTTGGATAAGCCGGCTTTTGTTTCCGGTGGCCGTGATTTCAACCTTTGTAGCACCAACCGCCATGTTCCAGCCGGTGATCTCAATCGTGACAAACGTCGATGTCGAAGCCGCACCCGCGCTTCCTTCACCGATGATCGTGTTCCATAAAGCCAGGTCTTTCTGTGAAAGGATGTCTTGCGAGAAGGTGCCGGTGGCGTCGTAGAACAGTTGCGCTCGAATTGCGACGATCTTTGGAGCAACTTTTGTTTGCGGAAATCCAAGAGGGGACGAGAAGCCCGGGCGAATGCGAGCATCAGCCAAGGTTTGTGCATTGAGAAGAGCAAGCAAAAGACAAGCGATGCCCGCGGCAGTGACTGGTTTTGGGCTACGCATCTTCGCTACGCTCCTTCGCGCTCGTCTATGTTAAGCGCCCGTGGCCGACGCTTTCATCGCTAACTCGCCGTTCAGCTTCATGATCTCAAGCGTCATTTCAGCCGAAGCGTACATATCTTTCACGTCGAGCCATTCTTTCACCGTGTGAATCGCGCGCATGCCCGTGCCGAGATTCGCGCACTCGATGCCTTTGCGATTAAAAACGTTCGCGTCACAGCCGCCGCCGGAAGCCATCGTCTTCACTTGCAGCCCCATGCGCGTCGCTGCTTTGAGGACAAGTTGCACGACGTGTGAGCTGTCCGGCACGTCCATGGACGAATAGTCCCGCTCAACGTGCGATTCGACAGAAGCCTTCGTCGTCTTGCCGGCGACTGTCACTTCGTATTTCGCCGCAGCGTCTTCCAGGCATTTCTTCATGTGCTCGGTTTGCGCTTCGAGTTTCTGTTCGCTGTGCGAGCGCGCCTCACCCTTCAGCACGACCAGGTTCGGGATGATGTTCGTGGCCATGCCCCCTTCGATCTGGCCGATGTTCGCAGTCGTTTCCTGATCGATGCGGCCGAGTTTCATATTGGCCAAACCCTCGGCGGCGATCTTAATCGCCGAGATCCCTTCTTCCGGCGCGACCCCAGCGTGTGACTCAAGACCGTGAATCCGAAATTCCATGTGATTGGACGACGGACCCTTGGTGAAGAGAAAGCCGGGATCGTCTGAATCGAAAACAATTCCGTATTTTGCTTTCAGCTTCGACACATCGACGTTCTTAGCGCCGAGCAGGCCAACCTCTTCACAAATCGAAAAGATTGCTTCGATCGGCGCGTGCGAAATTTTCTGTTCCTGCAGACAGCGAATCACTTCGATGATGACTGCGCAGCCGCTCTTGTCGTCGCCGCCGAGCACGGTCGTGCCGTCAGTGCGAATGATGTCGCCTTCGACGATCGGTTTAACGCCTTCACCGGGAACAACTGTATCCATATGCGCCGACATCATGATTGGCTGGGCGTTGGGAATAGTGCCGGGAAAACGCGCGATTACGTTGCCGCTGTTGCCGCCCACGGCTTCGCCGGCGTTATCGATCTCGACTTGCGCGCCCATCTCTTCGCAATACTTCTTGATGCACAGCGCGACTTCGCGTTCTTTCCGTGAGTGGCTGTCGATCTGCACAAGTTCGAGCAGCAGATTCTTGATGCGCTCCTGATTGATCATTGATCCTCCGGTAACGGTGGTTTCAAGTTGCAGGCACTGAAGTCAGTACCATCCACGTGAGCGGATGGATTTATGAAGTTGGATGCTGTGACCCACCTGCTATCGAACACTCCAGCGCGGCTGCCGCGCTGGGGACCCCGGTGCAGGTGATACTGACTTCGTCACCGCGACTTGAACCCTGCGGTGCCGTAATCGTACTACACGACCTTAAGTTGATGAAACACGCGCACGCCACTGTTCGGCGCGTTCGGTTAACTCGTCCAGGACGCGTTGCACTTCGCAACGTTTGCGTTCCATCTCCTCATCATCAGCATCGGCGGCGACGTAGATCGGCGCCGCGACAAACACCTTGGCGCGCGTGAATGGCCTGGGTACTTGAAAGTGATCCCAAGTCGGGAGCGTCCAGTGCTTCTCCAGCGCCATCGTCACCGGCAGAATTGGGTGGCCAGAGCGCTTCGCGAGGAGCGCCGGACCGGGCTTGGCGACACGTCGCGGTCCCCGTGGCCCATCGAGAACAAAACACATGGTGCATCCCGCGCGCATGAGCCTGGCCATTTGCAAGACTGCGCCTACCGCGCCGCGCGTGCTGGAACCGCGCACCGCTCCGTATCCGAACCTTTGAATAAAACGCGCGATGTATTCGCCATCGCGGCTTTGTGACGTGAGCACGACGATTTTTCGATTGCGCCACCAGTAAGTCGTCATCATGATCCGCTCATGCCAGAAGACGTAAATCGGAAGCTTGCCGCTCTCGGTCACCGCGTCGTGATTTTCCCAACCCTCGACCTCGAATTTCGTCGTTGCGCCCAGAAGCCGGATCAAGAGATAGAACGCGAGATCCGCGGCGCGAATAAGCAGACGCTCTTTGAATGAGTAATTCGAGAGATCCGCAAAGGAATAGATCGCGCTCAGCTTCTCCGAGTTTTGAGAATCAGCAGATGGGGAACCGCTTCGGGATTGTCTAATCATAGAGCGGCGGCTCCCCGGGCGGGCGCGTCTTCCAGCGCCGATGAATCCATAGGTATTGATCCGGATACTTTCGCACCATCCGTTCAATTGCCTCTGTGAATCGAGCAGTGTTGACCTCGACGTCGCGCTCGTTATCCCCCGTGCGAACTAACTCGACCTGGCGATCGAGGTAGATGAGATAGCGTTGTCGTTCTTCTTGCCACACAGCGGCGATCGGTATTACCGCGGCACCTGTACGCAACGCGAAGGTTGCGGCGCCGGCTGTGGCGCACGCCAGATGGCCCATGAACGGAACGAAGACGCCTTCTTTAGGGTGCGTGTTTGAATCGGCCAGGATGCCGAGCCAGCTGCCGTCGCGCAAGACGCGGAGGCTACGGCGGACGGCCGTCGTCTTGTCGATCGTCTCATTGCCGAATCGCGTCCGAAATTTGTCAACCAAAGTTTCAATGCGCGGATTGTCAATGCGCCTCACTATAAAACTGCCGGGACGTTCGAGCGCTGACCAAGTGAAACTGAGGAACTCCCACGCTCCAATGTGCGCCGTCAGAAAAAGAATACCGCGTCCTTCCGCTTCGGCTTTTCGAACATCGGGAAGACCAGTCGGGTCGTATTCGACCATCTGGCGAATCTCGTCAGGTGTGACCTGGAGAAAATGGCTGAAGAGGCCGAGCAATCGGCCCAGGTTTTTAAAACTGCCGCGCAGCAAACGTTCGCGTTCATCGATCCGCATGTCTGGAAATGCCATTTCTAGATTGCGCTCGCCAGTACGCCGCAGTTTTGGAAACCACAGCCCGACAGGCGCAATTGCGACGCCAAGTCGGACGGCCCACAAACGCGGCAAAAGCGCAAAGAAGCCCAACACACCGCGCACAAGCCAGTATTCGAGATTTGTTCTGAACCTTCCGTTTTTAGCCATCGACTGAAGAGTGGCGTAGTGTAGCGCATTGAACTCGTGATTTTGTAATTCGTGGTTACACCGAATTCTTCACCCATCACCGCGGGCTTCACGTAAATAACGGTGTGTATTAGACTCTCGTTTTCACGCGGTGTCTCACCCAATGACTCGAAAGCCAAATCCTATTTATCAACTTACGCGGTTTGCGTTGATGGGTATCCCACAGGACGCGGTGTGCTCCGTCGATGTCACCAATCAGTGCAATCTGCGTTGTCATCATTGTTATTTCTTCGAGCACGAGCAGCCGGAGAATCTCGCCGTCGAGCGTTGGCGCTCCTTCTTTGAGAAATTAAAGGCCGAAGGATTTCCGTTCTTTTCATGCAGTTGGGTGGGTGGCGAGCCGCTGATGCGGCAGGAAATTATCGAGATGGGCTCAAAGTATTTTCGCCGCAACATGGTTGTCACCAACGGGACGATACGAATTCCCGACTGGCCTCACGTCAACTTCAAAGTTTCCGTCGACGGCGTGGAAGCACGTCACGATCGGCTGCGCGGCGCGAAGACCTATCAGCGCATCAAGCGGATGATTCGCGACGCGGCTGAACGCGGACTGCGGATCGGCATCGCCACTGTGCTGACGCGCGAAAATGAAGGAGAACTGGAACAGTTCGTCGAAGAATGGAAAAAGGAACCAATAAATAGTGGCATCATCTTTGAGTTCTACACCTACATGCACGGACAACCAGAAGCTGACAAACTCTGGCTGAATTACGAAGAACGCGACCGGGTGCTTGATCGCATTCTTGCGATCAAAGAGAAGTATCCTCATCTGGTTGAATGTACGACGCGCACATTGAATCTTTTGCGCTCTGAAAACTGCCACACCGTGACCGACAATTGCCTGGCATCGTCGCGGATGGCGTCATGGGACGTGAGCGGAAATCGCAAAGAGAAGTGCATCCTCGGGCCAAAGGCTGATTGCGATCGTTGCGGCTGCGCAGTTCCATTCTTCCTCCACTCGTTTGACGAAATGGATCCCGAAACGATGGGTAAGATGTTTGGCCCCGCGGCCGGAAAATATGTGAAGTACGTGCGCCCGCTGCGCTACTTCCGTTCAAACAAAAATGCGCGCCCGTCTGAGCCGCCGCCGACTCTCCATCAAATCTCAACGTTAACTTCGGTCGACAACTAGAGTCGTCGGCCGTGTCTGCACTTACCGATTCTGTTGAGACGCGTTCAGTCAACCTTCCTCTGTCATATCTCTACTGGCTGCCGCCTGCAATCGCAGGTCTCGCGCTGACACTCGTCTACCTAAATCCATTCATCGGCGACTGGGACGGATTGGATTACACCGTCGCCTCGATCCGTGGCGAGCCTTCGTCAATGGCGCTGGGCCGCGCGTTGTTTACACTCACAAACCACACACTCTACGCGATCGCGCACAAATTTTTCGGACTGCCGCCTGAGCACGCATATTTGGTTTTTAAGTTCGCCGTCGTTGCGCAAATGCCGCTCGCAATTATCGCGTGCTGGTTCTTCACGCGCGATCTCACTGATTCGCGCGAATCAGCGACAGTCGCGGCATTACTTGTCGCGTTGTCGCCGATGATGGTGATTTACGG
>DASYPX010000217.1:0-12065 GCA_036006125.1 Pyrinomonadaceae bacterium | reverse complement strand
AAAAGCGGCAGACGCTCACTCTCCAGCACATCCAGTCGGCGCAGCACCTCAGAGAGCGCAAGTTCGTTTTTCAGATTCACCTGGTAATCGAGATCCGCGCGCAGACGATCCTTCGAGCCTTGCCGGTTCTGCGACATCATGATGATCGGCGCCTGCAAACCGGCGATGATGCCCATAACCAGATTCAGCATCTGATAAGGCGCGGCGTCAAATCCTTTCACCATGATGTAAGAGTTGAAAATTATCCAGGCGATAATGATTCCGATAGCAGTGATGATGAACTTCCAACTACCGCCAAATTCGGCGATGGCATCGGCCGCCCGATCCGCGATCGTCATGCGCTTCTCTTGTTCTTCGTTGACGTTGCGCGAGACGCGTTGCTGCAACATCTTGTCGGTCTGACGGAGCCGTTGAAAGACAGCGCTTAACATCTCAAGCGCCACACCGGGATTAGTGTTGATGAATCGCAGAAAGTTTTCGCGCGACAAAACGGAAAGGTGCGCGTCTTCGATTACCGCCGCGTCCGCGGAACGCTGTTTCCCATCGATGATCGCCATCTCGCCAAAAAAATCGCCTTGCGCCAACTCCGCCAAAACGATCTCTCTGCCGTCCGCGTCGTGGACCGCGATGCGCACTCGACCGCTCTGAATCAGATACATCGCGTCGCCCAGCTCGCCCGCGCGAAACAGCGAAGTGCCGGCAGCGACAGCGCGACTTTTGAGAAGTGTTAGCAGTTCGTGGGCGGCGTCATCACTTAGCGATCCGAAGAGCGGCACTGAACGAATCGCTTCCAGCGTCATGCCCTGGGGGATTGGTGTGGTCATAGATAACTCCATTGATTCATTGAGTCATTGACTCATTGATTCATTCGCTCATTGGTTCATTGTTCACTGAGTGATTAGATTGTTCACCGTTGGGTTTTGGCAATGAACCAATGAATCAATGATTCAGTGAATCAATCGACTATCCTTCCGTCTTTCATGGTAATAATTCGATCGGCGAAGCTGCCCGCCAATTCGCGGTCATGCGTCACCAGCAGCACGGTCAAACGATCGTTCGACACCATTTCGCGCAGCAGCGCCAGTAATTCGCGAGCGCGCGTCGAGTCTAAGTTTCCCGTCGGCTCGTCCGCAAGCAAAACTCGCGGACGATTGGCGAGCGCGCGCGCAATCGCGACTCGCTGTTGCTCGCCTCCCGACAACTCCGACGGCCGGTGTTCGATGCGATCGGACAGTCCCACGCGCTCTAGCAATTCCGATGCGCGTTTGCGCCGCTCGACTCCGCGCACACCTCCGAACGCGAGCGCCAACCGCACGTTCTCGACTGCCGTCATCGTGGGAATCAAATTGAAGTTCTGAAAGATCATGCCGACCGAAAAACGCCGGTAACGGGCCATCTGTTTTTTCGTGCGCGGACCAAGCGGCTCGGTGTCGAACAGGACATCGCCGCTGGTCGGACGATCGAGGCCACCCAGCAGGTTCAGCAGCGTAGATTTTCCTGATCCTGACGTCCCCTGAATCGCGACGAACTCGCCTTCGTGCGCACTCATGGTCACGCGGTTGAGCGCTACGACTTCGTTTGCGCCCATCTGGTAGACGCGCGTTACGTCGCGGGTTTCGATTATCGACATGGTACAGAACCGCTTGCGGTAGCGAGCGGGTTATAACCCGACAACTGCGCTTACCCGCTTGCTACCGCAAGCGGTTCCGTACCTGTGCGCGCCACGCGCCACAGCTCGAACTGCTCGTCATCAAATCCTTTCAAAGGGATGGTGAAATGAGTCGCGGCTAATCCAGCTGGACAGTCTGCCAGGAGCTCACGAACTTCCGGATCGGAATATACGGCCCTCGAGATTACTACATCACCCCCGGTCGATTGTCCCTCCAGACGCGCCGCCAAATTTACCGTCGAACCAAAGTAATCCAAACGATCGTTGAGCGTAACGGCGATGCAGGGGCCGGTGTGCATTCCCGCTTTCAACGTCAGCGGCAACATTCCATCGGGAGGATTCGCAAGTAGCTCCTGCGCTTCCAGCATCGCGCGCAGCGCGTTTGCGGGACGCCGGAATACTGCCATCACGGCATCGCCAATTGTTTTCACCAGCGCGCCATCCTGCTCAGCGATCGTCTGCTTCAAGACATCGAAGTGATTCATGACGCGGCCGAATGCAGTTGCGTCTCCAATCTCTCGATAAAGACGCGTTGAGTTTTTCAGATCCGTGAAGAGCACCGTCAGCGTCCCGACGGAAATCTGCTCTCCCGGCCGTAATGCTTCACGCGCAAACAGATCGCGAAACATCTGCACCGCCGTCACTTCGGCAGCCGTAGCGGCATCGTCTGACCATTCGGTGCGCTCGAGGATGAAAAGCTGCTCCCTCGCTGTCGCGTTCTCAAGTTGCACCTCGCACCGGTGCGAGATTTCAATCTCTTGGCTTGACCAGCCTTCGGACTGTGCGCGCAACGACAGTCCGCACTGGCCGCGTTCGCTGGCGCGCAGATGTTGCCAACCGGGGACGTTCAGTGTCCGCAACCGATAGCGACCCTCTTCCAATTTGATCGATACGGATCGTTTCGTATCAGGTGGCAGCAACTGCTGGGCAACGATATGTGGGGTCACTTGAGGCCCGCCAACACAAAATGTGTCGACCTCAACATGACGAATCGATGCGTTGGGATGAAACGTCAATTCGACTGACTGCTCGAAGTTCACATCAAAGTCGATGTTACAACCATCGCAATGGACGTTTCGGGATAACTCGTCGAGTGAATCTTTCGCTTCACCTCCGCGACACAGCGGGCAAATCAGATTCCATTGCAGGTCGAGCATTCCGACGCGTGTCGCTTGAAAACACAGTTCCAGAATTTCACGTCGTGGTTTTTCCCATTTTTTTGCCAGCTCGAACGGACGAATGCGCGCGAGTGCAAAGTCGTCTCCATTGACAATGTGTTCAACCAGCAACGACACCTGTTCTTTGTCACAACTGTTTTCCGCGAGTCGCTTCCCAAGTTCCATCAGGCGAGCCTCACCGCCTGGAGTGAATTCAATTTCCGACGATCGCGCTGCTGCCGAAGGCGCTGCACGGGTGGCGAGATAATCGTAATCACGAAAAGTGCGCGCAAATTTTCTCTTGCTAATGATCCCAACTTGGATCGGAATTGCGAGCCAACCGAGAAGATTGTTGGGTTTCGCCCAGACTTCATAAACGAGCTTCGTTCCCGTTGCGTCAGCACGCGGTTTTAAGGTCGCGACTACGCGCAACTCGGCGACAGGTCCCTTCGAATACCGACGCACGACGCCGAAACGTTGAGGGCGCACCCACTCGAACGGCTGCTCTTCCCACTCGATGGGAATTCCAAATGTCGTTAGACGCAAACGACGCCACCCGTTTCCGCTGTCATCACCAATTGTCTCGACGGAGGGAACGCCGGTGTCACGATTGAAACGATTTGTATCCGCCACCAGCGGCCACAGTTGTTCGGGCGAAGATTTGAGGTCAAATTCCCAACGATAGTGAAAGTCTTTGAATGCCATGGACGCCGACGCTCCGTAGGAGCGTGATATTTATAGCACCGATCGTCCTCTTAATAACCGCTCGGCGCGACATCGCAATGTCGCGCCGAGGTAAGAAGTCTAATGATTACTCAGAGCTATAAGTATTTCGCTCCTACGGAGCGAAACCACGCGGGTTTGCGAGACCGTCCGTCATATCACCTTGTATTCCGAATCCACATCTTCATCGGAAAACGCGACGCGATAGTTCTTTGATTGCACCTGTTTCGTGATCAGCAGATCGTCTTTCGTCTTCAACAAGTCCGCGCGATTGTAAACAGAGAGTTCGAAGTTATAGCCGTGCGTGATTGCGTCTTTTGGACATGCCTCGACACAGAAGCCGCAGAAGATACAGCGACCGTAGTCGATGTTATAAACCTTCGCGTAACGCTCATCGACGCCGGTGCGCTGCTCGGCGGGACGCGGATCGTCGGCCGCTTCGATGTAGATGCACTCGGAGGGGCATGCCGCCGCGCAAAGAAAACACGCCACGCACTTTTCGCGACCGAGTTCATCGACATGCAGCAAGTGCTGACCGCGGTAGCGCGGTTGTACGGTGATTGGCTCGTCAGGATACTCGACCGTTTGTTTGCGTTTCGGGATGTAAGAAAGAGTCACACCCATGCCCTGGATGATGGCTTTAGTAGACTCGATGACTTCTGTGATTAAAGACATGGTGTTTGAACCTTGGTTTTGGTCTTTGGTCTTTGGTCTTGGGTCTTGGGTCTTTGATTTCTATCTAACAGAACTGTCTAAACCACAGTTGTCACATTCCAAACAAATACAAAGACCAAAGACCTAAGATCGCTTTTCTTGCCTTATTTTACACGAACGGTTCGCGACCCCGTAGCTTGCCAGCGACCGTCGCGCCACACGAACTCGTCGGTGAAGCTGAAGACTTCATTGCCGTCGTTCGTGACCTGTTTCAGATAACCAGTCATCGTCGCGCGATCGCTGTCGAGATCGACACTCAAGTCCTCCAACTCCCATGATTTGACGGCTGTGTCCGGCTTCAACTCATCGATGTACTGCCGTTTGTTGTGTGGCGGATCGCCGCCGCTGTATTCATCGGCCAAAATCTGTTCGAGCGCGGCTTTGTCACCATCGATGTTAGCTTGCGTCCAACGCTTTTCCAGATCAGTCAGTTGCGTCTGAACCACGTCTTCATCGGTTGGTGCTTCACTCGGAGAGGGAGATTCTTCAGGTTTCGGCGATGAAGTTTCCGAAGGCTCAGGGGTTGGTACATCGATGACAACGCGATTCGAGTTCTGCGACCTTTTAACGATTTGCGGAATCGCTATCACTGCCACAATAACGATCACAAAGAAGAAGAAGACAAATAGTCCTCCAACAACCCATGGCCAGATTCGTCGCTTCGGCGCCGCGCCAAAAGGAGTGACGGCAGGTTCGTATTTTGCGAACTGCGTCGGTGGTGGTTGAGCCCCAGGCGGCGGCGAGGGTGAAACGAGCGTCGCTTCCGAATCAGACCGGGTTTCGGCAACCAGCGGCGAACCGTCGTCCAGACAGTACGTCAACGAATCGTCTTCAAAAGCTCTCTGGCAGGTTGGACAGCGTTTCATCTTCACTCACGAATTAGCAGCAATCAACACAACCACATAGAAGACCATGATGCCGGCATAAATCAAAACAGTGACGCTGCCGGTGACCACACCAACGACCGCCATTGGCTTTCCGCCGACGCGATCCGGGGTCTTCTTGATCTGCGAAAGCGCGACCGCGCCCATGATTATCGCAGCGATTCCCGGAATTGGCCCAAGACAGAGCCAGCCGACGGTCACACTGATAATGCCAACCACCATCGCCGCGACCGCGAGACCCTTGCTTTCCGGCGGAACGTACGACGGAGGCGGTGGCGGTTGCCAGACAGGCGCCGCCGGCTGCGGCGGTTCCCATTGAGGTGACGTCGGCGGCAGCTCTGCCGAAGGCGTCACCCATGTCGGCTGCGGTGGTGCCACATCGGGTTGCGATGGTGACAGGATAGTCGCAGGTGGTTCGTTTGCTGTGGTCGATTCTTCAACCAGCGTAGTGCCATCCTGAGTGCAGAAACTCAGCCACCCTTCATCGAATGTCTGATTGCAGGTGGGGCAACGTTTCATTCTTCGAGCCGGCTTTCTAACGATTCAGGCTTCCCATAAATATCGCCATGCCATACACCATGAAGATAATGAACCAAAAGAGCACGTAGACGCTGCTGAGTACTAGCCCAACGATCGAAAGCGGCTTGCCCGTGTTGCGAACGGGGTCGTTCTTAATCTGAACGAGCGATACGATGCCGAGCACAATACCGACTGGTGCTGAGAGCAATCCAATACTGCAACACCAACCAACGGTGATACTGAAAATGCCGAGGACGAGCGATGCTACCGCCAGTCCCTGTTTTTGTCCGGCAACCATGGGAACCGGAGGAGGAGGAGGAGGATGCCAAATGGGCGCGACCGGCTGTGGCGGGTTGTAGCTGCCGGGCAGATCGAAAGGCTTCTGGCCACCCACGGGATTCGTGTCCAAAGCAGGAGGAATCCAAACAGTCGGCGGTGGTTCACTTGGGAGTTGCGCGCTTTGCGTTTCGACGAGCGTAGTACCGTCTTCGGTGCAAAACGACAACCACTCATCGTCGAATGTGCGGTTACAAGTTGGGCAGCGTTTCATTTTTGAAAGAGGATCTTTGTACTTTGGTCTTTGTGCTTTGGTATTTGTTCAGAGGATTTCAGACCATTGAACGATTCAGCCGTTGCATGCGAATGCAAAGTACAAAGTTCAAAGCGCAAAGTACAGGGCAAAAGATCGATTTAGACGATTTCGAGATGACTGAAGAAGTGTGCAATCTCAATCGCGGCGTTCTCGTCGGAATCGGAACCGTGCGTGGCATTCTCACCGACCGACGATCCGAATTCTTTCCGGATCGTGCCTTCGTCAGCTTTGGCGGGATCGGTTGCTCCCATCAAATCGCGCCAAGCCTTAACGGCGCCGTCTTTCTCGAGCACTATCACCACGCTCGGGCCGCTCGACATGAATTCCGTCAATCCTTCGTAGAACGGTTTGCCACGGTGAACCTCGTAGAAGCCTTCGGCCTGTTTGCGCGTCTGATGAATTAACTTCAGCGCGCGAAGGCGAAAGCCGCCGCCGATGATGCGATCGATTATTTTTCCGGTGTGACCCGCCGCGACTGCGTCAGGCTTGATGATTGCGAGTGTTTTATTGTTCATGAATGGATGGTTGTTATTAGATCTAGAATCCGACTGAAACTCCCAGAGCTTCCATCATCGCCGCGCCGATGTCCGCCGGTGATTTCACGACGTGAATGCCGGCTTCTTCCAACGCTTTCATCTTCTCTGCGGCGGTCCCTTTTCCGCCGGCAATGATCGCACCCGCGTGACCCATCCGACGTCCCGGCGGTGCGGTTTGTCCCGCGATGAATGCGACGATTGGTTTCCCGACGTGCTCTTTCGCAAACGCGGCGGCTTCTTCTTCAGCGGTTCCCCCAATTTCGCCGATCATGACGATGCCATCAGTCTCTTCATCGGCCTGGAACAGTTTCAGCGCGTCGACATGTGTTGTGCCAACGATGGGATCGCCGCCGATGCCAATCGCGGTCGATTGTCCAAGACCGAGTGACGTTAGTTGTCCCACGGCTTCGTAAGTCAAAGTGCCTGAACGAGAGACCACTCCGACGCGCCCTTCGCGATGAATGTGACCTGGCATGATTCCGATCTTGCATTTGCCGGGTGAGATTATTCCCGGACAATTAGGGCCAATCAGCCGCGTTGATTTGTCGCGCAAATATTCCTTCACCTTGACCATGTCGAGCGTCGGAATGCCTTCTGTGATGCAGACGACGACGGGAAGTCCCGCGTCGGCAGCTTCCATGATGGCATCGGCAGCGAAGGCGGGCGGCACGTAAATCACAGACGCGTTTGCGCCGGCCTGCTTCACCGCATCAGCGACAGTGTTGAAGACCGGAATGCCTTCATGCGTCGTTCCGCCTTTGCCCGGAGTGACACCGCCAACGACATTCGTCCCATACTCAACCATCTGCTTCGTATGAAACGTGCCTTCTTTGCCAGTGATGCCCTGCACGACAAGGCGCGTAGATTTATTGACCAGAACACTCATTCAATTTCAGCAGTCGGATTGGATTAAATGCGAGCGCGAAGTATAGCAACTGAAATTACGTTCACACAAAGACGTGGAAATCAGTCCAGTGCTTGAGTTCTTACCACAGTTCAACCCGCTCGCCGTACTGCGGCACTTCAATGTTCCAACCGAACCGTTCGCGGATGTGGCCTGCCATCGCTGCGGCGGCTTCGGGTTCGCCGTGAATGACAAAAACCTTTTTCGGCGGCAGAGGCACGTCCTGCAACCAGCGCACAATTTCCTTCCAGTCAGCGTGCGCAGAGAAGCCCCCAATCTTTTCGATCTTGCAGCGCACGGGAATCCATTGACCAAGAACTTTCACTTGTTTTTCGCCGTCCGAAACGCGGCGGCCGAGCGTGCCACCAGCTTGATAGCCGACGAAAACCACTGTGGCAGTTTCATCGGGCAACAAACGGAGCGCATGATGCAGGACACGCCCACCGTTCATCATCCCTGACGCGCTAATGATGATGCGCGCGCCTTCCATTTTATTGATGCGCTTTGAATCATCGCGCGTACTGCACGCCAGCATCGAATGTGTCTGCATCGGCGTCGGCGTGTGCTTTAATGCCAACGCATATTCCTCGTCCTGTTCGTCCTTATCGCCCGCATACGCGCGCGTTGCAGCGGCGGCCATAGGCGAATCGACACAAACGGGCAACACCGGTATGCGCTTCTCATCTTCGAGCTCGCGAATCAAATAGACGATTTCCTGCGCCCGGCCTACGGCGAACGCGGGAATCAGAATCGCCCCACCGTGCTGTGCTGCATCATTGATGATTCGCTCGAGTGCAATCTTCGGTTCCTCCGGATCGTGAAGGCGATCGCCATAAGTCGATTCGATTAAGAGATAGTCACAAGCCGGCGGCGTCGCCGGGTCTCGAATAATCGGTTGGCTGTATTTTCCGAGATCACCGGAAAAGAGAATACGGCGCGACTCGCCGTTCGCGTTCACATTCACCAGAACGTGGCTCGAGCCGAGGATGTGACCGGCAATGCGAAACTCGGCAGTAATATCCGGCGTGATGGTAACCGTCGTTCCATTGTTCAGCACGACCTGAAGCAGCTTCAAAGCTTCGCGAGCGTCCTGTTCCGTGTAAAGCGGCAATGCCGGGGTGAATTTCGTGACCTTATGCCGATTACGATAGTCGGCTTCTTCTTCCTGGAGTCTGGCTGAGTCGGGCAAAAGGATTCGCAGCAAATCGGCGGTGCCGCGTGAGCAGTACACCGGCCCGCGAAATCCGTGACGCACCAGCCGCGGTAAGTACCCGGTGTGATCAATGTGTGCGTGCGTTAATAGCGCCGCATTCACTAACGACGCATTGAACGGCGGTTCTTGCCAGTTGCGATCGCGCAATTCCCGCCCGCCCTGAAACAGGCCGCAATCGATCAGCAGTTGTTCGCGATCGGATTCAATCAGATATTTTGATCCGGTGACGGTGCCCGCCGCGCCCCAGAAAGAAAGTGATGGCATGGACGGCAACATAGCGGAATTCAATTGACGTGTCCACGATGCTGGCCTGAACTTTTTCTGCTTTTCAGAAACTAGTGCGTCGCTTATGATGCGTGACCGAAAGGACAACGAATGATCCGAAAAAATCTGAAAACGTTTCTCTCCCTGGTTTCAATTGTGTTGTTATTGTGCACGGCGCAATCGCGCGCCTTGTTCGCAACTGGCAAAAACTTATCCAGCAAAAATCTGCCCACCGCTCAATTCGATGATCCGTACGCGGATTTTCGCAACGTTCGTTATTCGAATGCGGGACTCTTAAGCGAACGGGATGAGGTCAAACTGGGGACACAACTACATCGTCAGGTGACGAAGAAATACAACTTGACCGATGTAGGCCTCGATCGCATCGAGCGTCTGGGTCAACGTTGCGCCCGCGCCAGCGTGCGCCCGAATATTCTGTACAAATTCCACGTCTTGCAGATGAAAGAGATAAATGGCTTCTCGCTTCCCGGCGGCCACATTTACATCACGTCGGCGCTTCTCAAGCTGGCGAATGACAATGAACTCGCGTCGGTGCTGTGCCACGAAGTAGGCCACATCGCTGCGCGTCACAGTCTGAAGACGCTCAAGAAGCGGCAGGAGTACAACGACATCGCGAAATCGATCGGTGAAATTACCGGCATCGCCGGCGACATCGGTAGAGAACTGGGCGAGGCGATCGGTCAAATGGCCGGGGAAGGAATTCTAACGTTCCATTCTCAGGACGAAGAACGCGAAGCGGATTTTCTCGGCGTGCGCGATATGACCAAAGCCGGTTTCGACGCGCAAGGCATGATTACGATGTTCCAGAAGTTGCAGAGGATCGAGAATCAGAGTCCTAATTTGCTCGGCAGTCTGTTTTCAGATCATCCCGACGTGCAGGAACGAATCGACAACACGCGATACGAGATTGCGAGAATGCGAAGAAGATAGGGAGCATTGCCACGAAAAGGCAAAAAAAGCACAGAGGAAAAATCTTTCCATTCAAAGCGGAGTTTCATTTGTGCCTTTTGTGCCTTTTTGTGGCTGATTCTTACGCCAGCCAAAGAAAACGATTAGCGCGGGAACCAGCAAAACCAAATTCCGGAGCGCTGTCTTCACACCCAGCTGACTGCCGATGATATTACCGAAGCAGCCGCACTCAAGCGCTTCGCCATGCAAGCCGTAGGTGTAGTAAAGCGCAAAGGCGCTGAAACCAATCAACAACAGCCCGGCCGCCGCGGCTCCCCAGCGCACTGTGCGCGGCACAAGCAGCAGGATTGCGACAACAAACTCAATCGAGATTACCGCCACGGTTGCCGGCCATTGCCAACGTTCGTAGTTGAATTTCATCGACGCGAGCAACTCGCCTACTTTGCCGACGAACTCGCGCAGGATCCAAAGCTTCGCGCCGGCCGTAAATAAAAAAAGCGCCGCCAAGCCGAAGCGGCAAAGATGAACCAGAATTCGGAACGCTTTTTTCACGTTTTTATACGGCGCTGGGTTGCCTGCATTCGCAGTGTTTCGCCCCGTTGGGAGCAAAATGTTTTATAGTACTCGCTACTGTGAACCCATATATCGCGAGGAGCGGACACCGTCTATGTCCGCTCCTCGCGCATTCAAGACGTTAGCATTCCGATTTTCTATAAACATTTCGCGCCTAGCGGCGCTTAGCGACGGTCAGCAATCATTTATGATCCGCGTCAACTCTGAGCCGTCTTTGCTCGTGCGCGCTCGCTGATTGGATCGTAAAACTCAGGCCTGCGATCCTTCATTCGATCAACCTCGTAAGCGCCGGCGACATTTACAATTCGATTGTTGTTGGCTTCCTGGAGTTCAACCGGCACCACCAACAACTCTTCAGCATCGGGACTCGCCTCGGCAAGCGTATCGCCGTTGCAGTCCACAACTTTGCTGCGCCCGATGAATTCCCAGGCACGCTCAGTTCCAACTCGATCGACCGCGGCATAAAACACATGATTTTCGAGCGCGCGCGTGTTGGCCACGAATTGCGGCGAACGCCAGGCAGCCGTCGGCCAGTTGGTAATCAGCGCAATCAACTCCGCGCCCATTAGTTTCAGGACGCGCGCGGGCTCGGGAAAGCTTATGTCGTAACAGATGTTCACGCCGACCTTGCCGAATGGCAATTCGAAGACTTGAAATGGACGGTCGCCCGGGTTGAGGAATCGATCGATACCGATGAACGGCAGGTGGACTTTCCGATAGCCGCCGACGACGCCCTCAGGTCCAACCAGCATTGCCGCGTTGTAGAAATTGTTGCCCGCTGATTCTATGAAGCCGACCAGCGCATAGGCTCTCGTTTGCTGACAGGCCGCAGCGATCGCTTCGGACGAAGCGCCGTCAATTTTTTCGGCGAATGGCACGGCCTCTTCCAAAGAGTTGTAGGCATATCCGGTCAGTGCGCATTCTGGAAAGATAACTAGCTGCGCATCGCGCTCGGTTGCCTCGCGAATAGACGAAATGATCTTTTCACGATTCGTTTTGGGATCGCCCAACACGCAATCGATTTGCGCGCACGCTATATTTGTTTTCGACATTGCAACCTCCCACTGACAACAGCGTCTACTTGGCGGATTTTGCGAACTTTGCGGCATTGCATGAAATGCGCCTCACAACAGGGCGCCAAGTCGCAGCGGTACGCAAAGGTTAGGCGGCGAGCCCTACAACCTTCTCGGCCGCGTCCTTCATACCATTCGCAACCGTAAAGTTCAGACCGGATTCGCGAATGACACGCTGACCTTCTTCGACGTTGGTTCCTTCGAGACGGACAACGACCGGAATGCTAATGCCGAGAGTTTTCGCGGCCCCGACCACTCCTCGCGCGACCATGTCGCAGCGCACAATGCCTCCGAAAATATTTATGAGCACTGCC
>DASYPX010000216.1:0-8539 GCA_036006125.1 Pyrinomonadaceae bacterium | reverse complement strand
GAGACCTGGGCGACGACCAGCGAGCGGCTCAGCAGCGAACGGGTAGTAGCACTGGAACCGCGACCCGTGTCCTTGAGTGAAGGTGTCAAGTCAACTCTGGTTGCGCGCAGAGCAGGAACAATACCGAATACAATTCCAGTTAAGAGTGACAGGCCGAAAGTAAATGCGAGTACACGCAGATCCAGACGCGGGCTTATTGAATTCTCGCGGCCGGCCCACTCACCCACACTTATCAGACTGTCTTTGATCCAAAGCGCGAAAAGAACACCAACAAATCCACCCAGCGCCGATAGGAGCACGCTTTCGGTAAGCAGTTGTCGAATCAGACGCCAGCGGCTTGCGCCCATGGCCAACCGCACCGCGATCTCTTTCTGCCGCGAAGACGTCCGTACCAGGAGAAGATTCGCGACGTTGGCGCAAGCAACGAGCAGCACGATCGCGACGACACCCAACAACAACCGAAGCGGCTTAACGAAAAACTGCCGGCCAGTCATCTCGCCGCGGCTTCCGGACATGGCGCCGAGATGCGGATAGTCCTTGGGATCGAGTTGGCTAATCGGTTGTAGCCCGCGCGCCCGCCTTTGGGTCTGCCGCGCCTCGCGGTGGTCGAGCGCGGATTGTTGAAACGCGAGATCAAGCGACGCCCGCGCCTGCTCGACCGTCGCGCCCGGTTTCAATCGGCCCATTATTCTGAGCCACCAGTCACCCGCCCCCATGAATTCAGAACGATCACCATCGACTTGCGTTTCCCAACCCATCGGAATCGCCACATCCATCGACGTCCCGAGGTCCATTGCCCCTTCGAAACCTGGAGGCGCGACACCAGCGATCGTGAAGGCGATATTATTGAGATTGATTTGCTTGCCGACGATGCCCGCACGGCCGCCAAAGCGTTTCTGCCAGTACCGATAACTAATGACGGCGACCGGACTGGACGCAGAGTTGTCGTCGGAGTAAGTGATCATGCGTCCAAGAAAAGCCGGCACGCCGAGCACTTCGTAATAATTCCCCGTCACGGCTTGAGCATTGGCAAAATCCGCCAATCCGTCGGCATTGACATTCAAGGCAATCGCGCTAAACGCGATGATGTCCTCGCACGCGCCGCGCTGCTCTCGCATCCGCACAAAAGTCTGGTAAGGAAAGGACGAGCGAGTGGTCAACCCCGTGGCCGGATCAGTTCGATTGGTTCCGGTGTGACTGCCGGGCGTGAACTGTTTGTTCGAGACCGAATTGAACAGCACCAAACTATCGGGATTCTTGACTACCGGCAGCTTTTTCAGCAGCACAGCGTCGACCACACTAAACAAAGCGGTGTTAGCGCCGATTCCCAGAGCCAGTGTTAACACGGCGATCACCGTGAAGCCTGGATTCTTCACCAACGTGTGTAAGCCGTACCGCACGTCCTGCCAAAAGCTGTTCATGTGACGTCCTCCTTCGGGTGGAGAGCCGCTGCTGTTCAGAAGTCGGCTCGGTCAAATTGCTTTTGCACTCGCCCACGCTCGTATTCAGAACCGATCGTTTTCGCAGTTTCGACAAAAGCGGATCGCAGACGCGGGTCGCTGCGATAGTGTTTCAAGGCCTCGATCAGAAACGACGCCTTTTCATAGTCAGACTGCATGCGGGCGGCTGACGTAACGAGATCCGCCAAAGCTTCGGCGCTAATCTCGTTCGGTTTGAGGGCGCCAGTCAGTACCCGATGATGTTCATAGTCCGAACCGATGGTCCGAACTGCGTTGAGCCATTCGCGTCTCAATGCCGCGTCGCCCTGATAATTTTCGGCGGCCTTAATCAGGAACGTGGCTTTCTCGTAATCCGATTTGATACCGGCTGCCGACCTGGCGAGAGCAGTGAGAAGTTCCTTACTAAGCTCGTCCCGCTTGAACACCGCCGCCAGAACGCGGCCGTGCTCATAATCCGAACCGATTCTGGAAATAGCTTCGAAGTAGTCCGCTACCAGCTCCCGATTGGCGAGAAACGGTTTCGCGATCTGGACCAGGAGTTGAGCGCGTTCGTAATCGCTGACGATCGTGGTGGACGCGTTACGCAGCGCGGCCTTCAAGTCCTGATTGCTGACGCCCGGCGTTTGCAGCAAAGCTTCAAAGTAAATACGCCGAACATAATCACCCTTGACGTAAGCGATTTCGTCAATCAAGCCGCGCGTACCGCGTTGCCGCAGGATTCGTTCGACTCGGTTTTTGGCATCGAGCCCGCCCTCGCGAGCCGCTTGCGACAAGACGTCGCGTAACCACACACGCGCCTCTGCGTCAAACGGCCGGACTTGACCATTGACCCAGTAGTCACGCCGCAGTCCGCCGTTGGGCGTAGCAGTAACGACCAATTTGAACGTGTGCGCGCCGCGGCTGTCATAGATGCGCAGTTCGCCGTCGTAAGGAACATTGGCTACATCGGAATAGTCTTCGTTGAATTCGACCTTGTTCTCGACTCTGACTTCGATCTTCTTTCCATCGTCAGAGCTGTTCCATGTCCAGGTGTTGCGATTGGACTTGTCCTGAGCATGCACCAACGAAAAAGCGAAAACGATTCCCAATATCACCAGTGCAGTTTTGGTGGATCCTCCGATAAACTTTCTTTTCATTTCAATTCCCTTCACCTAAAAAATACTTCTGTGTGCCTCTATCTTTCTTAACTCGTGATCACTCGTAACGCAGGGCGATGAGTGGATCGACCTTCGTCGCGCGTCGTGCCGGCAGATAGCACGCGACCAACGCGACCGATAGCAATCCCACCGTGACCAGGCCGAATGTCACTACATCGGTGGGTGAGACTCCGAAAAGAAGGCTCGACATAAATCTGGTGATGGCGAACGCGCCGGCAAGTCCGATCACTGCGCCAATTACGGCGAGGAACATTCCGTTTCGCAGCACCAATTTCAGAACGTCGAGAGCACTTGCGCCCAGCGCCATGCGGATGCCGATTTCCTGGGTACGTTGACTGACCGCGAAAGCCATCACCCCATAGATGCCGACGGCAGACAGCACCAGCGCGATCACACCGAACAGCAGCATCAGGGTGAGCGTGAAGCGACGCTGGCCGAGCGACTTCGCGACCAACTGATCGAGCGTTTGCATGTCGTAAATCGGTTGTGTCGAATCGATCTCGGCGAGGGCGCCGCGCACGGCCGATGAAAGTGCAGCGGGATCGCCTTGAGTGCGCACAACGATCGCCAACGCCGGCGTCGCGCGAATCTGAGCCACCGGCCAATACATAGTCGGCAGCGGCGGTTCATCGAGCGCAAAACCCCGCACGTCGCCAACAATGCCGACGATCGTCGCCCACGGAAATTCATTCGTAAGCTTGCCCAGCCGAATGCGCTTACCAATTGCCTCGCTGGTCGGGAAGAACTGTTTGGCGAATGTTTCGTTGACGACCACGACGCGCGGCGACTTGTCGTCGTCGGTTGGTTCGATAATTCGACCACGCATGAGCGGAATGCCCATCGCAGCGAACCAACCCGGCGTAGCTTGGCGGTTCTGCGCGTCCGGCTTGTCCGCCGCATCGCGCGGTACATAACCTTCGACATCGATCAAGCGATCAGTGCCGTTTCCATCAAGCGGAATCATGTTGGTGGCGCCGGCAGCGGTCACGCCTGGCAGTTCGCGCAGGCGCGCCAGGGCGCGATCGAAAAAGTTCACAAAGCGGTCTCCGTCAGCGGCCGAGATTTGACCGTCAGGAACCGGGAGCGATATGCGTAATGTCAACGCGTGATCGGTGCGGAATCCGGGATTAACGTCGCGCAAACGCGCGAAGCTGCGCAGCATGAGTCCGGCTCCGACCAGGAGCATCAGTGAGAGCGCGACCTCGGCAACGACCAGCGCTTTGCGAAGACGGCCGTAGCCGGCAGTCGCGCCGCGGTTCCCTTCTTTCAGCGCTCCAACCAAATCCGAGCGCGACGACCAAATGGCCGGTACAAGTCCGAACACGATGCCCGTCGCAATCGCGATTGCTCCGGTGAACGCCAAGACGCGCCAATCGAAGCCAATTTCGCGCGCACGCGGAAGCGAATCAGGACTGAGCGCAACCAGCGCCGCGGTGCCCCACGCGGCTAACAGAATGCCGAGACCACCGGCGACAAACGCCAGCACGAGACTTTCCGCCAGAAGCTGACGCAGCAAGTGAATGCCGCGCGCGCCCAAAGCTGTACGAATGGCAATCTCGCGCTGACGCGGAGCGGCTTTTGCGAGCAGCAGGTTCGCAACATTGCCGCAGGCAATGAGGAGAACAAACCCGACAGCGCCGAACAGCACATACAGCGGCAGTCGAACGTCGCCGACAATATCTTCAAGATAAGGTCGCGCGCGGAATCCGAAGCCCGCGGTAGGTGGAAACATATCGGCGAAGTTGTCGCTTTCGTATTTGGCAACGACGTTGAGATCAGCGGCCACGCTTGCGGCCGTCGCTCCCGGACGGAGCCGGCCGATGACCCGCAGAAAGTGCGAGTTGCGCACCTGAAGGCCAGGATCGGTAGTTGTAAGCGGAATCCACAGATCGACCGGCGCCTCAAATTGAAAGTCGTGGGGCAGGATGCCGATGATTTGATAGTCGACATTATCCAGTTGCAGCGACTTGCCCATCACATCGTCACCGCCGCCGAACTGGCGTTGCCACAGCCCATAGGTGATGAGTGCGACGTGGTCACGCCCCTTCGTCGTTTCTTCAGGCGCGAAATTACGCCCGCGCACCGGCTGCACTCCGAGTGTCGGAAGCAACGACGGAAGCACAACGCGCACAGTCACGCGCTCAGGTCTGGTCGCACCAGAAAGATTTGCGTCTCCGTCAACCCAGCCGCCGATACTCTGAAAGCTGTGCGTTTGCGCGACGACGTCTTGGTATTCAGGATAAGAAAACGGACCATCGAAACGGTTGTTAAACTTAACCGCGCCGGTGTGCACGGCGTACAAGGACTGAGAGTCCGGCAAAGGGAGGGAGCGGAACAGGACACTATCCACCACGCTGAATATGGCGCTGTTTGCACCAATGCCCAGCGCCAACGTGACTATTGCGATCAAAGCAAAGCCCGGTCGCTTGATGAGGCCGCGAATTGCGAAGCGTAAATCTTGAATCAGTTGTTGCATGTCTGTTCTTACTCGTATCTCAAAGCTACCAACGGATCGACCTTCGTTGCGCGCCGCGCCGGCAGGTAACAAGCAAGCAGCGCGACGACGATCAGAAAAGCCGAAATCGCACCAAAGGTGACCGGATCGGTGGCACTAACCTGGTAAAGCAATCGCGAGATAAGTCTTGTCGAGAGCCAGGCGGTCGCTAGACCAAGAGCTACACCCGTGAGGACCAAAATCATCCCCTGCTTCAGAACCATTTGCAGGATGTCGCGCATTTGCGCGCCGAGGGCCAGCCGAATTCCGATCTCCTGGGTTCGTTGTTTGACCAGATAGCTAATCACGCCATACAGACCAAGCATCGTCAGGATCATGGCGAGCGACGCGAACAGCCCCATCAAAGCCAAAAGAAACTTGCGGTCGGCGACGCTGCGATTGACGAGGAATTCAACCGTCCGAATCTTCCACATCGGTTGATCGGCATCTACCTTCCACAGGGCCTGGCGCACTTGCTCACTCAGACTAAGCGGCTCGACCTTCGTACGAATCACGACAGTGGCGAAATAGCCAGGTTGCTGCGAGTAGGCTCCGTACATCTGCGGCTGTTGTGTTTCCTCCAGCCAGTAATGTTTAGCGTCGCCCACGACACCGATAACCGTCGCGACCGTGCCATCCTGTCCGGCCTTAACTTGTTTGCCGAGTGGATCCTGGTTCGGCCAAAACTTCTGAGCCATGGTCTGATTGATGATGACGACGAGCGGCGTGTTCGGCTGGTCATGATCATCAAACAGACGCCCTTTGATGAATGGAATTCCGATCGTCTCAAAGTAATTTGGCGTCGCCGAATTGAACATTACTTCGGGCTCGCGTCCTTTCGGCGGCGCTTCGCGATCGGGCAGGGTGATCGCCGTCGTTCCCCCATTCCCACTGAACGGCAGCCCACGCACGAGTGCTACTGATTGCACTCCCGGAACTTCCTGGATTTGAGCCATCACCTGCCGGTGAAAGTTCCATTGCGCGGCTACTTCTTTGTACTTAGTTCGTGGCAGGCGATATTCGAGACTGAGGAGTTGTTCGGGCTTGAAACCAACGTTGACGCGCAGCAGCTTGTCGAAGCTTCGAATCAGCAGGCCGGCGCTTACCAGCAGTACCAGTGACAGGGCAACCTGGGCGATTACAAAGCCGCTTCGCACACGATTCCAGCGCGCGCCCTCGCCGCCTCCACGGCCGCCTTCTTTTAGAAATGATTGCAGGTCTGGTCTGACGAACTGCAATGCGGGGGCTAATCCAAACAACCAGCCCGTCAAAACGGAAATCGCCAACGCAAATAACAGCACGCGTAAATCCAAATTTGCGTCCTGCGTGTCTACGAAGTTCTGCGGAAGCTTTAGCAATCCGTAGAGACCCCAGTAAGCAAGCAGGACTCCGATCACGCCGCCAATTACGCTGATCAAGGTCGTTTCGGTTAGAAGTTCGCGAATCAATCGCCAACGGCTGGCGCCGAGCGCGGCGCGCACTGCAACTTCTCTGTGTCTGTCGAGTCCCCGGGCGAGCAAGAGGTTCGCGAGATTGGCGCAACCAATCAAAAGAATCACGCCGACGGCGGCGAACAATAACCACAACGCCGGACGAATATTTCGAACGACCAATTCGCGAAAGCTTTCGACTCTCGCGCCTCGGCCCGTGTTCTCTTTGGGATATGCCGCGGCCAATCTATTCGCGACGGTACTGGCTTCAGAGGTGGCCGCCGAAACGGTTGCGCCCGGCTTTAGGTGACCGAGCACAAACAGAAATCTTCCGGTGCGCTCATTTGTGTTGCCAGGAAAGTTCGCGACCGGCATCCACAGCTCGACGTCGGGATCAAAGGGGTGCTTGAATTTGCCAGTGACTACGCCGATGACGCTGTATGTTTCGCCATTGAGGATTAGTTTTTTGCCATTCAGGTTTTGATCGGCATTTAGCCGCTCGCGCCACATCTTCTCGTTAACCACCGCCAGCTTCGGAGCGCCCTGACGATCTTCACCCTCAACGAAAGTCCTGCCCACAATTGGATTGAGATTGAAGAAGCGGAAATAATTTGCCGAAACAAACGCGCCGCGCACGCGATCAGGCCGCTCGCCCCCGGTTACGTTTACGCTTTGAGTTTGGAAGAAGGCTACGTCTTCCAACGAAGACATCTGCGCGCGAAAATCTTCCGCTTCGGGGACCGATAAGCCATCGCGCTCTCCGCCGCCCGAGATCGTCGACAACGCCACCAACTGATTGGGTTTGTAATAAGGCAGCTCGCGCAAAAGTACTGCGTTCACGACACTGAAGATCGCTGTATTAGCGCCAATACTGAGCGCCAGAGTCGCAACGGCCACGATGGTGAATAAGGGTCTCTTGGTAAGGCTACGAATCGCGTAGCGCAGGTCTAATCTGAATGTCCCCATATTGAAAATCCCACTTCTTTCTTATCGCCGTGTCATTCGTAACGTAGCGCCACCAATGGATCGACTTTCGTCGCGCGTCGCGCCGGAAGCAAAACCGCGAGCATGGCAATCAAGGTCATCAGCAGAGCGATCGCGGCAAACGTCAGCGGGTCGGTCACCCCGACGTTGAACAGCAGGCTCTTCATCAGTCGCGTCAACGCCCACGCCGCGAGCAATCCAATCCCCACGCCTCCTAACGTCATCAACATTGCTTGCCGGATAACCAATTTCAGTACGTCACGCGGCTTAGCGCCGAGCGCCATACGAATTCCCATTTCATGGGTCCGTTGGGTGACGCCGTAGCTGATAACGCCGTAGATGCCGACTGCCGCCAGCGTCAGCGCGATGCAGCTAAATATGGTTAGCAAGATGAGGTTGAAGCGGCGTCGCGAAAGCGAATCGCGCAGGTATTCAGTCATCGGCTTAAGCGCGTAAACCGGCAGACTTTTGTCGACCGAAGTCACCGCTACTCGCAGTGCCCCAGCGATGGCGCCTGGATCTGATTTCGTCCGAGCCACAATAGTCATCGACCGCGGATACTCCGTACCCAGGGGATCTTGCAAAAAAGGTACGTACACTTCCGGCGTTGGCTGTTGATCAAGCCAGATGTCGCGCGCGTCACCAACTACTCCGATTATTAGAAGGGCATCGCGCTTCTGGCCTTGAAGCCGTAAGCGATGGCCAAGCGGATCCTCGCCGGCAAAGTGACGGCGTGCGAAGGTGTCATTGATCACGACCACGTTGGGAGATTGCCGCGTGTCGGTAAGCGCAAAATCGCGCCCGGACAAAAGAGACATACCCATTGATTCGAAGTATCGGGGCGTAACTATTCGATACTCAGTCGAAGGCTCTGCTTCTTTTGCGATAGGCGGGCGGCCTTCGATGGTGAAGGAATCGCTTTCGTTACTGCCCGTCACCGGCAAATACGAAGTCGCCGCGGCTGAGAGGACGCCGGGTGCACTCGCAGAACGTTCGAGGATTTGCGAATACGTT
>DASYPX010000215.1:0-16978 GCA_036006125.1 Pyrinomonadaceae bacterium | reverse complement strand
CCGAAGATTCGGATTCACTTCGGTGCGCAACTCAATCTGTCGGAGTTTATCTCCCAGAAAGATCACGTGCGCACGTACAAAGAGATCGGCGAGTTCCTGATGAGCAAGATTGCTGAACTTGCCGAACAAGACAAATCAGTCATGAGTAATGAGTCATGAGTGAGTGATCAGCTTTCCGGCGAGTTGCTGTACACTCATCACTCATCACTCATTACTCATCACGCATGACTTTACCGCTCGTTATAGTGAATCCCGCTTCCGCTGATGGCGCCACGCATGAAAACTGGGCAAAGATTGCCAGTGATCTGCGTACCCACTTTGGCGCGTTTACCGTGACGTTCACCGAAAACGTAGGTCATGCCCGTTCGTTGGCGGCGGATGCAGCGAAGCAGGGGAGCAAATTAATCATAGCCTGCGGCGGCGACGGCACGATTTCCGAAGTCGCCAACGGCATTATTGAGTCGAATACGGAAAGCGAATTAGGCATCCTGCCAGCGGGCACGGGCAGCGACTTTCGCCGTAGCCTGGGAATTTCAAACAATGCCGCGGATGCGGCGCGCTCCCTTCGTGACGGCCGCGCGAAAACAATCGATGCCGTGCGCGTGACGTTCATTAATGAGTCAGGCGAACGCGAAACGCGCTACTCGATTAATGTCGCGAGTTTTGGCATGAGCACGGAAGTACTCGATCGCGCAGCCACGGGCGGAGCTAAGAAGTGGGTGCCGGCGTTCACGCCGCGCAAGGTAACGAGCAAACTCTCCTACGCCGCAGCGACAGTCCAGACCACATTTGCGGCGTCGCCGTCTGATGTGCTTTTGCAAATCGACGAGCGTCAGGAACGACGCCTGCGCGTGGCCGAGTTCTGTGTCGCGAATGCGAAGTACTACGGCGGCGCCATGAAGATTGCTCCCGACGCGAAACTGGATGACGGTTACTTTGACGTAGTGACAATCGGTGACGCGAATTCGTTTCGTTTGCTGACCAACGCTCCCCGACTTTATTTCGGCGCGCACCTGCGGATGAGCGAAGTCACACACGAGCTCGCTAAACAAGTCGTCGCCCGCCCGGCCAGCAAACAGAAGGAAGTGCGCGTCGAACTTGATGGCGAAGTCGTCGGCCGGCTACCGTCGACTTTTCAAATCGTGCCGCGCGCGTTGCGTGTCCGATTCCCGTGAAACTGCATCTCTCACAAAGTTTGTTGCGATCGAAATGTCCCGACGTTCACCAAAGCATCATCCGTGGCGATTTGAAGGAAGACACGAGCGGCTCGCTCCCTTTTCGATCTTCGCGCAACGCGTGGCGAGTTCATTTGTCATTGCGCTGGCCTTGATCGCATTTGCGTTGGCGATTGGAATTGTCGGTTATCACTGGCTGGCCGGTTTTGATTGGGTCGATTCACTGCTGGAAGCATCGATGATCCTCGGCGGCATGGGCCCGGTTCACGGCAGCGACCTGACGACCAGTGCTTCCAAAGTCTTTGCGTCTGGTTACGCGCTATTCAGCGGGCTGATGTTTATCGGAGTTATGGGAGTCGTTCTGACCCCCATCGTGCATCGATTGATGCACAAGTTTCACATTGAAGAGAAAGAGTAACTGTCAGAAGCCCGACCGTGAGGGAGGGCTTAATATTGGCGATTGCCAATTTTCGATTTTTGATTGAAATGCCGATGCGAAGCTGCATTTGGACCTAGCCATATTTCGATCGGCAATCGGAAATCAAAAATCGGCAATAACGCTATAGGAGGTTCCTCATGTCTGACTACAACACTCTGGAAGCAAACAAGGCTCTCATTCGCCGCTGGTTCGAAGAGGTCTGGAACAAAGGTCGTGCTGACGCGATTTCAACGATGTTCGCTGAAGAGGGCATAGCGCATGGCCTTTCCGATGATGTCCACAATCCGCTGCGTGGGGCTGCAGGCTTTTTACCTTTTCATGCGCAATTCCGTAGTGCTTTTCCGAACATTGAGGTCATCGTCGAGGATCAAGTTGCCGAGGGTGATCTAGTCGCAACACGCTGTACTGTTCGCGGCAAACACACTGGGGACGGCCTTGGTATTGCGGCGACGCATTCGCCGGTAGACTTTACCGGCATGACGATCACGCGAATCGCTGACGGCAAGATCATCGAAGCCTGGAACAACTTTGATTTTATGAAGATGTACAGGCAGTTGGGAACGCTCTGAGCGGTCACTTCCCGACCCGAAAATTCTCGCGCAGGTAACGTACCGTATCGTTGAGCGTATCGCCGGCGTCGCGTGGGGAAAAGCCGAGTTCGCGCCGCGCTTTGTCGTGCTTGAAGTACCAGAAGTATTCGGCCATTTCGATCTCGTCGGCCTGTACCGGTGGCGTAAAGTTCCACTGGCGGAAGAGAGAATCGATTACGTGCGCTCCGGTGACGGCCACTTTCGATGGGAATGCGAGTCTTGGCGACGCGACTTTTGTTAGCCGTGCGAGCCGATCGAAAAACTTCACGAACGTCCAATTGACCGCCCCGAGTAAGTAGCGGTGACCGTGCCGGCCTTTCTGCATCGCGACGCGAAAGGCCTGGGCTGTGTCGCGCACATCAACAAAGTTCAACCCACCGTTGGGTACGGCCGTAATCTTCCGCGCCATGAAATCGAGAACGACTTTGGTTGAACTAAGGCGGTCGTCGCCGGGCCCGAGCAGCAAACTCGGATTCATGATCACCAGCCGCAAACCCTCGCCGCTGAATCGTTCGAGTGCGGCCATTTCCTGATAGGACTTGCTCGCGTAGTACGGCCAGCGCGCGATGATGTCGAGCGGCGGATTGTAGGTCTCATCGACGATCACGTCGCCCTTCTCGGCCACCGCAATCGTGCCGCTGCTTGAGGCGAGCACCATCGTTTTTACTCCTGCAGCTTTCGCAGCGTCGCAAAGGAGTCGCGTGCCTTCAACGTGCAGCTTGTACATCTCGCGGGAGTCGTCTTTGTCACGCGAGACTTTGCCGGCGAGATGGTAAATCTCCGTTACACCTTCAACCGCACGCACCACATCGTCCGGGTTCGTGATTGAACCTTCGAAAGTGTCAACGCCGAGTCCGGTCAACCATCCGGGAATCGACGTCGCCATCACGCGGATGTCCTTCTGGCCTGCATCGACAAGTTGACGGACCAGATGCGCACCGAGAAAGCCCGTGCCGCCCGTAATCAGCGTGGTCGCCGGTACCTTCCTAACGATCGCCGCGTGCCGCTTCGTGCTTTTCTTCGGCACTATTTGGGCGGTGCGTTTTTTTGGAGTCTTACTGGGCATAGAGCAAAGGGCAAAGGGCAAAGGGCAAAGAGCAAAGAGCTAAGAGCTAAGAGCCAAGAGCTACTGTTAATCGCTGGCTCCCTTTGCTCGTTGCGCCTTGCTCTTTGCGCGTCAAGCATTCGCCATCGCGTACTCTTCGTCGCTCGCTTCGATCCGCAGCTTGCCGGCGCGGCGTTCTGCTTTCCAGTCTTCGTGTACGGCCGCAGCGTCGAACTTCGTGTTCGTGCGGTCACGCAGGTTGACAACTTCATGACGCACGCGTTCCGCGATCAAGCGATACGCTTCTGCACGTGGTAGACCTTGCGTCATATCTTCCAGTTCGTCGATCGATATCAGACGGCCGATGCGCGCGCCCACATCGCGACGCTTAAGAATCGTCGAGCCCTTCGGATACGCGTCGTAAGTACCTTCCAGGTAAACAGGCAGAATGCCGATGCGCGCCGCCAACGCGAGATAACCGACGACCGGCTTGAAATCCGCCATCGTGCCCGTCATTGAACGAGTGCCTTCGGGAAAGATTAGGGCGTTGTACCCGCGATCGAGATACGAGCGCGCGTGGCGCAGTGATTGTCGCAAAGATCCCGAACGCTCCATCGGCACAAGATTCGTGAAGTTTTCCATGTACGCGCGCTTGTACTTCGTATCGAAGAAGTAGTCGGCCGCCGCCAGCGCCACCAGATCCTTGCCCGCATCATCAAGCGCCATCTTCACCAAACCCATGTCGAGGTGCGATTGATGATTCGCCGCCACGATGAAATTCGTGTGATAGGGAATGTTGGATTGTCCTTCATACTTCGTGCGCAGAATGCGGTCATACAGAGTTCGCTGCGCAATTTCTACTATCTTATTCCCGGCGATGCGCAGCGGTTCCGGCACGTGAATCTCTTCGTCTTTCTCTGGCTCGAGGCGCAAACGCGGCGCTTCGCCACGTGATGTCGCAGCCATCCGATCGACGACGGTGAGAAGCTCGCGCACATCCTGGACTTCGTTGAGGCGATCGGGGGCTTTCAACGCTCCGCCGGCGTTCTCAATGGCGGCAGCCAGTTCGACGAACATCAAACTGTCGAAGCCGAGATCGCCAAGTCGCGAATTGAGCGTAATCTCCTGAACCGAACGGCCTGAAACCGACGCGATGATCTCGGCGAGCCATGCTGCATCACCCGAAACTTCTTCGCGCTCAAGACCTACTTCAGCGAGGCCGGCTTCCAACTGCTGAACAATCTTCAGGACTTCGCTCCGCTTCACTTTACGCGTTGCGGTGCGCGGCAATTCTTCATCGGTGAAGTGCAGCACCTTCACGCGTTTGTAGTACGGGAGCTTCGCGGAAACTTCGCGGAAGTGCTCTTCAATTTTGACGCGCAACTCCGCCGCCGATAGCGCAATGTCATATTCCTTGTCAGGCACGACGATGCACGCGACCTTTTCGCCGATGCCATCCGGCAAACCAAACACGCTCAACTCTTTTACATAAGGCGAGTCCTGGTAAACCTCTTCGACTTCGTCGGGATAGACATTCTTGCCGTTGGTGTCGACGATAATGTCTTTTGATCGCCCGACGAGATACAAGTTGCCTTCATCATCCAAACGCCCGAGGTCGCCCGTGTAGAGCCAGCGATCGACCAGCGCTTCACGCGTTGCTGCTTCGTTTCCGAAATAGCCAAGCATCACATTCGGGCCGCGCGCGATGACTTCGCCGACGCCGCTCGCGTCCGGGTCCTTAATGTCGATCTGCACACCCGGCAAGGGACGTCCGACTGTGCCCGAAAGCATGCGGTTTTCGGGACGTGTCACGGTCAACACCGGCGAAGCTTCGGTCAAGCCATACCCTTCGAGAATTGTGAAGCCGAGGCCTTGAAAGTCGCGCTGAATCTTTTCACTGAGCGCCGAGCCGCCGCTAATGAAGTAACGAATGCGACCGCCCATACCTTCGTGAATCGGATAGAACAGCAGTTGTCCAAAATTGAGCGGCGTCTTGTCGCGCAGCCACGCGTTGAATTTCATCAGCACGTCGGCCGTGTCGCCTACGAACTTGCTGCGTTCGTGCAGCCGGTTCTTGATGCGCCGATGCAGCAACTCCCAAAGCGCGGGCACGCCTACCATGCCGGTGACGTGACCGTTCTTAATGGCTTTCGCGAGATTCTCGCTGTTTAGTTCATCAAGATATGTAATCTGCGCGCCGCGACTGATTGGCGTAAGAAAACCGGTTGAGAATTCAAACGTGTGATGCAACGGCAGCACTGACAGCACGCCGTCGCTCGTGTCCATGTCAAAGACCGACGACAACATTGAAACCATGCTCGTCAGATTGCGATGCGAGAGCATCACGCCTTTCGGCCGACCCGTCGTCCCTGAAGTGAAGATTAGCGATGCGACAGATTGAGGCGAGACGCGCTGTGGCAACAGCGCGATGCGTTCATCTTCAACTTCCTGTGAAGGCAGTTCGTAAATTTCGTCGAAGGTCCAGATGCGAACATTGTTCAAACCGGCGGCCGAAAGCTTGTCCCGGAGATCGTCGTGCTCATCGAGCAGCTTCTGACTGATCACAATCGCTGCCGCGTCGCCGGCGCCGGCAAAGTTGACGACTTCGTTGGTCGCACTCTCGGCATCGATCGGAATGCAAGTCGCGCCGGCTTTCAACACGCCAAAATAAGTGATGCCCCATTCGGGCGCGTTGTGGCTGAAAAGAATTACGCGCTCGCCTGCCTTGATCCCATGGCTGGCAAAGAACGCCGCTGCGCGCGTCGATAGCTCGCGCAAATCCCCATACGTGTATTGTTCTTTGCGGCCGTCGCGTTCGATGCGCATTGCGACGCGTGTCTCGTGACGTTTGGTGCTCGTCTCGAACAGCTCGACCAGATCGCGATACGTGTAAACGCGCTTCGGTTGCGTACGCATATCTTCCTCGAGGGTCGGCAACACCCACTTCTTCAGTCCGGGTAGATGAATGTTCAGCCAGTAGTCGTACCAATCGAACTGTTCAGGATTCCAGGTGAGCAGCTGTTGCTCGTCTTCGCGAATGCGATTGAACAATGCGCGCACATTGTCGCAGCGAAACACGTACGCGTTCTCGACGGTGAAGGGAAGAAACATCTCGAACGCTTCCGTCGCTTCGCGGGTTTGTTCCTGGACAGTGTCGACTGTCTGCTTGATACGTTTGATTACCCCTTCGTAGCGGCCGCCGCCCCAGCGAGGTTTTGCGCGGTCGAGCAAGTCAGAAGTTTTCTTGGCCGCCTTGTTCATCAGCGGCACTGAAGTCTTTTCGAACCTCTCAGGCGAAACCGGAAAGGGCTCAAAACGGGCTGAAATCTCGCGAAACAGGCGAAAGCCGTCTTCTTTCTTCAGCTCTTCCTGACGCCGAAACAGACCGCAGAATCCGATGATCCGCTCCATGTTGTCCGGGTTCGCGTCTCCGGTCGCGGCCTGGTAAACGAGCTTTGGTTGTTCGACGCATGCCTGAGCCGCGACGGCGAGCATGACAGCCGCCACTTGATCGACCGGCGTGATATCCAGAATCAGTTTTTTGTTGGCAGGCAGTTGGCGCTGGCCTTTGAGAGTAAGGAAAACGATCGGCGCAGTCGTGGTAAAGCCTTCGTTCCAGCCGGGGAAGGGATAGTCTTTCGCGGATTCGACAATACTAGGCCGCACAATACTGCGCACCATTTCAGTTTCCGCCGCAACTAATTGTTCGCCGAGCGCCTTTGTGTAGGTGTAGATGTTGGGCCAGCCCCAAAAGTCCGCGCGCTGAATCCCCATCTCAGTGAGGCGATTGCGCACCCAAACTTTTCGTTCACGCGCGACCGCCAATCCGAGCGCGTCGGGATCGTCCCCGTCGCGCATCTCTTCGTTGAGGCGTTTGCGTGCCTGCTCACGAAAGTACGCGGCCATCATGGCGTCTTTCGCTTCTTCACGCGCGCGTTCGGACATCTTCGCGCAGTCGCGAATTTCCTCTGCGACCGAAAACTGCACGCCAGTAAGTTCGGCTCGTCGCGGAAAGTAACCGAGCACTTCGTCGTCTTCCCAAATCGATCCCGAGCGGTTGCCTGCGACGAAACAGGTCGAGATGTGGACAAGGGCCGGCCGCTTCATGCGCTTTGCAAACGCGATCACGTTCTGCGTTCCGACAACGTTCGTGCGTAGCGCGCTTTCGAGCGTAGGATTGAAAGTGACATTCCCGGCCGAATTGATCAGAACATCGATATCGCCCGCGACGCGCGCGGCTTCTTCTTCGCTGAAGCCGAGATTATCTTCCGCGACATCACCACCAACGATGGCGACTTTGTCGCGAATAAATTCATCGAAATTATCGCCATACCTTTCGCGAACCGGATCGAACGGCGCCGCGGTGATGACGTTATTCCAAAACCGCGTTTCAGATTCTTCCTGCGAACGTGCCCGGACGGTGACGTAGACTTTGCCGATGTTCGGAAAGCGATGCAGCAACATGCTGAGCGTGACTTTGCCGACAAAGCCGGTGGCACCGATGATGAAGACGCGCCGGCCCTGGAAAATCTCAGTTGGTGAAAGCTTTGCGGTCATAATCAGCCTCGCTTAACGAGCCTCGCTCGCGCTCTTGGCGCCGTAGTGTTTCAACAGGTCGACGGCCTCTGCATGGTTCGTCTTTGTGGCAATGTCCAATGCTGTCCCTTCGTCGGTTGGCACGTTCATCTCTGCGCCGCGAAGAATTAATTCTTTGATTACGGATGCATTTCCGTTGAACGCTGCTTCAGTCAGCGCGCTCCGGCCCCGCTCATCCCGCGCATTCACATTGGCGCCTTGATCGAGAAGATAACGAACTGCATCGAGTCGCCCCTCGCCCGCCGCCAGCAGCAGCGGCGCACAGCAACTGCCTTCACTGTTGACTCTGGCACCGGCCATTTGCAGCAGGCGCATGCTGCGCACGTTTCCATCAGCAGCTGCACGCGCGAAGTGCGTCTGCCGGCGCGCGCGGGCACCCGGCAATAAGTTGAGAATCGCGATCGAGAGCAACAACGTACTCAAAAAAGCGATTGCGCGCGGCAATATCCCGGTAGCAATTCCAAAGTTCACTGTCTTATTCCATGTCTGCGATGCCGATCATCGGTTGATGCAGCATCGTAATTTCCGCCGAGTTGCCCATGATGTTGCGCGCCATCGCAACCGCTTCGGTCAGATTGTCGGCGCGTTCCCAGCCAAGCATCGCGGGCACGTGCGCATTTTCTGCGCCGGCGGCGATGACTTTGCCAACGTGCTGACGGCCGTTTTCGCCCCAATACCACATGAAAAACGGATGCGCGCCGTGGTACGCATTGCCGCGGCGATACATCTCGACATAGCTGGGATTGTTAGCGAATTCGCGCTCGTACTTGTCGCGGAGGTAAAAGGCGTCGCGCGATTCGGGCAGTAATCTATTGAAGAATTCGATGTAACTCGGATGAAAATTGTGATCGAATTCGTCGTAGCAGGGATGATGAACGATCAGCACGCCGCCTTTCCTGAGCAGAGGCTTGTTGCGATAAAAATTGAAGTGATAGCCCAGCCCCATTACCTGCACGAGTAGCGGATTCAAAATTGAGTAAACGTTGTAAGGCGAGATATCCGGAATGCCGGTGATCAAAATATCGCACTGTCCACGGACCGGAATCGCATATTGCTGAAAGCCCTTTTCGATGATCTTAGCGTGAACTGGTTCGGTCTTGCCGGCGTAACAAGCGGTCATCTCGTACTGCGCTGGACGTGAATGAAGCAGCTTGCGACGTGCCGGTCGCGGCAGCTTGCTCATCGTGTAGCGCATGGCTTCGAATTTCATGCGATCAAACGCAGTGAAGTCATCTTCGTTTTTCAGCAGAAAGTCCATGTCCCCTTTGTACATGCGGTTGTTGATGGCGGTTTCGATGTGAAAGACGTTCAGCTCCTTATCAACAATCTTCCCCAACCGGATGCACTTGTTAGCGAGTTCCGAGCGCGCCGGGTCCATGTAGCTGTCCGAATCACGAATCGTTTGCGGCTCGTGATGCGTGCGCAGAGATTCGTAATCGCACAGACCGACAGCGACTGATTTGTGACCGCCATCCATGGGAACAAAGTTGATGTTGCAGTAAATCAGCAGGTCGCTTTCAGCGGCGCGACGGTTGAGCACCAGCGGTTCTTTGTGACGCGACTCGCCAATCTTGATGAGGCCTTCTTTCCATTCCGCGTCGTGGTTGTAATACCGGTCAGGATAGAATTCGTCGTAAATCTTCTGTCCCACCATCCGTTTCATTTCCCACGGCGTCATTTTTCGGTGCAGGGAATTGGCGATGATGATGTGCACGTCATCGATTGCATTTGCGGCAAGCAGATCCAGCACCACTTCCAGCATTGTCTGACGAATGTCGGGCGTGGCCATTGGCGGCAGCGGCAAACTGATATCGTCAATGGCAATGGTTACCTTCATGCCCGGTTTGAGTTGCGCATAAAGCGGATCGCAATCGAACGGATGATTGAGCGCATAACGAATCGCCGCTTCGCGATTTGGCAGGCCCTTCAGCGGCGGGTTTGGATACAACACGCGTGTGCCGACCGGGATATCTTCCAGGATGAAATCTTCACCCGACGGCATGATGCGCGGCGCGCTGTCATTGTCGATGTAGACGATCGATTCGTGTGTGCTTTTTCTTAGTTGAAGGGCCATGGTTGGTGAATAGTGAATCGTAAATGGTAAATGGTCGATTCGCAGGCTATGTGATCAGGCCCGCGCCTGACGCACAATTGTGCCGCCGAGATGTTTCGACAAACCCGTGATTAATCGGCCGATTCGCTCCAACGGAGTCGACAAGCCGAAGAAACTCGCATCATCGAGGTACCGGAGTCGATGCACGATGACGAGTTCTGTCTCCAATTCACTTGCTGAGCCTTGGGCGTTTGACAAAAACCGCGCGAATTCCTTACCGGAGAACCTCGCGGCACCTTCTGCTATGTTTGCCGGGATGGATACTGCTGCGCAGCGGATTTGAGAGGTCAGTCCGTAACGCTCTTCCCTCGGGAAGTTTTCCGTGATTCGGTAAACTTCAGTTACCAATTCGAGCGCCTTGTTCCAAGCTTCTAGCTTATGGTGTGGTCGCATGAGAGTGTCCTTATCGTTGTGGGTGTTTTGGGAAACCATTTACCATTTACCATTCACCATTTACTTCAAATTCAAAATCGGCCAATCGTGATGCAAAGCTGTCTGTCGCAAACGAAGATCCGGATTTACTGCGGCCGGATGGCCGACTATCGAAAGCATCGGCAGGTCGCTCATGCTGTCTGAGTAAGCGAACGACTCGCTGAGATTGATCCCTTCGCGTTCGGCGTACGTGCGAATCCATGAAGCTTTGGTTGCAGACGCGAGCACCGGCGGCAACAAGCGTCCTGTGGCGACGCCTTTCACAAACTCCAGACGGTTCGCAACCCAATCATCGATGCCGAGATAATCCATCAAGGGCTTTACAGAAACCTCCAGGGCCCCGGTGACGACTACCTGACGCAATCCCAGGCTGCGCGATTTGTCGATCAATTCGAATGCACCCGGAAAGACCGCAGGCTTCAAGACGCTTTCAAACAACTCGTCAGCAAAGAACCGCATCCGGTCTTCTGATTCGCCTTTGTAGCGCTTGAAGAAAAGGTCGTTGAAGACTTTTCGGCTATACTGGTCGCTGACAGCGAACAAAGGAACGCTTAACAGGGTCGTGGCGCTCTTCCGTAGACTGCGGAAAAGGTCGGGCTGGTTTCGAGCGTAAAACCCCAGGGTATGGACCAGGTTCGTACTGACGAGAGTGCCTTCAAGGTCGTAGAATGCTGCCGCTGCCACTGGTTCTCCGGTCGGTTTTGATTGCTGAGGCGTTGAATATACCCGATGGACTGACTTTTGGGAAGGACTAAAACTATCTGTATGCGACAACCATACAATATGGGCCCGCTCAGGCACAGATTTTCAGATTATCGCCGAAATTGCACGCTTTCTCTGTGTGCCCTAACTCTTATATTTGGCGCAATCGGGTGCCGAAAGACAGCGGGAGAGGCAGTTACGGCACCACCGCCGCCCCCATCAACTGCGGAGCCGAAAACTCAGGCGGACGATTTCTACGCCCAGCGGGCTGACGTGATGAAGGTCCGCCAAGCTCTTATTGTTCTGCGGCAGGCGTTCACCGCGAACCCGTCGGATTATGAGATCGCGTGGCGTCTGGCGAGGGCTAATTATTATCTCGGTACACACAGCACCGACGATACGGAAACAGAAAAGGCCTTTCGCGACGGGACTGAGGCCGGAAAAAATGCCGTGGAGCTAAATGACAATCGTCCGGAGGGACACTTTTGGCTCGGGGCGAATTACGGTGGTAATGCTCAGATCAGCACACTCGCGAGCCTGACCGATATCGAGGACATTAAACGTGAGATGGAAGCAGTCCTGAAGATTGATAAAGGATTTGAGGCGGGCAGCGCTTACATGGCTTTAGGCCAGGTTTATTTGAAGGCACCCAGAATTTTTGGCGGCGACGTTCAGAAAGCCATTGACTATTTGCAGCAAGGCCTGAAGGTAGGCGATAACAATGGACTGCTGCATCTACGGCTGGCAGAGGCCTACGCCGAAGCGCATCGCAACGAAGACGCCCGGCAGCAGTTAAAGATTCTGTTTGAGAAGAAGGCGACGCCTGGCTACGAACCCGAATACAACGATGCGATCAAGGAAGGTCACGCACTTGAGGAGAAGCTGAAACAGCAGTAACTATGGTTTTCCCGCCGCGCGTTTCAATTCCTCGAGCGTTCGTTTGTGTTCTTCCAGTTTCTTTCCCGCCTCAGCCAGCCGCCCAGCCGCAGTTAATTTCTGATACTCGTCAAATTCCTGCACAGCGCGATTTATTAGTTGCTGGGTCGTCAGTTGCGCAGATGGTGTCGGCGATGTTTTTGGTTCAGCCTCGGTACTCGATGGCTTTTGCTCAGCCGGTTTCTGTTCTGCTCGCGCCTTCGCCGCTTCCCCGAACAGATTGGACATCGCTTCGTCGAAAGACTGGCCAAAGCCGAGGCGCTCCTGTGTGGCCAGCACCACCAGACGCAGTTCCGGCATCGGACTGCTCTCGGCCTTCAAGTAAACCGGTTCAACGTAGAGCAATGACTTGCCGATGGGAATTACGAGCAAGTGACCACGAACCACCCTCGAGCCTTGCTGGTTCCACAGCGAGAACTGTGCAGAGAGCTGGGCGTTCTGATCGATGCGCGCCTCGATTTGCAAAGGTCCATCGATCAGCCGTGACTTGGGGAAATTGTACGCGAGGAGCTTGCCGTAATCTTCGCCGTCGGAACGTCCGGCCATCCAGCCAATCATGTTGTTTCGATTCGCGGGAGTGAACGGCAGAATCAGCGCGAATTCCGTCTTCTTTTGCTCGCCCGGCAATTGCATCAACACAAAATATGGATCGATTGCCTGGACCTGTTTGCGATTTTGCTCGTCCAGAACGACCTGTTGCGCCAAGTTCCACGCGTCCTCTTGTTGAAAGAACACGCGGGGGTTTTGCACGTGATACAGTCCGAACACATCACCCTGAACGCGTAAAAGGGTTTCGGGATATCGCACGTGCGCGCGCAAATCTGCGGGCATCTGGCTCGCATCGCGGAACAGCGACGGGAAGGTGGCGCGGTAAGCGGCAATCAAGGGATCATCCGGATCGAAAACGTAAAAATTCGTCGTGCCGTTATAAGCATCGATGACCACCTTGACGCTGTTGCGCACGTAGTTGGCATCGTTGTCGTTGATTTTGTGGTGGCGCGAGTAGGGATAGGTCGACGTTTCCGTAAACGCGTCGAGAATCCAATAGAGATTTCCGTCAGCACCCGCGACGACATACGGATCGCGATCGTAAATCAAGAATGGAGCGAGGCCGTTGACGATCTCGTAAATGTTACGATTCATGAGCAAGCGGCTGTCCGGTGTAATTGCGTCTGAGAAGGGAACCTTGCTCAAATCGCCTTCGGCCCAGGCAATCAACAAACGGCGCAAACCGCTTCCGATCCTAATGCCGCCGGAACCCTCATAGATCGTGTAATTGTCGGATTCGCCTTGCGGAAAATCGAACTCTTTCTGTTTGGTGTCTACATAGACGTCGGTGCCGGTTGCCTGTCCAAAGTAGATCTGCGGACGCTTAACCTGAATGTCGGGTGCCGAAGATTCGGCGGGCATGTTTGACAAAATGAATCGCGGCCGGCCTTCGGCGGTGAATTCATTAGCCGTATTCATCGTCACGCCGTAACCGTGGGTGTAAATCAAGCGCTGATTGATCCAATTCCGGGAAGTCTCCGGCAGCTTGTTGACGTTCAGTTCACGCGCCGCAATCATCATCTGTCGAATCTGCCCGCCGGTTTGGTATCGATCGACATCGACGTCCGGGAAATCGTAGTAGATGCGAATTGCCTGCATCTGTTTTAGTGTGTCCTGCAAAGCGCGCCAGTCCCACAGCCGAATGTTGTCCAGAGTCGCGCGGTTGTCTTGCAAGCTTAAGGATTCAACTGAGGTTTCCGCCTCGAAATTTCTTTGTTCGATCTTGTCGATGCCGAAAGCGCGACGGGTCCAGGCTATGTTTTGCTCGATGTACGGAGTTTCGCGACCGAGTTCGTTCGGTTTGACGATGAAGTTCGTGACATACGCCGGAATGAAGACTGCCGCAATTAGGTAAACGACGACCGGAAAGGCGATCGCACCCATTAGAATCCGGCTGCGACGAAAACTGAAAGCGTTAATTACACAGACGATCGCCGCGATCACCAGTGCGACTGCAACCCAGCGCAGTCCCGGAAGCAGGTGGTTCGCTTCCATGTACGTGACGCCGGAGAAAATTTGATGGTCTTCCCAGAGGTAAGGATAGCGTGACAACAGAGTTCGCCACGCGATCAAGAGCAAGCAGATTGCCAACGGAATTGAGACAACGGTGATACCGACCCGCCAGGGTTTTTTGTCTTTCGCACTGGCGAGCACCGTCTCTTGTGTCGCAGCCAATGCCGCATAGGCGCCGGCGGCGATCAAAATGATTACGGCCAAATAGAGCAGCCATGAACTGATCGAGTCATAGATGGGCAGTGTGAATAAGTAAAAACTAACCGGCTTGTTGAAGATCGGGTCCGCAAGACTCGTTTGCGGCGCATGAAAGTACAGAGCGAAGTCGCGCCACTCTTCGCGCATGCCGAATCCGAATACCAGGCCCGCGATGATCGCGACGACCCATGCTATCGGTCTTAGAAATCTGCCGGGCGAAATGCTAACTGGCTGCTGATTGATCAGAATTGTGCGCGGGCCGATGTTGAAAGACGCAAAGGCGCGTTCAATCAGCCAGAAGCCTCCGCGCAAAATCGCTGCGGTGAGAGCGAAGAAAACGACGAACAGCTCGAGCTTGAGCTTAAAGATGTACCAATAAACTGCCGAGTAGCCAAGCGATCCAAACCACAGCGCGGACATGTAAATCGAAAGTCCGCGTGAACTTACGAAAAGGAAAAGAATCAGCGCGACGAGGATCCAAATCCACCAACGGCGTCGGCGTCTAGGCCGGCCGGGCGTCACGTCGATAACGTCGTTGTCTCTATCGAAGGGAATGGGGTCGCTCAAGCGCCGGTAGCATACTTTAACCGCTCCAAAAGACCAATCATCGGGCGCTCATCAAAACAGAACCGACTGCGCCCGACGCTCGTGTAAATGCTTACGCAATTGTCTGCTTAAGTTAGCCTTGCTTAATGCGGCAATGATAAACTCTCCCGAATTTGGTAATTGTTTAGACGAATGTTGTCACCAGAAACAGTTTTACAGGGGCGTTATCGCATTATGCGCCAGCTGGGCCAGGGCGGAATGGGCGCGGTGTACGAAGCAATCGATTTGCGGCTGGACACAGTCGTGGCGCTGAAAGAAACGCTGTTTACGGATGAAAAACTGCGGAAGCAGTTTGAGCGCGAGGCGCGTCTGCTGGCGCGACTTCATCATCCGGCCCTGCCGCGTGTCAGTGATCATTTTACTGAAGGCGAAGGTCAGTTCCTGGTGATGCAGTACATCCCGGGCGAGGACCTCTTCGAGATGCAGACGCGCCGTCAGGGTGCGTTTCCGCAAAGCGATGTTCTGCGCTGGGCGGATCAGCTTTGTGACGCCCTGGATTATCTGCACACGCAGGACCCGCAGATCATTCACCGGGACATTAAGCCGCAAAACTTGAAACTTACTTCTCGTGGCCAGGTTGTCTTGCTGGACTTCGGGTTGGCAAAAGGTTCGGCGGGACAACTAACTGCCGTGACGACGTCTGCGAGTATTTTCGGCTACACGCCGAACTATGCGCCTCTGGAGCAGGTGCAGGGCCTGGGAACAGATGCGCGCAGTGACATCTATTCTTTGGCGGCGACGTTGTATCACCTGTTGACTAACGTGAAGCCGCCTGATGCGCTGAGTCGTGCCGGTGCTGTCGTCAATGGAATGGCAGATCCTTTGGTGCCGGCGGATGAAGTCGCTCCGCAAGTCAGTCCCGCAGTCGCGCATGTGCTGGAAGTTGCGATGTCGCAGAAGCGCGATGACAGATACGAGTCAGCACAGATGATGCGCGAAGCTTTGAATTCGGCCGCGACCGGTTCGCTTGGCGAGGCAGCGACCGTGTTGACGCCGACCGGCACAACTACGAAATCGAATACCGTCGTTCCTGCCACTGGAACTCAAATAGCTGGCGGACACACCAGAGGAGTTGCAAGCGAAGCACGGACTTTGTTAGCGGATCAAGGAACAAAAGTCCGTGCCGGCACACTTACGCCCGAAACAGCAACGGTCGTACGCCCGGTTGGTAGCGCGAAGAGTTCGCGTGCATGGATCGCCGCGGCGCTCATGGCGCTCGTGATTGCCGGCAGCGCAGTTGGCTTCTGGGTCTATCGCGTCCGCAAATCGCAGCAAGCAGTGACCACGTCACCCAGTCCCACCGAGAGTCCGGTTGTACAGGCGACTCCGTCGCTGATCAACGAGAAGGTTGGCCAAACAGCCACGCCTGAAAATAAGGCCGCGGCAGCGACGCCGGCGAAGTCTGAACCCCCGAAGCACACCGCTAGGCAGACGGAAAATGCGCCGCTGAAGCCGACGCCGCCAAGCGATTCACTTAATCGTGATCTGCTTCGGCATCCGACACCGCCTCCGACCGATCAGTACGGGCCTCCGCCCGATACACAGCGTCCGCGACGGCAGGAACCACGTGTGCAGACGTTTCCGAACGGCACAACCTTGGAACGAAAAGCAGATGGAACCACGGTGATTACGTTTCCAAACGGAGCTACGCGCGTGATTCCGCCGGGAGTGAGGCCGCCTAACCGTCCCCGACCGCGTCCGAATAGCACGCCTTAGTTGTAACAGTCGCCATGCATTCCGACATTCGCTTCAAAACGAACCACTCAGAGGATGAAATGAAGAGAAGAACCTTGTCAGTCTTGATCACGATTGCGCTTATTACTGTCGTGCTGGTTCCCATGTCGCACGCGACGGTTGCCGCTAACGGACCCGAGCCTGCCGCGATTCGCATTACGCCGCCGGCGCCAGTTTTCGATGATGCAAAGCGTTTGGAAGAACTCGCGGGGCGACGCAAGAAAGTCGCGGACACGATCGGGCCTAAATCGATCATGGTGCTGTTTGGGGCTGAGCCGCGCGTTTATACGAACGACGTGGACTTCCCATTTCGGCAAGAGAACAACTTCTTTTATCTCACGAATCTGAATC
>DASYPX010000214.1:0-7353 GCA_036006125.1 Pyrinomonadaceae bacterium | reverse complement strand
CTCGAGCTGTCGTTTGACTTCAGGCCGGTTCGCGAAACCCTTCGCACGCGCTTCGTCAGCGACGGCAAACAGGTCGCGCAGGTTCTTTGCAAATTCGCGACGCGCAGTGTCATCTGATGACAAACGCATACGCATTTGCGGTGCCTGATCGGCGGCAATTAAAGACATGTCGTCAGCGTTCAGGTTAATGGGGGCCGCATGGCTGGCGCGCACTTGCCAAAAAATGAGCGCGACTGAGAAAACAATGCCGACGCCGGCGGCAATCCAGGCTTTGGTAGTTGAGTTCAAAACAACAAATTTCCTTTCCAAAATGGGACCGTCAACGCGACGGCTCCTGGACAAGTTCGAGTAAAACTCCGCCCGTTGATGATGGATGAATGAAGGCTACAAGGCAACCGCCCGCGCCTGCCCTTGGCTCTTCGTCGATGAGGCGCGCGCCTTTCTTCTTCAAACCCTGCAGCGTGGCGCGGATGTCTTCGACGCTGAGCGCGATGTGATGGATGCCACCACCGCGTTTCTCCAGAAACTTTGAAATTGGCGAATCGGGAGACATTGGTTCGAGCAACTCCAAACGCGACTCACCAAGGGGCAGCATGCAAACTCGGACCTTTTGTCCCGCGACTTCTTCAGTGTGATCTGCTTGCAATCCGAGAAGATCATCCCAAATTTCAGCCGCGCCGCCGATTTCACTTGTCGCGATTCCAATATGATGAATCTTCATAAAAGCAGAGGTCAGAGGCTAGATGTTAGTAAACTGACTTATGCGTTACTCGATAGTTCATGGCCCAGAGCTCCGAGTTCGGAGTTCCTCTAGTCTCCAGTCTCTAGCCTCTAACCTCTCCTGTCATCAGTTCCTCAGCAGCCGAATACGGATCGCGCCGCTTCGACGCCACCTCGTCAGCCAATCGATCGAGCTTGTCCGCAGAACCGTTCTTGCCCAACGCGCGCTCGACCAGCCGTTCGCGCAACAATTCGAGAATTCGCCAACGCGCAATCGCGCGACGACGGTTGCTTGATTCGGGCCGAGATTTTTGAAACTGCGAACTCTGATTGATCGCTATCGCCAGATCCTCAATTCCCTTGCTCTCAGTCGCAACGGTTTTCACAATTGGCGGCTGCCACGTATCTTCACGGACAGCCAGAGTCAAGAGCGCCTGCAACTCTTTTTCGGCGCGCAAGGCCCCTTCGCGATCGGCTTTGTTGAGTACCAGCACATCTCCAATTTCCATGATGCCGGCCTTCATCGTCTGCACGTCATCGCCCATGCCCGGAACCAGCACGACGACGCAAACGTCGGCAGTCTTCACAATCTCGACCTCATCCTGACCAACACCAACTGTCTCCACCAGAATCTTCTGGTAACCGGCCGCGTCGAGAATACCCACGGCATCGACGGTACCGCGCGCCAGGCCGCCGAGATTTCCGCGGGTCGCCATCGATCGAATGAAAACGTCTTTGTCTAGCGAAAGGGTCTGCATGCGAATACGGTCGCCGAGAATTGCGCCGCCCGAAAATGGGCTCGATGGATCGACCGCGATAATTCCTACGCGTTCGCCGTTCGCGCGATAAAACGCCGCGAGTTTATCGACGATTGTTGACTTCCCTGCCCCCGGCGCTCCGGTGATTCCGACGACCAGAGCTTTTCCCGCGCGCGCGAAAACTTCCTTCATCAAGTCCGAAGCATCGGATGCGCCGTCTTCGACGCGCGAAATGGCGCGCGCCACAGCCGTCGTTTCACCGGCGATGATGCGATCAATAAGAGTGCTCATCGGAAGACTTAGGCCTGTTTGAGGATTTCCCGCGCAATGATCATCCGTTGAATTTCAGAAGTGCCTTCGCCGATCGTGCAAAGCTTCGAATCGCGCCAGTATTTTTCCGCCGGATAATCCTTGGTGTAGCCATATCCGCCGTGAATCTGAATCGCTTCTTCACAAACTTTGACGCTGATCTCGGACGCGAACAACTTTGCCATCGACGATTCTTTCGTCGTTTTCTTTCCCTGATCCTTTAGCCAGGCTGCGCGATACATCAGCAGACGCGCCGCGTCAATTTGCATCGCCATGTCAGCCAGCTTGAATTGAATCGCCTGAAATTCGCGAATTGGTTTGCCGAACTGTTGACGTTCGCCTGAATAACGCACGGCGGATTCGTACGCGCCTTGCGCGATGCCGACAGCGAGCGCCGCAATCGAGATCCTGCCGCCATCGAGAATCTCCATTGCATTCACAAAACCCATGCCCTCTTCGCCGATGCGATTCTCGTCAGGAACAAAACAATCATCGAAAATCACACTCGCTGTTTCCGAGGCACGCAACCCCAGCTTGTTTTCTTTCTTCGAGGGCGAAAAACCCTTCGTCCCTTTCTCGAAAATAAAGCCGGTGATTCCTTTGCTTCGCTTCGAGCGATCACTCGAGGCAAACGCCACGCAGGTGTCGGCGTGAATCGCGTGGGTGATGAAATTCTTCGCGCCGTTGATGACCCACCCGCCATCTTTTCGCAGCGCCGTTGTGCGCGTGCCCGAGGCATCCGAGCCGGCGCCCGGCTCTGTCAGTCCCCATGCGCCGAGATGTTCGCCACTGGCGAGCGGCGCCAGGTATTTCTTCTTTTGGGCTTCGTTTCCGTATTGAAAAATATGGTTCGAGCAAAGAGAAGTGTGCGCCGCGACAGAAATGCCTACCGAGCCATCGACCCGCGACAATTCTTCAATCACCGTCGCATATTCGACGTAGCCCAGCGCCGCGCCGCCGTATTCTTCCGGAAACAGCACGCCGAGCAGTCCGAGTTCCGCGAGTTTAGGCTTCAGCTCAATCGGAAAATGCTGGGTCTCGTCCCACTCGGTGACATGCGGCGCAATCTCGCTCTCGGCGAATTCGCGCACGCTCATTTTCATCTGTTGTTGTTCTTCGGTTAATTCGAATTCCATATTATTCAGATCCGCCGGCCGCTGTCGCTCCGGTTCTGACATGCCCTCACAGTCAAACGACAGGCTCAGTCGCCTGTCGCCGTGTCAATCGAACCAAGCATTGTAACCTAACGCGAGGAAAGTCGCAGTTCGCGGCGACCTGTTTTGTGTTCGCGGGCTGAGCTTCGTGATCGGTACAACTTTCTTACTTCGGCCGGAGTCAGTAAGCGCGATTCACCTGTTTCCAACCTGGCGTCGTCAATCGAACCAATGCGCACACGCGAAAGCTTCAACACTGAATGGCCGACGGCATCGAACATGCGTCGAATTTGTTGATTGCGACCTTCGTGCAATGTCACTTCGAACCAGGCATTGGTTTTTGTTTCTTCCAAGTGCCGGATCTCCGCGGGCGCCGTGCGATGTCCATCATCCAAACGTATACCGCGGCGCAGTCGCTGAATAGCACTTTCTGAAGGAATTCCTTTAACTTTCACCTTGTATGCTTTGGGTATGCGGTTACGCGCCGAGGTAACGTAATTCGTAAAGTCGCCGTCGTTCGTCAACAGTAGCAAGCCTTCTGTGTTGAAATCCAAACGACCGACAGGATGCACCCGGCCCAGCGCCTTCGGAACCAGATCCGTGACGAGCGGTCTGCCTTTCGGATCGGCCAGGCTGCTGAGATATCCCCTCGGCTTGTTCAGCAGCACATAAACTTTGTCACGCGGCTTTAGCTGCGGATTGATCAAACGGCCGTTAACTTTGATGTGATCCGTTTCGGGATCGGCCTTGGCGCCGAGCGCGTCAACTATTTTTCCGTTGACGGTCACTCGGCCCGAGGTGATTAGTTCTTCGGCGTGACGGCGTGAGGCAATGCCTGCGGCGGCAATAAGTTTTTGCAGGCGTTGTTCCATCGAGCAGTGGTTGTCATTCGTTTGCGACGCTGCCGGCAAGGTCCTGGAAGTCTTCAATGCTCGGCAACTCGGACAAATCTTTTAAACCGAATTGAATCAGAAACTCCTTTGATGTGCCGTACATCATCGGCCGGCCGACGGTTTCCTTGCGCCCCCTGGCGACGATCAATCTCTTATCCAGGAGAGTTTTGATTGCCGAAGGAGATTGGACGCCGCGTATCTCCAGAATTTCGGGCACAGTAACCGGCTGTTTGTAGGCGATTACCGCGAGAGTTTCCAAAGACGCGAGCGACAATTTCGCGCTGGGCCTGGACTTCAGATACGTTCGCACGTGTTCATGATGTTCAGGCCGGGTGGAAATCTGCCAGCCGCCGGCGATCTCGCGGAGTTGCAATCCACCACTGCGCTCTCCGTAATCCTCGACGAGTGATTGAATCGCCTCGTCAATCGCGGCTTGCTCAACGCGCAACACCTTCGCAATCGTCTTCGAATCGATCGGCTCGTCAGCGACGAAGATCAGCGATTCGGTAATTCCCTTCAACTCGGTCGCGGAAATCTCACGCGTACCCTGTACTTCATCGTCGGCTTCGAACGCTTCGATAGCTTCCGGCTCGAGTTCCGCCGCCGTCTGTGAGTGTTCAGCCATATCGTCTATGCGGGCGCGACTGCTCGCGCGGTAATCTCGCCAAAGGTTTCCCGCTGGATCAGAGAAATCTCCGCCAGCCTCACGAGTTCGAGAACCGAAAGAAATGCGACGACCAGTTCACGCCGCGACTGTGCGCGTTCAAAAAACTTGACCAGATTCAACTCGCCGGCTGATCGGATCATATTTCGCAGCCGTTCGATCATTTCGGCCATCGTGACTTCCTCGCGCTCGATCTCCATGAGCACTTCTTCTTTGTGACGCGCGAGAATTTTTTGAAACACGGTCAGCAAATCAAAAAGTCCAACGGCCACTTCGGGATTGTTCTTGTCCGTTTCGATTTCGGCGCGGGTGAAGACGGCCTGCTCGACCGTCGCGCGTGACCAGAGCATCTGTGCCGCCGCCTTAAATTTTTCGTGTTCGAGCAACCGGTCGACAAGTTCTGCGCGCGGATCTTCGATCTCCTCTTCTGCGGCCGTGCTGTCCCGCGGCAGAAGCATGCGTGACTTTAACTCGACCAGTTGTGCCGCCATCACCAGAAAGTCGCCGGCGACCGCCAGATCGAGTTCTTCCATCAGCTTGAGGTAACGCAGGTACTCGTCGGTGATGCGCGCAACCGGAATGTCATAGATGTTTACTTGGTCCTGGCGAATCAGGTAGAGCAAAAGATCGAGCGGCCCTTCGAACTCACCAAGCGTCACTTTCAGCTGATCGGTTTCATGATCCGGAGCGATGGCGGGCGCCGCGCCCGCGACACTAATCGATGGGGCTCGCTCTGAGCCGTCTTTATCCGTGGCCGGAGTGGATATTTTAGTTGCGAAAGCTTCTTCCATGCGTCTTCTTATTCTCACCTGGTTTCAACCAGGTGCTGCTGCCTACGTCATTTTCGCGCGCCGGCTAAACCCATTTTCGCCTTCGCCTGGCACAGCGTCGCTTGAGCAATACCGTGCGCATGTGCTGCGCCGCGTTCCAGAATCGCGTTCAGTTTATCATCATCGATTGCTTTCACGCGCTCCTGAATCGGTTTAAGAAACTCGATTGTGATATCCGCAAGTTCGCTCTTCAGCTTCGCGTACCCCCGGCCGCTGAAATGATCCTCGATTTGTTCCGTGCTCTGGTTGGTGAGCAGATGATAAATCGTCAGAAGATTGTTGATGGCCGGCCGCCCTGGATCGAAACGGATCTCGGTCCCAGAGTCGGTAACGGCTCGCTTGAACTTCCGCTGCACCGCATCATTACTATCGAGCAACATCACGCAGCCGGCTTCGCTCTCTTCGTCTGACTTCGACATCTTCTTTGTCGGATCTGCCAGAGACATGATGCGCGCTCCGACCTTTGGAATGAAAGGATCGGGCACGCGAAACGTTTCGCCGTAATCCCGGTTGAAGCGAATGGCAATGTCGCGGGTCAATTCAAGGTGCTGCTTCTGATCTTCTCCAACCGGCACCAGATCGGTCTGATAAAGCAAAATGTCCGCGGCCATCAATACGGGATAGTCGAAATACCCGACGCCGATATTCTCCTGCTGCTTGCGCGCCTTGTCTTTGAATTGGGTCATGCGCTCGAGTTCAGACATGCGCGTGATGCAGTTCAAAAGCCACGCCAGTTCTGCGTGTTCACCGACATCAGACTGGATGAAAACCGTTGAGAGTTCGGGATCGATTCCGACCGCAAGGTAAATGCGGGCTAATTCCCGGCTTTTCTGAGCGAGAACTTTTGGGTCCTGAGGAACAGTGACTGCGTGTAGATTAACGATGCAGAAAAAACTCTCGTACTCGTGTTGTAGCGCAACCCAGTTGCGCAGAGCACCGAGGTAGTTACCGAGATGAACGTTGCCGGTGGGCTGTGCGCCGCTAAAGATTCGTTTCATTTAACTCGCACCCAAGAACAAGATCGTCACCGCGAGCGGCATCACCACGCTAAATACCACCCGAAAAACCCCGGTGAACATCGCGACGATCAGCAGGAGAAACCCAAACCGTTCGAGCGCTTCAAAGCCGGACTCCATGCTTTGCGGGAGGATGCTCTGTAACACCTTGCTGCCGTCGAGCGGTGGAATTGGAATCAGGTTAAAAACGCCGAGCGCGACATTCAAAGTGAAAAATCCCCAAAGTAAATCGATGGCCCCCACAGCAATCATTGAATCGGTTGTAATCGGAGCTAACGATCCGTTCACAACGCCAATTAAGCCAAGTGAATAAAGCACCCGAATAATTACGCCGGCAACAATGGCGATAATGAAGTTGCAAATGACGCCCGCCACCGAGACCCAGAAGTTTGCGACGCGTTTGTTGCGCCAACGCAAAGGGTTCACCGGCGTCGGCTTGGCCCAGCCAATCACCGGCGCGTGCGTAAAAAACGCCAGCGCCGGAAACAAAAGCGTACCAATCGGATCGACGTGCGCCGCGGGGTTCAAACTAATACGTCCTTGCAGGCGTGCAAGGTCGTCCCCAAAGTAATTCGACATCCACGCGTGCGCAGACTCGTGCACCGACAGCGAGAAAATCAGCGCCACCATGAAGAGGAGAAATTGGCCGATCACGCTGCCGTCAAGGTTGCCCATTTAGAGGTCGTTGGTCGGTCGAACTCTTCGCAAAGACTCCGCGAAAGTAACATCACGATCTGCCAGGCGTCAAAAGCCGAATTTACGAAAGCAAAAGCCCTTCGATTCCTAATTTCAATCTATAGACCGCGTCGTTAGTGGCGACGATCATGTCGCCATCCGGCCCGAAGGCCAGTCCGACGACGTTCATCCCGGCGACCAGAAGTTCTGCCCGTTTTGCGTCCGGTGAAATCATCACAATTCCACGACGGCCGCGCAGTGAAGCTGCCACGTAGAGATTACCAGTAACATCAAACGCCAGCCCCTGGGGCCGACCGAGCCCGTGAAAAAAGAC
>DASYPX010000213.1:0-4036 GCA_036006125.1 Pyrinomonadaceae bacterium | reverse complement strand
TCTTAATCCGGCGAATCGCTTCAATCGTTTCCAAAGCGTTGCGCCGATCCTCTTCGATCCCGGTGGAAATAGGCAGCGCCAGAGCGTCGAAGAAAATGTCGTCGGCGGGAATTCCGAACTGCGTCGCCTGCTCGTAAGCGCGCTTCGCAATGCTGAACTTGCCCTCAGCAGTGCGCGCCATGCCCTGTTCGTCGATCGTGCCGATAACGACACCGGCGCCGTATTTCTTCGCCAGGTCCAGTAGCTTCAAAAACCGAGGCTCGCCGTCTTCGTAGTTCGTCGAGTTCAGAATCGACTTGCCGCCCGCGTGCTGCAGTCCAGCTTCCATCTTCTGCCACTCAGTCGAGTCGAACATCAGAGGAATCTTGACGTTCGTCACCAGTCGCGAGGCGAGCTCGTGCATGTCTTTTTCACCATCACGGCCCACGAAATCGACGTTGACGTCGAGGACGTGCGCGCCTTCGCGCTCCTGTTCACGCGCCAGCGAGACGAGTCCGTCCCAGTCTTCGGCATTCAGCAGGTCGCGCATCTTCTTTGACCCGCTGGCATTGACGCGCTCGCCGATGATTAAGAACGAGGTGTCCTGACGATAAGGCTGTTGAATGAAGATAGATGACGACGCGGCCGTGCGCGGCACCCGGCGACTCACTGGCGTGACGTCTTTGACCGCTTCGACGACCGCTTTTAAGTGCGCCGGTGTCGTGCCGCAGCACCCGCCGACGATACTAACGCCCAGATCACGCGCGAAGTGCGCAAGCTCTTTCGCCAGAGATTCCGGCGTTTCCTTGAAGACCGCGTGACCGCCCACATTCTCGGGAATACCCGCATTCGGAATCACGGAGACGGGAAACTTGGAATTCTGACAAAGGTAACGAACGTTCTCCGCCATTTGCTGCGGACCGGTGGCGCAGTTCATGCCAACGACGTCGATGGGAAACGGTTCGATGGCAGTGTAGGCGGCAGCGATTTCAGTCCCCATCAGCATTGTGCCGAACGCTTCGATGGTGACTTGTGCAATCACCGGCACGCGACGCTTTGAAGATTCGAACTCCTCAAAGATCGCGGCGAGCGCTGACTTCGTCTGCAGAATGTCCTGGCACGTTTCGACAATCAGCAAGTCGGCGCCACCGTCGAGTAGACCTTTCGCCTGCTCGCGATAAGAGGCCTTCATATCGAGAAATGAGATGTGCCCGAGAGTCGGCAGTTTCGTCGTCGGGCCCATCGAGCCGGCGACCCAACGTGGTTTCTCTTTCGTCGAGAAATCCGAAGCGATGCGCTTCGCGAGTTCGGCAGCCTTCTTGTTCAAATCATAGGCGAGATGGGCGATCTGATATTCGGCAAGCACAATCGAAGCCCCGCCGAATGAGTCTGTTTCGACGACGTCGCAGCCAACTTCGAAGAAACCGGCGTGCACGTTCGCGACGGCTTCGGGCTTGCTGATGAGCAGGTGTTCGGGGCAGCCTTCGAACTGCGGCCCGCCGTAATCCTCCACGGTCAGGTCCTGCGCGTGCAGATTGGTGCCCATCGCGCCATCAAAGACGACGATGCGTTCGTTCAGAGTCTCAAGGAAGCTTTTCATTAATGAATTGCCGTTGTCGATTGTCGATTGCCAATTTCAAAACGTCGCACGCCGCCAATTTCAAATCGGCAATCGGAAATTGGCAATGTAAAGGCCCCGCGCTGCTAACAACGCGGGGCCTTCATAAAACTTTCCGGAACGGTTGAAAGACTCGCCGAGCTGTTTAGCGGATTATTTTACGTGGCCGCAAGTCGCCTTAACTCACCACGTTTGTCAACGCCTATTGAACCATCGCTGTTGAAAGGTGTCAACGGTGGAACAGGAGGGTGGCCGCGACGCGGGCGGTCTTTGTCTATTTACGATTTACCATTTACGATTTACCATCTTCGCCCATGCGCCGCGCCATCTATCCCGGCTCGTTTGATCCCGTCACCAACGGGCACCTCGATATTATTCAGCGCGGTTGCAAGCTGTTCGACGAAATCATCATCGCGATTCTCGTCAATCCCGAAAAGACGCCGTTCTTTTCTGTCGAAGAACGCAAGGCAATCCTTGCTGATGTCCTGACAGACATTGAGCAAGGCGGCTGCAAAGTTGTCGTCGACAGCTTTGAAGGATTGCTCGTGCAATACGCGGCCGAGCGCGAGGCGCATGCGATTGTGCGCGGCATCCGCGCGATTTCAGATTACGAGTACGAATTACAGATGGCTTTGATGAATCGCCGGCTTCAGCCGGCATTGGAAACTGTTTTCATGATGCCCGCTGAGGCTTATTCGTATGTCAGCTCGCGCCTGGTGAAAGAAGTGTTTCACCTCGGCGGCAGCATTCAGGGGCTCGTGCCGCCGTTAGTGGAAAAACGCATGCGAGAGAAGTTCCAAGTCCAAAGTCCAAAGTCCGAAGTCCGCGGTGGGTGAACTATGTCAGCTCCAACGTTCTCATCAGGCTTTCCCGTTTCCGAGCGCGTCGCGGAAATGAAACCCTCTTCCACGCTCGCGGCCATGCAGGCCGCGGATGCAATGCGCGCCGAAGGCATCGATGTGGTTGACCTTGGCGCCGGCGAACCGGACTTCGACACTCCACAGAACATCAAGGACGCCGCCGCGGCGGCAATGCAGGCAGGACAGACGAAGTACACACCCACGGCGGGCACGCGGACATTTCAGCAGGCAATCATCGATTTCTATCAACGCGAGTTCAATACGCGGTACGAACGAAACGAAGTGATGGGAACGGCCGGCGGCAAGCAGGCGGTCTTCAACGCAGTCGTTTGCTTGATCAACACAGGCGACGAAGTGCTGATTCCGAAACCTTACTGGGTAACTTTTCCGGAAATCGTCACCTTTGCACGTGGCAAATCCGTCTTCGTCGAAACCGAACAGAATGATTTCGTGCTGACGGCAGAGATGGTGCGCAGGACGATCACGCCAAAGACTAAACTGATCATTCTGAACTCGCCATCGAATCCCTCGGGCCGCGTGATTCCGCCGCAGGAATTTGAGCGAATCATGGAGATTATCGCCGAGCATGATGCATATGCGATTTCGGATGAGTGTTACTTGCGCTTCGTTTATCCCCCGCACAAAGTTTTCAGTGCCGCGTCGTTACGCCCAGAGTTGCGTAAACGCCTATGTATCGCCGGCTCGTTTTCAAAGACATACGCCATGACCGGTTGGCGCGTCGGCTACTCGCTGGCGAACGCCGATTGGACGCGCGCAATGCTCAAGGTGCAGGGCCATTCGACCAGCAATACGACCTCAATTGCTCAGGCGGCCGCAACCGAAGCATTCAATGGTCCGCAGGAATCCGTGGCAACGATGCTTAGCGAATACACGAGTCGGCGTGAATGGTTGCTAAGTGCTTTGAACCAAATTTCCGGACTGCGTTGTCCACCGCCCGAGGGCGCGTTTTATGCATTTCCCGATGTGCGTGGGTGTTTGGGCGAAAAACTGACCAGTTCGGCGGACTTTGCGAACGAGCTATTGGAAAAGGAACAAACCGTGGTCACGGATGGCGCCGGATTTGGCGCTGATGGCTTCATTCGAATTTCCTACGCAACGTCCCTGGAGCGATTGAAAGAGGGTGTCGAGAGGATTAAGCGAGTGATTGCAGCGATGTAGCTAATTTGGAGTGCGCCGGCTTGACGGCGCTTTACTATTCGAACACGCGCGAATCATTCAAACAAGAAAGCGGCGTCAAGCCGCCGCACTCCAAAAAAAGAGGCGGGACAAGTCCCGCCTCTGAACATTTCTACTGGAAATTGGTTTAGTACAGATTGAAGTTGTACTCCAACTGCATCCACATCGAGACGGCGTGACCGTCTTTCTGGGCCGGGACGAAGCGAATTTGCTTTGCCGCCGCAATCGCACGCTCAGTCAATCCATCAGGTAGTCCGCGAATCGTCGAGATGTTCATCACTGAACCGCTTGATGAAAAGACAGCCCGCAACACCACCGTTCCGGTGACTTGATTCTTGCGCGCGGCTTCGGTGTATTGCGGTTCGGGCTTGTCCAAAACGCG
>DASYPX010000212.1:0-20601 GCA_036006125.1 Pyrinomonadaceae bacterium | reverse complement strand
GCGTTTTCGAGAACGATTAGTTTCCCTTCTTTGTCCTCGACCTTTTCCGCAAACAATGCCGCATAAACTGCATATTCATCTGTGTCAGGTCCATCTTCAAAGCAGATAGAATAGCCACTTACACCTTGACCGGTCAGCACTAAAGCGAGAAGTGTTAATGGGACTAGTCTTCGCAGAACCAACATCATTCTTCTAACCGAACATCTTTCCCAAAACATGTGGCAGCATTTTTCGCCACCACGGCCAGTCGTGATTCACGTCGGCCCCCCACAAGTCCAACGTGTGGGGAATCCCTTTTGACTTAAGAATGCCTGAGAGTTGTTTGCTGCGATCCGGGTCTTCGTAATCTCCCTGTCCCGTCATGATGTAGATTGAGTCGGCTTGCCGCAGAATCGGCAGGTAATGATCGTCGTTCAAATTCGACAGGTAATCGACGGGGTTGTTGAAATAAACGTTGTCGTCGAAGTAACCATCCAAAAACGAACGAATGTCATAGCTGCCGCTCATCGGGATTGTGCCGCGAAACAGATCCGGATGCTTGAAATACTCGTTCGCGGCGAGATAGGCGCCAAGACTTGCGCCGGTCGTCATGGGACGTGAAACGCTCTCATCGTTTTCATTCCGAATCAGCGGCAGAACTTCTTCCGTGATGTAACGGTCGTAACGCGTCAACAATTCGGCTTTGAGCTTTGGCGGCATCTCTTTGTTGAGAAGGCTCCATTTGTTCACGCTGTTGATTGAATACGCTCGGATCTTGCCGGCTTCGATGAACGGCTTGATCGAGTCCACCAGATAAAATCGTTCGTACTCGAGATAGTCGGCCGCGGCGGTCGGCAGCATTAGCAGTGTTTGACCGCTGTAACCGTACGCGACCAGCGGCATTTCCATTTGCAGGTTGGGACTAAACCAACTCGTGGTTCTTCGTTCCATGGCGTCCTTTATCGTGTGTCGTTTAGATGGCGGTCCGCCGGAATTGCGGGACAAGTCCCGCGTCTAAACGAGGGTCATAAAAACGGTGTGGGAGATATTGTCTCACTTCGTTGAGGGGCGCAAGTTGCCACGCATTCCCGCAATTCACACCGCGGTCTGGAAAATTGTCTCGAAGGATCTGCGTCTTTCAAGCTTCGCGGCGCTTAACATTCCAGTCGGAAAATTACGTTCGTGACGGCCAGAGAATAACGCCGAAACGGCTTTGCCAATCTTTCAGCTAGCCGGTTTAAAAGGCTTGACAGCTATGGCGTCTTGGGATAGTGTGCGCGCACCCTCGCAGAGGTTGGTCCTCCGAGCCCGCGCATACGGTCACCCTCAGAACCAGCCGCCAGTAGTTTGTGCAATGCTTTCGAAAGGGACTTTCGCGTACTCACTGAGCTAAATGCTCAATCGTCGCCCTTAAAAAAACGAAGCGGCTTACCCACGCAAATCACCCTAATGAATCGGCTGATGTAGTCCGCTTCGTATTTACCAGGAAAGGAGTCCAGGAATGAGATACCTGTTGCTATCGGGTTGTTTGGCCGCAGTGTTTCTTCAGGCGGCATGTTGCACACCCGAACCGATCGCTACTCAGCCGGTCACTTTGCGACCGCAGGAAACCAGCATGTGGTGCTGGGCAGCCAGCGGTGAAATGTGCATGGATTTTCTTGGCGGCAACGTCAGCCAATGCGATGAGGCGAACAAGCGATTCAGCCGCACCGATTGTTGTAACAATCCTGTGCCGGGTGCCTGTGTCAATGGCGGCTGGCCGGAATTCGACAAGTACGGTTTCTCTTCAGTCCATACGTCGGACGCAGCTTTGACGTGGGCGCAGGTGAAGGATCAGATCTACTGCCAAAAGAAACCGTTCGCCTTTTCGTGGCACTGGAGCGGCGGAGGCGGTCACATGATGGTCGTGCGCGGTTACGTCACGCTTGACGGCGTCAATTACGTTTACGTGAACGATCCATGGGCGCCCAACGTAGGCGAGAATCGAATTCAAACCTATGACTCGTATGTAAGTGGGTCTGGGTACACGCATTGGGACGATTACTACAACGTCACTAAGAACTGAAAGGAGGAACACCATGCGCTATTCAGTACAAATTTTATCGCTTTGTTCGATTGTCCTGATGCTTATCGCTGGTTGCAGTCAAAGCGGCGGACAGCAAAGCTCCAGTCAAAGTACACCGCCGCCGAGTTTTGGTGATCCGCAATCAGCAGCCCAGCGCGGTTTGGAAACGTTTCGGCGACTCGTTACTTCGGCCAACGCCAAAGAACTGGGATTTGAATCCACTGATGAAGTGGCGGCTGCGTCCCTCGGTGCTCCGAACCAGGTCTTTTCCGTCAGTTTAGAGCAGCTCAAGTCCTATCAACCGGGTGGTGACGCGAATCGGATGCTCGCGGATGCGAATCGAACCATCTTTCCCGTGATGGTCAGAGATCAAGCGCGCGCGTCGATTACGGTCGAACAGAGTAACGGAAAATGGACGGCCACTGGCTTCGGCGATCCAAAGCTCGCGAGACAAATATCCGCGGCCACAAAGAACACATCCGCCCAAGGCGCGCCGATGATCGTCCACGTCTTGCCGTTCAATCTGTACTTCGTCGGCTCGCGCAGCGACAACCGTCTAATGTTGACGCCACTGGGTGACTACAGCTCATTTAATGTGAAAACGGGCGCGACGCTTTCCGCGGATGAAGTGTTCAGTGCGTTGGCGCCGTTCGCGAAGAATTACAACGGATTGCCGATGTAATCCGGCAGCCTTCGATTACGGGACCTAACTAATCCGGCGCCTGTCGTCGGCACGCTCGCCCTTTCTCACGACGACTCCGGCGGCTTTGCGCCGCCAGTTGTAAACCTCAACCACGCAAATGTAAGGAGGTGTAAATACACATGCCCAAAGACAAGTTCGAACTAAGACTCTTGAAAGTCTCGAAGGCGTTGCGCGTTCCCGCAGATGCACGCCGCGTCCCCAAGGTCACGCCGGCGCGACCGACGATCGATGCCGAGAAGATTTACAAAGCGCTAAAAGCGAGCGCCGGTTCGGAGGCCGTGCTGAAGGAGGTTCCGAAGCTCGCTGACTTCTCGGTTTGGTTGCCGCTCGCGACATTTTGCGTCTGCATCAAGACGGGAACGGCAATGTTCCTGGACATCTGGGATTCGGATCATTTCGACGGATTTACCGACATGCAGCGGTGCGTAACAGATTGCCATGCCTGGTTTAGCGCCAATGGCTTCACGTTCTGGGACTCAGCCGAAACTAAGACAGGGCGCGTCAACTGTTTCTTCAATGCGCCAACCGACGGCACATACATCTGCAATGCTGAATTGCAGAGTTTTGGAGGGCCGGCGATGGTCGAGTGTGTGATCGACTCTTCGAGCTTTGGACCGCTGCCGTTCAACGGCTCGATCATCCAGCCACACATCTGCAATCTCGTAGCCGGGGGGCATAGTTTCCGGATTCGCCAGATATCTGGGTCGTTCTTTTTCATGGCCCTTACTGTCTGGAAGGTTTAGCCGCGGCTCCCGTCGCGTTTTGGAACCGGCAAATAATCCTGGAACATCGCCGTGCGGGCTGATGGGATTTATAATCAAATCGTACGGCTCGTTTTAGTTAGTCACGGCTTCACCCATGGAAATGCTACCGCTCCAGGACGCGATCGCCGCGATTCTCGCGCAACTCAGTGGCGAAGAGAGAAACGGTGGAGTGGTGTATGTGGCAACTGAACCCATCACGGCAGGGAAGATCCTCCAGTTGCCGAAGGTACACATCGAAGCGACCTCTCGTGCGTTTCTGGCATTCGTCGATCGCGATCCGATGGCGAACTGGAGCCATTCGGCCCGTTATCTGCTCTTCTATCCGGACACCAAACAAATCGAATCGTTTGAGGCAGTTTTGCCTCCATTCACTTCCGATCCTTCGTTGCGCTGGCGCGTTGCGTACAAAGCTGACTCTGTTCCCGACGCGGTCCTCGCGACGACTCGTTAAGAGCTCAAGACACACAGCCACTTTTTATCGGGATACCGTCATACGGATTCGGTGGTAGCGATGGCCGAATTTCCGCGGGCGCTTTTCCGTGCAGGAAACCGCATCGCTGATCATGAAAGGAGAACACTATGAAGGGCTCAACACCCACGCAAACGGACGGCAATCGATTGCTGTTGCGCATTCGGCAACACGCATTCGATAAGCTGACGCATTCGAAGAGAGAGAAAACAAATCTGTACCTGGACACGCGCGTCTATAAGCCCGACGAACCTATCGGTCCGCCGCGACAAAAGATCAGCGCCCGCAAACCCACCATCCTCGTGTTTGCTGATGATGACCCGCTCGCGAACTTTGGGCACCCCTGTCGGTACCTCCTCTATGACGCCAAGACGGGCGAGCACTACGAAGAGCGACCGGCGCAATTCCCACCGTGGGTGAAGGCACCGCCGGCAACTCTGCAAGCGTTCCATGAGCCGATTAGGTACATCGACTCGAGGTACTTCCCATACTATCCTTGGCCGCCATTTCGCTGCCCAATCATTCGGCCCAAGGGCAGACGCTACGCGATTCTGTACGCGGGGATGACGAACAAACGTCACCTCAACGACATGGAGTTCCTCTATCGCACTTTGATTGATCTCTATCACTTCCGAGCAGCAGACATCTACGCGCTGAGTTATGACGGCACGCTGAACACCCAGGACGGCGTCCAGGTGCATTGGCCCGGCGATGGCACGAATTACCGGATTGTGCTTACCGGCGATGGGACCCGGGGAGCGTTGGAAGCGGCCATCGATGATCTCAAGACCAAGATCAAGAAGGATGATCTGCTCTTGATTCACACAAACAATCACGGTGGTTATGACGGGACCCCGGGGACTGCGAACTTGTGCACGTATCCGAGTTGGGATGGCTACTACGCAAACGACTTCGCAAACAAACTGGGTGAGCTGCCGCAGTTCAACAAGCTGATCGTGATGATGGAGCAGTGCCATGCCGGCGGCTTTAACGCACCGATCATCGCGAAAGCAAAGGCGAACGCCATCAGCGTCGCTTCCGCTGCGACTGAACCAAACAATTCATACGTGACGGCCGACGGCAAGTGGGATCCGTTTGCGCGCGACTGGATTGCCGCCCAGGCGGGTCACGATCCTTTCGGTGCCGGGCTGGCGTTCTCGGCGGATTCAAATGGCAACGGGCGAATCGAAGCTCAGGAGGCCTTCGATTACGCCGATGCGGTCAAGGATCCACGCGACACCCCGAACTACAGTGAGAACTCACCAGCCGGCGGCGATGTCACTCTGCGTCAGGAATATGTGATTTGGTGGTGGTGGTGGTGGTGCGAAATCATCCACCCGATCTTCTATCCGATTTACATCAAGTTGCCGCCTGATGACTACCGGCGATTCCTGGAAACGATCGAGCCTGAGCTGGAGAAGATGGCGCTATCGCTGAACGATCGGGCGAATTCGTTACGGGATGAGACTACAAAGCAACTCGAGAAGACCGTCGCGCAATATGTGAAGTGACCCGACATGGCCGGAGCGCGCTTCCTCACGGCGCGCTCGCGGTCACCACCAGCCGCGGCAATGAACTATTGGTTCGGCTTTGAGTCAGTGGTGACACTCTCTGACTTCTCAACCGGCAGGTCCTTTCGATTGCTCCAGTCTTGAAATGACCCGTCGTAGAGGTGCGCATCGTAGCCAAGATAACGCGCGACGAAATACAGAAGGCTGGCTTGCTGTCCGATGTGACAGTAAGTGGCGACGCTGTCGTTCTGTTTCACACCAGCGGTGGCAAAGATTTGCCGGAGCGCCTCTTCACTCTTGAACTTGTTTGAGTCTTCGACGACGCTGCCGAATGGAATGCTTTTAGCGCTCGGAATGTGGCCGGCGCGCGGCATGTTTCCGGCGGACTCGCCGGTGTAGAACTTTGCGTCGCGCGCATCAAGAATCGCCACGCCGGGCTTATTTACATTCGCGCTCACCCAGTTCGCATCAACGACCAGTTTCGGGTTTGGATGCGGCGTGAAGTTGCCGGGCTTGGGCGTGCTAATCTCAGTTGTCACCGGTCGCTTTTCGGCGATCCACGCGGGCATGCCGCCATCAAGAATCGAAGCGCGATCACCGAGCCCGAGATAATCCAGCGTGAAATAGACGCGCGAAGTCGGCGTGACCCAATCCTTCCCGAAATAAACGATGATGCGCGAGTTTTCGGTGACACCGAACTTCTCGAATGTCGCCTTTAACTGTTCGACCGCAGGCAATTCGAGAATCAAGCCGGTGCCCCGCGGCGTCGAGATGTCCGAAGTCTGCATGAACTGAGCGCCGGGAATATGCGTCGCGTCGTATTCCTTTTTGTCGCCGACATGAAGGAGCACCAGTGACTTGTCAGTCAGGTGCTGCGCCAACCACTCAGTCGAGACAATCATTGAGCTGCGCACCTTGCCCTGTGCCTCACGGTAACTTAAAGACAAAAGACAAATCAGGGTGGCAGCACCGGTGAGACCGACAAGGAGGCGTTTCATTGCTTTACTCCTAGAAAAGAAATTTGCGGCTACAATACTGCGGTCTCTTCCAACAGTCTACCTGTGGCGAATCGGTCAACACTGAGTTGTGTTGCATCAACGAGATCGGAGCGCCCGTGCAAGATCAGGTCGGCGCCGATTTTGCCTGATGCCGGCGAGTGCATCACGCCATGGCCGCTGAAGCCATTTACGAAGTACAGACCTTCGACGTTCGACGCAGGCCCAATGATCGCGTGATGGTCCGGCGTCATTTCATAAAGGCCGGCCCAGGCACGGCGTGGATTAACTCCCGCCTCGGCGAGTACCGGCACGCGCGAAGCCGCACGCGTGAGAATCTTTTCAACAAAGCTCTCATCGAAGTCAGTCTTGAAGCCTGGCGTTTCTTCAGGATCGTTCCAGGCCAGCAGGATGCCTTTGCCTTCGCGGCGAAAGTGAAAGCCCGTCGACATGTCGATCACCATCGGAAAGCGTTGCGGCAATTGATCGAACGGTTCCGTGGGAACGAGTTGTCGGCGGAGCGGCTCCACGGGCAAATCGGCTCCGGCCATTGCAGCGACCCGTGCCGCCCACGCGCCCGCGGCGTTGACAACTACGCGGGTTGAAACAAATCCGCGGGTCGTCTGCACACCCGCGATTGATCGGCCATCGACTTCAATTCCCGTTACTTCAGTTTCCAACCACAATCGCGCGCCTTTCTCTCTCGCATTGAGCATGAATCCCATCATCACGCTATGTGGATCGACAAAACCGTCAGTTGGGCAAAATGTTCCGCCGAGCACATCGTCGACGCGAAGCTGTGGCACCATCTTTACGATGTCATCCGGCGAAACCCACTCGACATTCGTGACGCCAAGCGCATTTTGGCGTTCACGATTGCCCTTCAGGTAGGCGAGGTGTTTTTCGTTGGTCGCACAGAAGAGATAACCGTGCGCGCGATAATCGGCCGGATGTCCAACCACATCGTCGAACTTCGAAAAGAAGTCGATCGAGTACTTCGACATCCGAATATTGACGGGCGTCGAGAATTGCGCGCGCACGCCGCCCATGCTCTTGCCCGTCGAGCCTTTGCCCTGGTGCGCCTCGCGTTCGATGACGAGCACGTTGGTGCATCCCTGTTGCGTCAGGTGGTAAGCGACACTCGATCCAACAATGCCGCTGCCGATGATGACTACGTCTGCAGTCTCCATGATTCGCAGGCAAGGTAGAGAGGAAATTGCGAAAAGTAAAGTGAAGGCAAAGCCGGTAATGACCTTATTTGCCTTCACAAATTTTAGACTAGGCCAGCACGTCAAAGTCGCGTGCTAATTGACGAGACAACCGGTGAGAGAAATTACTTTTGAGCGGAGACTGTCTGGTGTGTCTGATAGAACGAATAGACGAAGTTCTTTTGCGCGGCGGGTCCGCCGAAGAACCCATTCTCGAAATCGTAGTCCTTCATTTCCTGGTACGCCTGATCGGCGGTCCAGCTGTCGTGCGTGATGCGATAGATTGCCGTCATTGCGCCCGTGCGATGGCGGCCGCCTTTGCAGTGCACATAGACAGGCTGACTCGCCGGATCGTTCACCAGGCCCAGAAATAATTTCCATTGCTCTTCAGTGGCGGCGACGCGGGTTTTCAGCGGGATGCGAACGTAGGTCATGCCGAGGTCGCGCACCCAAGTCTCTTCGGTTTTCTTGTAGTCTTCACGCAGGTCGATCACAGTTTTGATGCCAAGGCGTTTCAATTGCGCAAACTCCACCTGATTGGGTTGCGAGCCGCGGTAATAATTGTCGTTAATCTTCCCAAAGTTATCGATCGTCACGCCCGAGACACTCGAATGATGCGCGGGAGCGGGCATCGCAACGAGCGCAAAAGCAAAGACGGAAATGACCAGTGCGGCGTGGACGAAATAAGATCTAAGCTGTTTCATGTTACTTCCTAACGTGAGCGCATACTTCGATTACTTGCAGGGCGCGAAGGATGCCTTCACTTGCAGATCATCCCAAAGCCGCCAAAGCTTTGATCCGTTCGCGTAACGTTTTGACAAAGCCTTCGCGTGTCGCATCGTCGTAACCGGCCGCGCGAAACGCATCATGCAATTGCTCGTCAGACAAACGCGCCAGCATTTCTCCGATCCAGCGGGCATTTGGCACTGGAATACGCCGCATCGCTTTCTCTTTGTTCGCCTGGCTCTTGCCGTAACCGGGATTAAAGAGCGAAGCGAACTTTCCAGCACCTTGCGGCCTCGTGCTGTAATCAAACTCCACCACGCCGTTTTCAACCGACAAAATAAACTTGCTCGCCTGATAATCCGATAGAGAATTCTTAATACGCTTGCCGCCAAGTCCGCCGACCTTGCCCAGTGTGGCGCCGATGTCGGTCACTACGTACCGCGCCTCCATCTCTCCGGTCTCCGGGTGCTTCTGATAGAGCACGCGATTGTTTTCAAGGCGCGTGTCGTAGTTAGCGAGCAGCACCATCATAACCTTCAGGCCGTCAAACTCACGCGTGCCGAGGAACGGATTCTTCAGCCAATCCCAGATCGCACCGCGGGTGACGCCCTTGCGTCGAGGTTCGAAACGCACGCCACGAACAGTCGAGCCACTCACGAATTCCTGTCCTTTTGACAGCCGCGGCAGGTTCTTAACCTCAATCCGATCGTAGTAGTAAGCCTCTTCAGCAAAATAACCCATCGCCCATACCAGGCGTGTCGCGACGGTTTCTGACTGAGCTTCGGGGCCAAGCTTCACAGTCCAACTTACGCCGTTCGCGTCCTTCACACGAAACTTCGGCGAAGCTCCGACGGTGTCCTCTTTAACGAACGTAAACGGCGCTGCGGGCGCGAGGTGCTGCGCGCCCGGCCCGTACTTCAGATCGCGCGCAGAAATATCGCCAGGATCGTGCCACAACACCGGCGTTCCCGTGGGCGCTGCCTTCTTTTTCTTTTTCTCCTTTTGCGCAAACGCGGTCGAAGAAAACGCTAAGACAATCGCCAGCAAAACGAAAAACGATCGATTGATTCTGGGGAATTTAGTCACGGGAGCCTCCTTTGTATTGCTGGGCGCGCATTATAGATCAAAGCACCGCGCACGCGAAGAAAAAGCAAGAAATTGATAGTGTGCTATCTTGGGTTTTTTCGGTGTCTCTGTGCGTCCTCGGTGCCTCTGTGGTGAAAGTACCTAAACAAAACTCACCACAGAGACACTGAGCTTTTCACAAAGACACAGAAGAAAGTGGGGGAAGCTCATGACGGAAGTCTTCTGAGGAACAGCAAGTTGGGTAAAGCTACCAGGTTTCTTTCGCGATGTATCTGAGTACGTGCTTGATTGACGTAACACTATAAGTGCCGTCGGATTTGACGACCGGAATATGGCGATAACGCCCTAGCGACATCTTGTTGAGCGCGGTTGCGACGGAATCCGTTTCACGCAAGGTTTCGGGATTTGGACTCATCAGGTCTTTCACGACGGTCGCGCCGTCGTGCGCGCGCTTGCCCGTAAGTTTGTTCAGCACATCACGTTCAGTGAAGATTCCCAGCAGCTTTCCGTCGTCGATCACAAGCGCACAACCGACATGCGCACGCTTCATTTGATCAATTACTTCGAGCGCGGGAGTGTTTGAGGTAACGCCGAGAAACTCCTGATCGAGTTCGCTCAGATCGTCCTCCATGACCGATCGGGCGAGGCCCTCTGCGATCTCAGCGCGGGGCACATCACGGTTGTACAGCGGCGTCAAACAATCGTCGCAGCGATCAGCGCCTTCAATATTGTCGTAACCGCAAGAGGGACAGAGCATAAGGGGATTTTCAATTTGCGATTGCCGATTGCCGATTACTTCGCAGCTTCGAAATTGGAAATTGGCAATCAAAAATCGGCAATGTTTATTCCACGGTCCACATGTCACCGCTGTTAATCAGCTTATCGAGACTGCCGGGGCCGGATTTGGCGATCGCGCTATCGATTTGATCGACCAGAAGTTGATCGTAACTTGGTCGTTCGACAGCGCGAAAAATTCCGACCGGTTGTGGGAAATCCGGTTGCTCCATGCGCGCGAGCATAAACGCCACCGATGGATCCTGCAAATGGATGTCGTGCACCAGAATATCCTCTTCAGTGATTCCATTTTCTCCGATCGTCACAACTTCCGGATGGGCACCGTTCATTCGAATCCCGCGATTTCGATCTTTCCCAAAGATCATCGGTTTGCCGTGTTCGAGATAGAGGACGTTATCTGATCGGACACTCCGCTCAGCGAAATAATCGAACGCACCATCGTTAAAAATATTGCAGTTTTGATAGACCTCGAGGAACGAAACGCCTTTGTGTTTCGCAGCCGACTCGACCATTGTACCGAGATGCTTCACGTCGATATCGATCGAACGCGCCACAAACGTGGCTTCGCTGGCGATCGCGAGTGAGAGCGGATTGACCGGATAGTCAATCACGCCCATGGGCGTTGATTTCGTGCGCTGACCAAATACCGATGTCGGGCTGTACTGACCTTTGGTCAATCCATAAATACGGTTGTTGAAAAGAATGTAATTGATGTCGAGATTGCGGCGCAGGACATGAACGAAATGATTGCCGCCGATCGAGAGCGCATCACCATCGCCAGTGATAACCCAGACACTCAACTCAGGATTCGCAGCCTTAATTCCGGTGGCGATCGCCGGCGCGCGGCCGTGAATGCCGTGGAAGCCATACGTATTCATGTAGTACGGAAAACGCGATGAACAGCCGATACCGGAAACGAAGACCATCTTTTCGCGCGGAATGCCGAGGTCCGGCATGACCTTCTGCACATTGTTGAGGATGGCGTAATCGCCGCATCCCGGACACCAACGCACTTCCTGATTTGACACGAAGTCTTTCTTGCTCAACTCGCCGGGAGGAGGCGCGATTTGAAAAAGTGAGGCGCCGCCCTCGCTCTCAGCCGAGACTGAAGCATCGACGTGATGTCCGTTACCGTTACCTTGTGTGGTCATTATTGCTCCTATAAATACTCTTCAACCTTCTGCACAATCTCCCGAATCTGGAATGGTCTGCCTTTGACTTTTGAGAAGGGAACCGCACCGACCAGATACCTGGCGCGAATCATCGTGCACAGTTGACCCAGATTCATCTCGGGAATAATCACCGTTTCAAAATTCGACAGGATTTCGCCAAGATTGGCAGGGAACGGATTCAAGTGCCGCAGGTGGGCGCCCGAAACTGACTTTCCTTCGTTGCGCATCTTCTCGACGGCCGACGTAATCGAGCCGTAAGTCGATCCCCAACCCAACACGAGAACCTTGCCTGATTGTTCGCCGAACACTTCAAGTGGCGGAACATCGGCGACGGCGCGATCCACTTTCTCCTGACGCAGCTTGACCATTAGGTGATGGTTCTCAGGATCGTAGTTAACATTGCCCGTGATGTTCTGCTTCTCAATGCCGCCGATGCGATGTTCTAGTCCGGGCGTTCCCGGCAATGCCCACGGTCTCGCTAAAGTTTTTTCGTCGCGCGCGTAAGGCATGAAGTTCTTTGGATCAGTCGCAAACTTCACTTCAATGCGCGGAAGTTTCTCGATGGCCGGAACCGCCCAGGGTTCTGCGCCGTTAGCGAGATAGCCATCAGACAGATAAAACACCGGCACCATGTATTTGAATGCCAGCCTCACTGCTTCGATGGCCATGTTGAAGCAGTCCGCAGGCGTCGCGGGCGCAATCACAATCGCGGGACATTCGCCGTTGCGTCCCCAAACTGCCTGGAAGAGATCGGCTTGTTCGGTTTTTGTCGGCAAACCTGTAGAAGGACCACCACGCTGCACATTGACGATGACGAGCGGCAATTCGGTCATTACCGCCAGGCCGATCGCTTCCTGTTTTAGCGCCACGCCCGGGCCCGACGTTCCCGTCAACCCGACATGACCTGCGAAACTCGCGCCGATCGCCGCACAGACGGCCGCGATTTCATCTTCAGCCTGAAATGTCTTGACGCCGAAATTCTTGTGCCGCGCCAATTCGTGAAGAATGTCAGATGCCGGCGTAATCGGATAAGACCCGTAAAAGAGTGTTCTGCCGGCGAGTTCGGCGGCGGTAACAAAACCAATGGCGGTGGCTTCGTTCCCGGTGATCTTTCGATAACGTCCGGGAGCAATGACAGCCTTTTTGATCTTGTAATGAGTGGTGAATACTTCCGTTGTGTCTGCGAAGTTGTAACCCGTCTTCAGCGCGACTTCGTTAGCTTTCGCCAACTCGGGATTCTTTCTGAACTTCGCGTTGATCCAATTCAACGTCGGTTCAAGCGGCCGGTCATACAACCAATAAAGCACCCCGAGCGCGAAGAAATTCTTGCAGCGGGCCATCTCTTTGCGCGACAACTCGACGGCGCCCTTCAGCGCATTCATGTTGAGGGTCGAGATGGGTAACGTATGGACGCGATAACCGGAGAGCGAACCGTCTTCGAGCGGGTTCGAGTGATAGGCCGCACGCTCCAGGTTTTCTTTCGTGAACTCATCAGAATTGATGATTATTGTCCCGCCTTCTTCCAAGTCCGGTAAATTAACTTTCAGAGCCGCGGGATTCATCGCGACCAGGACGTTCGGCTGATCACCGGGCGTCCTGATGTCATGATTCGAGAAGTTCAATTGAAAGCCGCTGACTCCTGGGAGGCTACCCGCAGGGGCGCGAATCTCCGCCGGGAAATCCGGCAGCGTCGAGATGTCGTTACCGACGATTGCGGACGTGTTTGTGAATTGGGTACCCGTCAACTGCATGCCGTCGCCCGAATCGCCGGCGAAACGTATTGTGACTGTGTCGAGTTCCTCGAGTTGCTTGTCGAAGTTTTCGACAGGTGGTTCTAAAACTGCGCTCATAGTTTTTCGATGATGAATTTCACTTAATGGATTGCCAATTGCCCATTGCCGATTGCCAATTGAAAATCGGCAATCGCAAATCGAAAATCGGCAATACTTCAACCTCCATCAACCGTGTCCATCACCTGCGCCACTGGCGGTAGATTCATTGTCGCTTTAGGATAACACTCCGCCAGATAGGTGATGATGTCGAAGACTGATATAGAACCGACCAGTTCGCCGTTCTTCACCAGCGGAATGTTTCGAAAGCTTCTGTCATTCATCAGCTTCACTGCATCCCCGATGGTTGCGTGCGTCGAAAGCGTCTCAACCGCCGGCTGCATCCATTTCGAAATCGGACTATCCAGGTCGACCGGTTGTCCAACTATTTTCGTGAGCAGATCGCGCTCAGTAAAGATTCCGGCGACACGGCCATCATCGGAAACGATAACGCAGCCCCCTTCATCATTTTTCATGGCTTCGATAGCTTGCGCCAGCGGGGTGAACGGCGACACGGCAACGTAATCGTCGGTGGGGAGCACACGCACTCGCTGATTGCGCGCGTCGAGCGCATCTTTTGACTGTGAGTCCCGCTTCCGCAGATCTAATTCTTCAGTTTTCTGTTCTTCAGCCATCTGTCCACATTGTAACTTAGGCGCTCTTTCATCGAAAAAGCGGGACATCTTATCACAAGGAACGAGTGTTCCAATGTGATCGTCAGCACAACTTGGCGGGGTGAAATCGTCAGTGACCAACCATCTCAATTGCCATCACGGTGAGGTCGTCGGTCACCGGCCTGCCTTCGGCGAAAAGGTGCGCGTCATCAAGCACTTGTTTGACGAGCAATCCAGTCGGCGAATCGTGGAATTGGTTAAGAATTAGTTGCAGCCGGTCCTTTCCATATTCGACGTCGTTGCGGTTTCGCGTCTCTGAAAGACCATCCGTGTATAACAGCAGCCGGTCGCCCTTGCTTGTCGAAATCCTTGTTGACTCGTATCGCTCACCACAGAACATGCCAAGGGGCAAGCCAGTCGCAGGTATTGGCGTGACCTTGCCATCATGAAGATGAAGCGGCGCCAGATGGCCGGCATTACAAACTTCGATGTCGCCATTCTGCTCAGCCTTTCCGCAAACCAGCGTCGCGTAGTAAGGGCGTATGGTAGTTTCGGCAAACACACCATTGGCGCGTTCGACCAATTCGCTGACGCTCAGACCCGTGCCGATCAAACTGCGGAAGATCGCGTGCAGACGATTCATCAGCAGCGACGCGGCGATCCCTTTTCCCGAAACGTCCCCGATCATGAAGTACAAATCGCCAGTCTCCGTCGCGATCAGATCGCAGTAGTCACCACTCACTGGCCCGGCGGGTTGATAGTGATAAGCGACTTCCCATCCGTTGAACTTGAGGTTTTGCTTCGGTAGAGACTCGCCCTGGATGAGCCAGGCGCGATCGAGATCGCGCTCCAGCTCCTCCAGCTGCTGTGGCGTCAGACAGCCGAGGCAAAATCGTGCCAGCGGATCAGCAGTCATTGCCGCCTGTCCGATCAAATCGTGACAGACCTGGCACACACCATATGACTCAGGTTTGCTCAGACTGTCGATTGCCGCCTGCACTTCACGGAGCAGCGATCCGAGTTGCGCTGCTCCGTTTGAAGTATTGACAGTGGTCTCCAGACGCTCTCGCCAGGTGATTAATTCGGTTCGGAGATCGGTAGCTGGTGCTTGAATAACGGCGCTCATTCTTTTGCTTCCCTTGTAGCTCGTTTTGGACGAGAAAAGATGGTGATAATTATACGCTCTTTCGCTCTTCAGAGTTCGATTTCACAAGGCATTTTAGGCCTCGTTTTTGCCCGATTTCTATCCGAATTTTGGAGTGAATTTTTGAGTCAAATTGCCGTCGCGGATCGAGGTTTCTGGCGCAGGTGCTCAACTGTTTTAGGGAGCACATTTAGCAGCGCTTCAATGTCCTCTTCCGTGTTGTAGCGACCGAGTGAAAAGCGAATTGAGCCGAGCGCGAACGAGCGGGGAATCTTCATCGCGGCAAGAACGGGCGAAACGTCAGCCGACTCTGCATGACACGCGGAACCCGTTGAAACGCAGATTCCTGCGCCGTCCAGGACCGCCACCAGGTCGGGACCCAGGACCCCTTCGAATGACATGTTGGTGGTGTTTGGAAGGCGCCTCTCGGAATCCGTCGTGCCGTTAACCTTTGTTTCGCCGATTGATTCCAGGATATTGCTTTCCATGCGATCACGCAGTGAGCGAATGTGTTCATGTACGTTAAATTCTTGTGCGAGCGCGCTTGCAGATCCGAGTGCGACAAGGTTTGGCACCGCTTCAGTTCCTGACCGGCGTCCTTGCTCTTGTCCACCGCCGATAATGAACGGCGGCAGTTTTATTCCGTCGCGCACATACAGTGCGCCGACGCCCTTTGGCGCATGAAATTTGTGACCGGAAATCGAAAAGAGATCGACAGGCCAGTTGTGCAAATCGAGCCGGATCTTTCCGATGGCCTGCACGCCATCGACGTGAAACATCGCGTGGGAGTGCTCGCGAACGATCTTTCCAATCTCTTCGATCGGAAACAGCACACCAGTTTCATTATTCGCCAGCATAATGGAAACAATCCCGGTGTCGCGTCGAAGTGCCTTTCGCAAATCATCAAGGTCGATGTGGCCTTGTTCGTCGACACCTAGCCAAGTTACTTCGCAGCCGATCTCGGCAAGATGCTCGCAGAGTTTTCGGACCGCTTCATGCTCGACGCGTGTCGTGATGATGTGTCGGCGATTTGGATTCTGCTCGAGAAAGCCACCAATCGCCCAGTTGTTCGATTCAGAGCCGCACGAGGTGAACACGATTTCGCTCGGCAATCGCGCGCCCAGTAAATCGGCGACTTGCCGGCGAGCAGTTTCGATAGCGGCCCGCGACTCGCGGCCGAGGGCGTGGCCCGATGAAGGGTTGCCGTAGTGCGTCGTGAGAAACGGACGCATGGCCTCGAATACTTCGGGGGCGACTTGCGTGGTCGCATTGTTGTCGAGATAAATCATTGATTGAACTGCGCAGTATAACCGATACTCTGCGCTTGCCGGGTGCCACCGGACGAGAGAGACGCGCTCATCCATCCTGAATGCTTGCTATCGTCTATTTGGTCGTTGCCACATACTTCGGAGATGTAATCTGCCGTCGGTTCTTTCGCCTTACTTCAATCCAACATCGCGTTGCCGCCGATTTCTTAGTTGGGCTTTTACTGTCCACCTGGATCGTTTTTCTCAGCGCAGTACTGTTTCATCGAACCAGCCAGCCTTTGATTGCGGGGAACCTCGTCTTTCTTGTGCTGTTCGCCGTTGTTGTACTCGCTTCTCGCCGTTGGCCAGGGAAGGACGGCGATGATTACTCCGCTAGACCGCCGGGACATCAATATTGGGATTTTGTTTGGCTCGGAGCCTGTTTGGTGTTCGCGTGCTGGTTGATGTTCGCCACGCTCGGCTTCAAAGACGGCCAATTTCAGATCGCCTTCAAGGCGTGGACTGACTTTGGCGCTAACATTTCCCTGACGCAGAGCTTTGCGCTCGGTAAGAATTTTCCGCCGCAGCATCCGTTTTTTCCCGGCGAGTTCATCCGCTATCACTTCCTCTTTTGGTTTCAGACTGGGAACCTGGAGTTTCTTGGATTGAATCCGGTCTGGAGCATCAACCTGCTCAGCCTCCTATCGCTGCTTGCGCTGATGATTCTGATCGCGACATTCGGAGAAGTTCTTTTCAAGTCACGCGTCGTGGGGCGAATTGGCGCGTCCCTCTTTTTCTTCTCGAGTTCGCTTTCGTATTTGCCTTTCCTTCGTTCGCAGTCGGGAATCCGAGGCGCGTGGAACGCGATTACCGGCGCCACGGAATTTCTGCCTTCCGGCTATCCATTTCGCGGTGAGACTTGGGGCGTTCTTTCGGCGAATGTTTTCGCTTACCAGCGGCACTTAATCAGCGGTATCGGATTGTTTTTCATCGTGTTGATTTTTGCTGTCGACGAATATCAGCGTCGCGCTGCGATCAAGAAAGTGAGGCCGCCTGAAACAATTCTGCCTTTTGATGACGAGCCGGCGCGCGAAGCAAATCCGCCGGAACACCCAGCCGAAATTGATGGTCAGGACCAACTTGAGCCGTATTCGAACACAACATCCTTCGCCGGACTTCCATCATGGATTTTTGCAGGCGTTCTGATTGGCTTATTGCCCTACTGGAACAGTCCGACATTTATCGCAGGCCTCGCTGTGTTTGGCTGTTTGCTCGTGCTTGCGCCGCTGCGGAGCAGGACAGCAATCTTGCTGGTGGCTGCAACCGCCGTTGGGTTGCCACAGGTGCTGATGCTGAGATCCGGCAACACGATTACTTACTCGTTATTCAATCCGGGCTATACGCTTGAAAACGTTTCGTTGTGGTTAATTGTGAAGTATCTCGGGTGGACGTTCGGAGTGAAGTGGATTCTGCTCGGTGTCGCTATCGTGTTCGCAACTGGATTTCAACGAAAACTGCTGCTCGCCGTCACCAGTCTTGTCGCGATCGTATTTCTATTTCAACTAAGCGTAGATGTCTTCAACAACCACAAGCTGCTGAACATTTGGGCGACCTGCGTGAACGTTTATGCGGCGTTCGCGCTGTGGCAAATTGCAAAGCAGAAGATCGCGGGGCCGATTCTTGCGATCGTCTGGGCGATGGCCACGGTTTTCGGAGGCGTCATCGATCTTTTTCCGTTGCATAACGATCCGATGTTAGCCGTACCGTACAAGAATGATCGGCTCAGCCAGTGGTTGTTGTCGAGCACCCAACCGTCCGACATTTTTCTCACGCATACACTGCTGACGCATCCAATTCTGTTCACCGGCCGTAAGATTTACCTCGGCTATACGCTCTTCGCTTGGACCGCTGGATATGACGTGCCGGATCGCGAGGCAGTCTATCGACAGATGTTTCAGGAGAGCGATCCGGAACAACTGAAACCATTACTACGCGCTAACAATATCGCGTACGTCGCGATTGATGACGGCGTCCGCCACAACGAGTCACTGCCGGAATTCAACGAATACGTCTTCGATCAAAAGTTTCAAAAAGTCTTTGAAGACACAGGACACGTTTACGACAACCTCGTGATCTACAGAGTGCCGTGACATTTACTCACAAATGAAGAGGTGTGTTCGACAACGGCCTCTCGCCTTCGGCATAATCGACGCATGTCTGAGTTGAATGAAAATGTGGTGCTCGATGCGCTGCGGCAGATTACGGATCCAGATCTGCACAAGGACATCGTTACGCTTGGCTTCATAAAAGATCTCGCCATTAATAACGGTAACGTCTCGTTTCGAATAGTCTTGACGACTCCGGCCTGTCCGGTGAAAAGCGAAATGGAAAGCGCGGCGCGCGATTTAGTTGGCGCAATTCCTGGCGTGCAGTCCGTGCAGGTAACTATGGACGCTGAAGTCCCGAAAGGCCGCGGCCTGGGCGACAAAGTCTCCGTGCCGGGCGTCAAGAACATCGTCGCTGTTTCATCCGGTAAGGGCGGCGTCGGTAAATCGACCGTGGCCGTCAATCTTGCCGTCGCGCTGGCATTGGATGGCGCGAAGGTCGGTTTAATGGATGCAGACGTCTATGGGCCGAACGTGCCGATCATGCTCGGCGCGGGAAATGAACGCCCCGAAGTTGACGTCAACAAACTGGTTCCGGTTGAAGCGCACGGCATCAAGTTGATCTCGATGGCGGTGCTCCAACCTGGCGACAAACCGCTCATCGTGCGTGGGCCGATTCTGCACGGCCTGGTGAAGCAGTTTCTTTCCGATGTGAAGTGGGGCGAACTCGACTACTTGATCGTTGACATGCCGCCCGGCACCGGTGACGTGCAATTGAGTCTTGCTCAACTCGTGCCGGTACAGGGTGCTGTGCTCGTGACAACGCCGCAGGAAGTTGCGTTGATCGACGTGCGCCGCGCACTGCGGATGTTTGAGACGGTCGCTGTTCCTGTGCTCGGCGTGGTCGAAAACATGAGTTACTTCATCGCACCCGACACGGGTATCCGGTACGACATTTTCGGGAAAGGTGGCGGGGAAAAACTCTCGGACGAATACGGCGTTCCCTTTCTCGGGTCAATCCCGATGGGAATTGAAGTACGCGAGGGCGGCGACAAGGGAGTCCCGGTCGTGGTTGGCCAGCCCGACTCTCCACAAGCTAGGGCTTTTCGCAAAGTTGCTGAGGAAGTCGCGCGCCAGGTCTCAATCGAAGCGATGAAGCCGGAGCTTGTTGTTTTGAAAAAATCTCAGTAGACTGATTTCGGCGACAGATTGAAATCACCATTTTAGGATTAAAAACAGGAGTTTATTAGAATATGTCAGCGAATCCAGCAACAACGACCCCCGTGACCACCGCCACCGCGCCGGCCGCACCGTCGGTGAATTTGAGTGTCTCAGAACCCGCGGCCGTCGAAATCAAGAAATTCATGTCCAGTGAAGAGGGTTTGCCGGAAACCGCGGGACTGCGCGTGCGCGTGGTGCCGGGCGGCTGCTCGGGATTTCAATATAGCTTGAATATCGAAGAGAACTCGCGGCAAGGCGATTTCATCCTCGACGACAAGGGCGTGCGCCTGTTCGTCGACATGTTCAGCGCGCAATACCTGAACGGCGTCGAAATCGATTACGTGACGAACGTGATGGGTTCCGGTTTCACCTTCAAGAATCCGAACGCAACCGGCAGCTGCGGCTGCGGCTCTTCGTTTACCGCGTAATCAATCCATTTTGTATTGGACTTCACTCGGCCTGATACTTCGGTGTCAGGCCGAGTTTGTTTTATGGAGCGCACGCATCTTTGCGTGCGGTGCGCAGGCATCCTGCCTGCGTTCTTTCGATGGACATCATTCGAGCGAAAACAGCAGCGCACATCAACCAAGCTCGCGAACTCTTTCGCGAATACGAAGCGTGGCTGAATCTCGATCTCTGTTTCCAGAATTTCGAAAACGAGCTGGCTGAGTTGCCGGGCGCCTACGCGCCGCCGACTGGACGACTACTGCTCGCGTTTGAAGATAACGAGTTGGCTGGATGCGTCGCGTTGCGAAGACTGAGCGACGACGTTTGTGAAATGAAGCGGCTATTTCTCCGACCGCAATTTCATGGTCGCGGTCTCGGCCGGGAATTAGCGGAGCGAATTATCGAAGAAGGCCGCGCCATCGGCTATCAAAAAATGCGTCTCGATACGCTTTCGGAACAGATGGGAAGTGCGATAAGGCTTTATAGCGCTCTGGGCTTCCAACAGATTGCGCCGTACTACA
>DASYPX010000211.1:0-13159 GCA_036006125.1 Pyrinomonadaceae bacterium | reverse complement strand
CGAGCGGCTAGCGCGTTATTCGTTTATCGGCGCTAGTCCGTCCATGATTGTGCGCGCGCGCGGAAATAGGACGGCAATCCAGCAGGATGATCGGGAAGAGTTAGTCGATCAAAACGCGATCGACTTTATTCGTGCGTACTTTCGCGGAAAGACGCTCGCACGTCGGCCGGGGCTAGCGCCGTTTTGCGGAGGCGCAGTCGGTTATCTCGGTTACGACGCCGCGCGTTGGTTCGAACCGGTGTTGGCGCGCGAGGGGTCGGAAGCCTCACAAAGCGGCGATGCCGCCTGGATGTTCTTTCGAACCGTGCTGGCATTCGATCGCGTGCAACAGCAAATCGAAATCACCTCTGTCGTATTTGTCGATGAAGCCGGCGGCGACCAGAAACGTCTGCGCGACCTTTATGATCAAGCGGTTCACGAGACTGATTCGATCGCAGCCCGCCTCAGTGAGCTTGCGCAAGCCCCGGCGAACAAGGCGACTCTCGGTCAAACAACCGTCCACTTTCAATCGAGCTGGCCACGTGCGCAGTTTGAAGCCGCGGTCGAAACGGTCAAGGATCACATCTCGGCCGGCGACTGTTACCAGGTAGTAATCGCGCAGAAGTTCACCAAACCCACTGCCGCAGATCCACTCGCGATCTATCGCGCTCTGCGCGCGACAAATCCGTCGCCGTACATGTTCTTTCTACGGATGGGCAACGAAGCGATTGTCGGTTCGTCGCCGGAAATGCTTGTGCGGTGTCATGGGCAACGGTTGGATTACCGGCCAATCGCCGGCACGCGACAACGCGGTGCGACTGAGGCGGAAGACTGGATGCTCGGCGAGGAAATGCGTCACGATGAAAAGGAAGTCGCCGAGCATACGATGCTTGTCGACCTCGGCCGCAACGATCTGGGCCGCGTGTCAGACTACGGAACAGTTAAAGTCGATGAGCTGATGAAGGTCGAACGCTATTCTCATGTTCAGCACCTTGTGACCAGTCTGCGTTCACGTCTCCGTGACGATCTCGATCGATTTGACGCGTTGGCCTCCTGTTTTCCCGCGGGAACTGTCACCGGCGCGCCCAAGATTCGTGCAATGCAAATGGTCGACGAGCTCGAACCGGAGAAACGCGGGATTTATGCGGGCGCCGTGCTCTATGTTGATTACGCGGACAACCTGGATTCATGCATCGCGATTAGGACGATTCATTTGCGCGACGAAATCGCAACCGTGCAGGCAGGCGCCGGCATCGTCGCGGATTCTGTTCCGGAACGAGAGTACGAAGAATGCGTGAACAAAGCGCGGGCGTTGTTTCGCGCGATTGAGCTGGCGGAGAGAGGCTTGTGATGCGCGTCGGTGTGAACCACTTTCTTACCATCGCCATATTGGTACTCGCAGCCTCAGCGATATCAGCACAGAGTCCGACGCCGAGTTCCGATAATCTCAAGAAGACTAATGCGCGACCGTCGGCCTCACCATCACCTTCGGCAAATGTCGAGGCATTCAATACTGCGACAGTAGCGCGAATGTCCGGTCAGTGCGTGACACTCGATACGGAACAAGGCGCAATCGTTATTGAAATGCTGCCGGAAAAGGCACCCCAGACGGTACGAAGCTTTCTGAACCTTGCCGCGTCAGGCGCCCTCGACACGACCACATTCAGTCGCGTGGTCAAGGGTTTCGTGATTCAGGGAGGCAATCTTGCGACCAGCGAACACTGGGGCGACGAACTCGCGACCCGCATGCAGAGAACGCTGCCGGACGAGCCCAATGACGTGAAGCACGTGCGCGGAATTGTTTCCATGGCGCGTGGAGATGAACCGAATAGTGCGACCACGCACTTCTTCATTTTGGTCGGCGATGGGCCGCACCTCGACGGTAAGTTTGCAGCGTTTGGTCGCGTGCTTCGCGGTATGGAAGTCGCCGACGCGATTAACCGCGCCGAAAGTGAAGACGAGAAACCTGTTGTTCCAGTGCGGATCAAGCACGCGAGCGTTTCACCCTGTGAAAAATAGAAGGCTCTGCAAATCTATTTCGCTTTGCATCGGCTTGGCGGCTTGTTTTGTCGCGAGCGCCTGCAGCGACTCCGGAGTCCCGCCTACGCCTGATGCAGCGAAACGATTTTTAAAACTCCGTGGTTATGACTTTAACGAAGAGTCCTTCTTCCAAGCCGCCAGCGACGGCGACGTGATGGCCGTCAACGGTTTCATCAGCGCCGGAATGAACGTCAACGTTAAGAACAAGGACGACGACACGGTGCTGACGGCGATGGCGGCGCAAGGAAATGCAAAAGTGATCGACACACTGCTGCGTGATGGTGCGGATGTTAACGCCAAAGGGAGAAATGGCTGGACAGCGCTATTGCTCGCTCTACAGGAAGAACACGCCGACGTCGTGGATCTCTTGCTTGCTCAACCGAACCTGGATTTGAAGGCGGAGACACCAGACAAAATGACAGCGCTGATGGTCGCGGTTTGGCATCAGCAAGACGTAGCTGTTCGCGCGTTGTTAAAACGGGACATGGATGTGAACCATCAGGACAACGACGGAGACACCGCCGTGCACGGCGCTGCCTTGTACCGTAACGCGAAGATACTCGGCATGTTGCTCGACGCCGGGGCGAATCCGAATCTGAAGAATAAGTTGGGTGGCACTGCGTTAATGTGGGCAGCTGCGTATGGCCACGATGACATCGTTCGCGATCTGTTGAACCGCGGCGCTGATCCAAAGATTCGCGACGTCGATGGCGTCACCGCCGCAGGCTGGGCGGCAAAGAATGGACGGACCAATATTCTGTTGATGCTGCGACAGGCGGAAAAGGAGCACGGTCCAGTACGCAGTGAGCAGTGAGCAGTGAGCAGTGAGCAGAAGACCAGTCGGAAATCTGCCATCGGAAATCAACAATCGGCAATCGACAATGTTACTGGTCATAGACAACTACGATTCGTTTACTTACAACCTCGTGCAATACCTTGGCGAGTTAGGCGAACGAATCGAAGTGCGGCGTAACAACGAAGTCTCCGTCGATGAGATCGAAAAGATGTTGCCTGGTCGAATTGTGATCTCTCCTGGACCTGGCACACCCAACGACGCCGGCGTGTCCTTGCAGGTGATTGAAGAATTCGGCGGCAAGGTGCCGATTCTCGGTGTTTGCCTGGGTCATCAGGTTATTGGTCAGGCGTTCGGTGGGCGCGTGGTGCGGGCCGCCCATCTGTTTCATGGCAAGTCCTCAACTGTCCAGCACGATGGTAAGACAATCTTCGCAGACCTCGCGGACAACTTCACCGCCGGCCGCTACCATTCGCTCGTGGTCGACAACGCGAGCGTTCCGGAATGTCTCGAAGTTTCCGCCCGGACGCCAAACGGCACGATCATGGGTTTACGTCATCGGAAGATGAAGATCGAAGGCGTGCAGTTTCATCCGGAATCAATCATGACGGACGAAGGTAAGAAGCTACTCGCGAATTTTCTAAAGCTGTGACCACAAGCTCGCTCCAAACTTTTCTGCCGCGACTGATGCGAAAAGAACATCTTTCGCGTAAAGAAGCCGGCGCTCTGCTCGAAAGCCTACTCAATGGTGACGCGACAGACGGCCAAATTGCTGCTGCTCTGATTGCGTTCAAGTTGAAGGGTGAAACGGTCGAGGAACTTGCCGGCTTTGCTGAAGGCATGCGCGCGCGCGCGGTGCGTATCAAATCTCGTCACGAGCGATTCATCGACACGGCGGGAACCGGCTCGAGTTGCGCCAAGACTTTCAATGTCTCGACAGCCGCCGCCTTTGTCATCGCCGGCGCCGGCTTGCCGGTGGCGAAACACGGCAATCGCGCGGCAAGCAGCAAGTGCGGCAGCGCCGACGTACTGACGGCGTTGGGCGTGAATATCTCGGTGCCTCCCGAAATTTCGGAGGCCTGCCTGGACCAGTTAGGAATCTGTTTTATGTTCGCGCCGATGTATCACGCGGCGACGGCGCGCGTTGCGGCGATTCGGCGCGAACTCGGCGTGCAGACGACGTTTAATCTCCTGGGACCGTTGACCAACCCGGCGGGTGCGCCGCGACAAATCATCGGCGTTTCGCATCGCGAGAAAGTCGAACCCCTGGCGTGCGCACTGTCGCTGCTCGGAACTGAGCGCGCGTGGGTGGTGCATGGAGCTGACGGGCTCGACGAAATCACCATTGCTGGAAAAACCTTCGTCGCTGAAACATTCCAGAGCACCGTTCGCACATTCGAGGTTTCCACAGAGGATTTTGGTGTCGACAGCAAACCTCTGGATGGGTTAAGCGGTGGCGACGCCGAGGCCAATGCGACGATAATTCGCGAGGTGTTGAAAGGAAACCGTCGGGACGCGGCGCGGCTCCTGGTATTAGTCAATGCGGCGGCAGCATTGCATGTCGGTGGAATCACTGCTGACCTTAAGGAAGGAATGAAACTCGCAGAAGAAAGCATCGATAGCGGTTCAGCAGGCGAGAAACTGAACGAGTTGATCCGAGTTACTACGGGCGCAGCGTGAGTGTTGCCGACAATGGATTTTTTATCAGAGATTATCGAGGTTAAGCGACAACGCGTGGCGGCCGCAAAGGCGCGCTTGCCGATGGAGCGTGTGCGCACAGAAGCCCTCGCGCGCGCCAAGGGACCGCATCGGTTGGTCACCGCGCTGAGTGACCGAAGCCGCCCGAACATTATTGCAGAATTCAAGCGACGCTCACCGTCCAAGGGGAAAATCAACGAACACGCGGAGCCCGAAACGGTCGCGGCGATGTACGAATCGGGGGGCGCCGCCGCGATCTCCGTATTGACCGAAGAAGATTACTTCGACGGCTCGTTGCACGACTTGCGAAAGATCCGCTTGACGACTTCCCTTCCCATCCTGCGCAAGGATTTCATTTTCGACGAGTATCAGGTTTACGAAACCGCGGTCGCGCATGCGGACGCGCTGCTGCTGATCGTCGCTGCGCTTAACGACGAGACGCTTATGCGACTGCGTACGATTGCGGAAGACGAATTGGGTCTCGACGCGCTTGTCGAGGTCCACACAAAACCGGAACTCGATCGCGCGCTCCATTGTGGCGCGCGATTGATTGGCGTTAATAATCGGAACCTGCACACATTTGAGGTCTCAACCGACACATCAACCTTCCTCGCGCGCGATGCGCCGCCCGATGCGATTCTCATTAGCGAAAGCGGCCTAACACCGGAAGAAGTTCACCGGCTTCGCAGAGTTGGATACCAGGGTTTTTTAGTAGGTGAAGCTTTCATGCGCGCCGCCGATCCGATTCAAGCCGTGCGTGATTTCATCGGCACACCTGAGCCGTTAGCGTCTCGAACGGTGTTCACAAAGATTTGCGGGATTACGAATCTCGACGATGCGCGCGCAGCGATCGACGCCGGCGCAGACATGCTCGGATTCAACTTTTATAACCGCAGTCCGAGATTCATCGCACCCTCTGCGGCACGGGAAATCATTGGCAAGATTCGAACTGGCGGCTCTCAATCGGCGAAAATCGTCGGCGTGTTTGTCAACGAATCGATCAAACACGTCGTTCGCGTCGCCACGGAGAATGAGTTAGACGGAATTCAGCTTCACGGTGACGAGGCCGTCGAATTTTGTGCCCAGCTCAAAAGCGGATCATTCAAGCCGTTTGTGATAAAGGCCATCAACGGCCGGCAATCGTTCGACCCTGCGACCTTTGAGCGATACCCCGTTGATGCGTTTATGTTTGATGCGTACGATCCGAAATTGCGCGGCGGCACGGGTCAAACGTCCGACTGGACGATGGCGCGTGAAGCAGCCAGGAAATTACCACGCGTCTTTCTCGCCGGCGGACTCTCACCGGAAAATGTCGGCGACGCAATTACAACCGTGAGGCCGTACGCCGTCGACGCATGCAGCCGCCTCGAGATTTCGCCAGGAAAAAAGGACCACGTGCTGGTGAGACAGTTTGTCGCGGCGGTACGTGCGAGTAAACTGCAGCCTGAATCTGAGGCCATGTAGCGCAGCAGGAAAAACTTGTCACAGCTTATCGACGCACCACCGACGAAGTCCGCACCCGCCAGGATTGCCGGCGAGGTTGCCGAAGCTCCGTCTGCGCGCGCACTTGCGGCTTTCAGTTTGAGAAAGTCGTACGGTCGTCGACGCGTAGTCGACGATGTCACGTTGCACGTTGAGCCCGGCGAAGTCGTCGGGTTGCTTGGAGCGAATGGCGCCGGTAAGACGACGACCTTTTACATGATCGTCGGCCTGGAAGCGCCCGAAGCCGGGCGTATTCGGCTCGCGGATGAAGACATTACTCGGCTGCCGATGTATCTGCGCGCGCGGCTTGGGGTTGGTTATCTGCCGCAAGAGCCGTCGGTATTTCGCAAGCTAACGGTCGCCGAGAATCTGCTCGCTGTGCTGGAAACGATGGGACTGCGTCGCCGCGAACAATTGAAACGTGTTGAAGAATTGCTTCAGGAGTTCGGCATCGAGCAAGTGCGCAACACGCGCGGAGAATCCTTGTCCGGCGGTGAACGCCGCCGCACCGAAATCGCGCGCGCCTTGGCGACCGAACCGCAATTCATTCTGCTTGACGAACCCTTTGCCGGAATCGACCCGAAAGCGATCGATGACATTCAGAATGTCATTCTCTACCTGCGCAACCGCGGCATTGGAATCCTCGTTACCGATCACAATGTGCGCGAAACGCTGGGCGTCACGAATCGAGCCTACATAATGGCCGACGGAAAAATATTTCGCTCGGGCGCACCACGCGACTTGACAGAAGATGCTGAAGTGCGAAGGCTTTATCTCGGTGAAAAATTTCGCATGTGACTTAATGCGCCTTTGTTGCGCGATTGAGTTATAATCCCTCCACGCGGGAATCCCGCAACGCAACCCCCGGCAGTTAGTGAGCAAATTCACCAACTATGTCAGTTAGGTTAACCACCAGTCTTTCGCAGCGTCTCGTACTGACGCCTCAGTTGCGCCAGCGCATCGAGATGTTGCAGATGACTTCTCTCGAACTGACTGATTTGATTCAGCAGCAACTTAACGAAAATCCAGTGCTCGAAGAGGTCGCGACGCAGGAGGAGGCGCGCGAGCTGGCCGAGAAGATTCTCGATCATATGGCGAGCGGCGGCGACTTGGACAATCTGCCCGCGCAACCAGTCGAAGGCTCCGCTCCCGAGCCAGGATCGCCCGCGTCGAATGGTGCAGGTGAAACTGAAGCTACGTTCGCCGAAACCGAAACTGAATTCACTGGGGGCAACGAAGCTGAAGGAGACGGTGAAGTAGCCGCAGCTGAAGGCGGCGAAGAAGCAACCGCAGATGCGGCGCGCGACTCATTTGAAGAAGTCGACTTTGGTCGCGAGTTTCAAGACTATCTCGACCCTGGGTACAAGACTCAGGAATTCGAATACAAAGAAGACGCGCCGACGTTCGAACAGTTTCTCACCAGGCCACCTTCACTGGCCGACCATCTTGAGTGGCAACTTCACATGGACTGCGCCGAAGGTGAAGTTTGCGACGCGGCCGTAGCGGTTATCGGAAATCTCGACCAGGATGGCCGGTTGAACGCGACAAATGAAGAGATCGCCGCGCAAAGCGGCTGGTCCGAAGAAGTTGTCGAACGAGCGCGGCAACTCGTCATGAAGCTCGAGCCCGTCGGTTGTGGCGCCCGTGATGTGCGCGAATGCCTGCTCGTGCAACTTGAAAATCGCGGCGAGAGCGAGCGTTTGGCGACACGCTTGATCAGCGAACATCTCGAGAGCTTGCAGCAGCACAAACTGCCACATTTGGCGAAACAAACAGGGGTCGACATCGAGACGTTGGCTGCTGAACTCCAATTCATTCGCACGCTCGATCCGTATCCGGGTCGTCGGTATTCATCGGAAGAGCCGATTCTCATCTCTCCGGAGATTTACATTGAAAAGCTCGATGAGAACGGTGATTACGTAATTTATTTTGCCGATGACGGTAGTCCCCGCCTGCGCATTAGTCCCAGCTACCAGCAGATGCTTTCCCAAGGCGTGACGAAAGAGACGCGCGATTTCATCAAAGAAAAAATGCGTTCGGCCGTCGATCTTCTCCGCAACATCGAACATCGCCGGCAGACAATCTATCGCGTGGTTGAATCGATCGTGCAACGCCAGAAAGAATTTCTCGATCACGGCGTGCAACATATCAAGCCGATGATGTTGAAAGACATCGCCGAAGACATCGGCATGCACCTGTCGACCGTCTCGCGAGTGGTCAATCGCAAATACGCGCACACGCCTCAAGGTGTGATTGAACTGCGCCGCTTCTTCACCGAAGGCATGTTGAACGAAGAAGGCGAAGAGGTTTCAACCCGAATTATCAAGCTTAAGATCAAAAAATTGATAGAAGAAGAAGACTCTCACAACCCAATTACCGACGATCAAGTGGTAAAAATTCTTGTGAAAGATGGAATTAAACTTTCACGCAGAACAGTCGCAAAATATCGCGATCAGATGAACATTCCGGGTTCGCGGGAACGCCGGGCGGTTGTTTGATAGAAATCCGTCGACGCTTCCACGGCCGGAACCCTCCCATCCGTTCTAGCGTGCGATGTCAGGAGGACCGAAACAGCATGACGTTTGAATACACCGGACGCCACGTTGAGGTAACCCCAGCAATTCGTCGCCATGTCGAGGAGCAATTCACAAAACTAGACAACATTTTCAATGGCACAGAACCGCGTGTGCATGTGATTCTCGAAGTCGAGAAAAACCGTCAAATCGGCGAAATCATTGTGCACTGGCGTGATCATACCTTGACCGCTACTGACACGAATGCCGATATGTACATGGCATTGACGCGGGCGGTCGACAAGATCCAAAAACAGGCTGTCAAACTCAAGAAACGAATCATCGACCGCAAACAACACGCGCGCAAGACTTCCGCCGTCGCGCCGAATCCCGACGGCCACCTTGAAGCCACGCCACCGCCAGTGCGCATCATCCCAGCGCGGCGTTACTCAGTGAAACCGATGACTGCGGAAGAGGCGGCGCTCGATTTGACCGATAAAGCCGATCAATTCGTCGTCTTCCGCGACTCTGACACAAATCGTCTCGGAGTGCTGTATAAGCGTCACGACGGAAACTTTGGTTTGATCGAGCCGTAATGGCCTCTTAATTGAATTCTTAGAAGGAGCGAATCAAGAGGATCTCGCTCCTTTTTTTTGTGCTTGAGTTGGATCGCAGTTCGAACTACATTGGTCGCTCTGGTCGCGAATGAGACGCACAAGCGCTAAACAATCTCACGGCAGTTCCCCTGATATTGTGATCATCACGGGCCTAAGCGGTTCCGGCATGACGTCGGCGACGAACGCGTTTGAAGACCTCGGCTACTTTTGCGTCGACAACATTCCGCTAACGCTGCTTCCGACTTTTGCGCGACTCGTTCAAGCTCGGGATGCCGATAGTAGCCGAATCGATCGGGCCGCTTTAGTCATCAGTTTTCGCGAGGGCCGCTTTCTTGACGACTTCGCCAAACAACTGCGCAGTCTGCGCAAACGCGGATTGACTGTTTCAGTTCTTTTCTTCGAGGCCGCTGACGAAATTCTTGCACGGCGATTCCGGGAAACCAGGCGCCCGCATCCCGCTGAACGCGGCAAAGGGCTGGCTGACGCGATCCGCAAGGAACGAGCAGCAATGAAACGAGTGCGCGCGCTCGCTGATGAAGTCATTGACACGTCCGATCATAATGTTCATTCACTTCGTAAACTCCTGTTGGACCGATTTAAGGCATCCGATGGCGACGTCCCAATGCGCGTGCAGGTCCTCAGCTTCGGGCACAAGTTTGGACCGCCGCGAGAGATGGAACTCCTCTTCGATGTTCGTCATTTGCCGAACCCGTATTTCATCTCGGAGTTGAAAGATCTGCCCGGGAACGACCAGCGCGTCGTAACCTATTTGAAGTCACAACCGGAAGTCGAAGAGACCGTTAACCGTTTCACCGACCTGCTCAACTATCTTTTGCCGCAATACCGGCGCGAAGGAAAGTCGTATCTTACGGTTGGAATTGGTTGTACCGGGGGCCGCCATCGATCGGTGATGATTGCGAATGAACTCACGTCCCGTCTGCGGCGCGCGGGGTTCGACGCCCGTGCGGTACATCGCGATGTCGGCCAACGCAAATCTTAGCGCTCGATGAAAGTAATCAATTCGAAGAATCAACCACCGTCGCCTCTAGTTGGAGGCGTGATTGTTTCGCACGCACATCTGGGAAGTGAGTTTCTCGCTGCCGCGGAAATGATTCTCGGCAGGCCCCTTCCCCATATCACCTCTGCGTCGATCGACTGGCACGACGATGTCGATGCTGCCCGTCACGAGTTGGAGCGCGCCATCGCGCGAGTGTCACAGGGCCAGGGAGTGCTGCTGATTACCGACATGTTCGGCGGCGCTCCGACGGACGTTGCTTCGATGTTCCTCGACGACGCATCGGTTGAGGTTGTCTCCGGTGTCAATCTGCCAATGGTTCTCAAACTTGCGGAGCAGGAACCCGGCGCCTCTTTGACCGCGGTAGCGAAAGCTGTTCGCGATAGCGGCACTGATGGAATTCAACTCGCAGGTGAACTGCTGCCGCGTTCACGCGTTTAATTCACGGCCTCTGTCTCTCAAAAAGAATCAGTCTTATTTTCTGAAATCGGCCCGTTTTCGACATTTATCCACCTTGAGAAGTCCGTAAACCATGCGGGCGGCCGATTCGTCATCGTTGCCCGACGCCGAATCTGGCTTCAGGTCATTGGATTGAGTGTCGCCATGAAAAAGCTTTCTATCGCCTTACCTTTCCTTCTAGCCGTTGTTTCAGCGGCCGCCCAAAATCAAGTACGACCTCGAATTGCGAGCGCGATTCCGCGCGCTGAAGAGAATCAGACCAGTCCATCGCGTGATCGGACTGTAACTCCGAGCGGCACGGTGGACAGCGATTCGCAAAGCGCAAATAAGTCGAAGTTGGCCTGGGGAGATTCGGCCGTCGTGCCGAAAGTAACGCCACCCGTTGTCGCTCCAGGGCCTGCGCCAGCGATGACGAATGTTCAGAAGAGCACACAGCCGCTGCGGCTTCTGAAACCAACGAGCCTGAACGTCAACCTTGGCAACTCGCCCGATCTGCGTTCGGCGCATGCTGCGGGGCCAACCCAAATCTATCGAGTCGGTGCCGGTGATGTTCTGGACATTCGACTGACGAACATGGTGACACACGAGTCGACCTTGTTCACAGTCATGAAGAACGGCCAACTCGAGTATCCTTTGTTGTCGGCTCCTATACCGGTCGCCGGATTGACGGCAGACGAAGTGGCGCGACGCCTAAGCAGCGAAATTCGCGTTCTGCAAAATCCGCGCGTGAGCGTCAACGTGCGGGATTTTGCAAGTCACACGTTACTCATCAGTGGCGCTGTTGATAATCCCGGTCGCAAAGCTCTGCGACGCGAGGCGATGCCGCTGTTCGCATTGTTGGCCGAAGCGTTGCCACGCGCGGATGCAACAACCGCGACGCTCAATCGAAACGGGAAAGAGACCACCTTATCGCTGGCAGATAACAGGGACATGTCCACTTTGGTGATGTCGGGGGACGTCGTCAAAATCTTCTCGCCGGCGAAAGAATTCATCTACGTTGGCGGAGACGTGGCTTCGCCTGGCGAAAAAGAATTTCGCGCTGGCATGACCTTGACTCAGGCGTTGCTGACATCAGGTGGCGCAAGAAACCCGAAAGTTACGATCGCCAAACGTAGTGCCGACGGATTACTCAACACGCGCGCATACGATTTACACCAAATCAATCAAGGCAAAGCTCCGGATCCGATCCTCGAGGCGGGCGACCGAATCGAGGTAAAACGTGCCTTATGATAATCTTGCGCCGCATGCGAGCTGATTAAGAGGTGGCACGCGCGCGTGTCACCTTTTTTGTGCGCGCGCGCCGCAAGATTCAATGAGTCGCCTTTCACGGACAACATTCGTACAACTGCTAATCGGGAAATCGATCTGCGAGGCTTTAGTGGTCACCGCGGTTGCTGCCGGATTGTTTCTGGCAACGACGAATCCCGCGCTGCGCGGTTGGTTGGATCGCGCCGACGGGCAGACGATTTCCGGATGGGCCGTTGACAACAATAATCCGGGACGGCGCGTAGAGGTGCAACTCTTTATCGATGACAGATTCGTCGAGCAAAGAAGCGCCAACCAGCCGCGACCTGATGTCCATCAAGCGAATCGTGCCGAGGATGATTGGCACGGATTCGTCTTCGCTACGCCGCAACTAGCCGCCGGAGAACATGAGGCGAAGGTTTACATTCTCCACAGCGGCGCTTCTTCGTCCCGGCGCACGTTACAAATCATCGGCAATCCGATCAGATTCAGGAGTGATGTTTCACAGTGACTGTAGACGTGACAACACGACCTGGCGGGACTACCGACAGAAATCAATTGCGGTTCACTGACCGATCGTTGGCGAGTTGGGAGATTGCTTCTGTCGTCTCATCGATCGTGATTGCCGAATGGATGGCGGCGACCGCTGCCGGATACAGCAAGGTAATCATTGCGGTTCCAGTCGCGCTCGCAATTGTTGTAGTCATTCTTTCGCACCACCTCAGAAGCGAGTCGTTGCGCGAGATTGGCTTTCGATTCGATAATTTTTGGCGAGCACTTTCCCTGCTGACGGCGCCCGTAGTCGTGATCGCTTTGCTATGTTTGGTCGTCGGTTGGAAGTTAGGCATGCCGGTCAACTTTCTGCGCTGGCATCCAAATCGGTATCTGGCGCTGCAGTTCGCCGTCGGTTTTGGTTGGGCGCTGGCTCAGCAATACGTTCTCCAGGGGTTTGTAAATCGTCGAGCGATGGTCTTAGTGGGCCGCGGCTGGCAGAGCGTACTGATCGTGGCAGCAGTCTTTGGACTGCTCCATCTTCCGAACATCTGGATTGCCGGCATTACCTTTGTGGGCGGCCTAATCTGGGCGGTCGTCTATCAACGTGTGCCAAACCTGTTTGCGATGGCGATCACCCATTCGGTGATGACTTGGTTCATTGTTTCCACTCTTCCGCCGACGACCTTGCACCATCTGCGTGTGGGATTGGGCTATTTCTTCTAAGTAAATCCGCGATCCAGGAAACCCGGACTGACGACAAACGCGCTGTCGTGTTGAACAATGGTTTGCTATAATCCTTTCGGCCTTGCAAGAGAGCAAGTCG
>DASYPX010000210.1:0-8811 GCA_036006125.1 Pyrinomonadaceae bacterium | reverse complement strand
CCCGAAGTTGCCGGAGCGCTAAACGCGGTTGAGGCAATTACCGTTTCAGCAGTCTCTTATTGTTTTCGTTGTTTAGTCGGCGGCGATGTTCCCGCGAGCGCGGGATTGATTGAGCCCATCGATGTCCTTGCGCCCGCGGGAACCGTCGTAAATGCTCGTCCGCCTGCGTCAGTCGCCGGCGGTAATGTCGAAACGTCGCAGCGCATCGTTGATACCGTCTTCAAAGCTCTGGCCAAAGCCATTCCCGATCGCATTCCGGCCGCGAGCCAGGGGACGATGAACAACCTGACGATCGGCGGAATCGATCCGCGCACGGGTCGTGAGTTTTCTTACTATGAAACAGTCGCGGGTGGCATGGGCGCGCGGCCGGTGGCAGATGGCATGAATGCCACACACACGCATATGACCAACAGTCTCAATACTCCGGCGGAAGCTTTGGAGTACGCGTACCCTCTGCGTGTGCGTGCTTATCGTATTCGTTCGCAGTCGGGCGGTCGTGGAAAACGCAAAGGCGGCGACGGCGCAATTCGCGAAATAGAAACCCTTGCGCATGCGCGCATGGCGATGCTTTCCGATCGCCGGCGACGCGCGCCGTACGGATTGCAAGGCGGCGGGGATGGCGAAAAGGGTCGCGCCTTCATCATTCGCCGCGATGGCTCGCGCGTGCAACTCAGTTCAAAAGGGAGCTGGGACATGGAGCCCGGCGATCGCGTGCGCATCGAAACGCCGAGCGGCGGTGGCTGGGGAAATGAATCCACAGATTACGAAGATTACACAGATAAATAGTGGCGTGAGATCATTACACGTTTGGAAAATGACCGCCCCTGAACAGAACCATTTCGAAAATTGAACGCGCTACTTAACCGTTTCAGTTCTTATCTGTGTAATCTGAGTAATCTGTGGATCAGTCCGCTTTGGAAATCGATCGGTTTGATTTAGACTGCCGCGACGTTTTGCACTACTCTCAGAGAAAATCCACAGACAATTAATGAGCACAACCCCAAGAATGATCCGCACGATTGAACCACAGGAAAATGAAACGCCCGCAGGCCGAGAGACCTCCCGGGCCGCGCATGCCGGATGGGTCGAAGTGATTGCCGGCTCGATGTTTTCCGGCAAGTCCGAGGAATTGATTCGCCGTCTGCGCCGCGCCAGGATCGCACGCCAGAAGGTCCAGGTCTTTAAGCCGGAGATCGACGCACGTTTTTCCAACGATCACATCGTCTCGCACTCTGAGATGAAGCATGAATCTTCCAACGTGCGCACCGCCGCGCAAATTCGCGCGCGCGTCGAGCCCGATACCGAAGTGGTCGGCATCGACGAAGCTCAGTTCTTCGACAACGAACTCATCAGTGTCGCCAACGAATTGGCCGAACGCGGGATCCGCGTAATCATCGCGGGTCTCGATACGGATTACACGGCCAAGCCGTGGGAACCGATGCCCCAATTGCTGGCGATCGCTGAGTACATTACGAAGACGCACGCCATCTGCATGAAGTGCGGCCAACCCGCCAACTACACGCAGCGCACTTTTGAATCTGAAGAACGTGTCGCGGTCGGCGGCGCCGGCATGTACGAAGCGCGCTGCCGCGGCTGTTTTGTGCCGCATGCAGATGCCCCCACCGTGCATCCCGACTAATTTTCAAAGCGTACAGTGCACTCAAACTGACTGGCAACGACACTACTCGTTTTCCCAATCCAACCGCGCAAGAAGTCTCTCCATTCACGTTCTAAATCCACAAAGCTTCCGCGCGTTCTTTCACGGAAGCTTCCGAGAATTTGCAAGACCGTTGCAGGTCTCCCCGTTCAACTTTGAAACGCGGGCGGCCGAGGTGCGTCCGCGGTTTTCACACTGAAGGGAGAAGAATCATGAAGTGGAATGTGTTTGGAATGTTTTTGATGCTGGCCGCCCTAGTCGCGGCGCCGCTCGGAATTGCCGCCGCCTTGGGCGGTGGTCTCCCCCAAAAACCCGAACAAAAAGATGAATATCAACTCGAAGGCCCGTTCACGCACGGCAATCTGTCCGTCTTCCTCGTGCATGGCAAGGACAAAATCAAGGGGCAAACGTTCATCACGCTGGAGGAGGCGTTGATTCAAAAGAAGGTCGTGGTCCGCGAGACGCGGTCGGTAAACGAGTTGTCGATCGAGAACCTGTCCAACGAAGAGGTCTATGTGCAATCAGGTGACATCGTCAAAGGCGGTCAGCAGGATCGCATGCTAGCGGTTGATCTGATTTTGCCGCCGCGCTCGGGCGTCATTCCCATCGACGCTTACTGCGTCGAGCATGGCCGATGGACTCAACGCGGCAGCGAGGAAGTCACTAAGTTCACGTCGTCGTCGAATACCGTTGCCAGTCGCGAGGTAAAGCTTGCCGCCAAATTGAAGTCGTCCCAGAGCGAAGTTTGGCGCGAGGTTTCAGTCGCCCAGGACAAACTCAGTTCAAACGTGGGGGCGACTGTGACGCGTAACGATTCACCCTCGAGCTTTCAACTGACGCTCGAGAATCGGCAGGTGCAGCAGACGGCTGACGATTACATGCAGTCATTGCGTGGAATCGTCGAAGGCAAGCCAGACGTAATCGGCTACGTCTTCGCGATCAACGGCAAGGTGAACAGCGCGGACGTGTACGCCTCGAACGCTCTGTTCAAGAAGCTTTGGCCCAAGCTCTTGAAGGCCAGCGCGATTGAAGCCGTGGCGGAATTGCAACGCGATAAGAAGTTCGCACCGCCCTCAACCGATGAAGTTCGCGGACTGCTTGACGATTCGAAAGGTGAAGAGAAACAAAAAGACGTGACAAGACGCGTGCAAGTCGTGACGCGTGAGTCGTCCGGGAATGTTTCGTTCGAGACTCGCGACCGTGGCAGAGGCGACGCAGTCGTGCACAAGAATTACATTAAGAAGAACTGAGGCGGCTAAGAGCTAAGAGCAAAGGGCGAAGGGCAAAGGGCGAAAGGCAAAAAGCAGTCACGCTCCTTTGCCCTTTGCCCTTTGCGCTTTTAGTGAGTCACTTTCGTCGAATACAAAATCCCGTAAAGCTCGTCCTGATGCTTGGCAAACTCACCCGAGTCGGTTGAAAGAATCATGCTGATGAGTTGCGTGCTGCCGGCAAACTTTCGATACGCCTGCCACTCGAGCCGCCGAATGTCGCCCGGTTCTTCCTGCACGGATTCGCGGAATTCGACGCCACGGACTCCGTCAAGCTCCAGCCATTTAACTTCATCATACTTTCCGATTTTTTGTTGAGTCTTGGCTGCGTCGTACATCGCTTTGATGGACGTATCGACATACTCTGCCATCTGCGGCATTACCGAGATATTTACCGACAGATGCGCACCGCCCCCGCTGTAACTTAGGGTCTCGTTGTGAACGTCGTTCTTTGACCAATTTGCCGGCAATGTCCAGGTGATCCCCTGTTGGTCCCAAGTTACAGGATGTCCGTTGGCAATCGCCGCCGATTGGGCCGCCGTTGGGTTTGCTCTTTCAACCGGTTCGCCGTCAACGCTGCTGGTGCCGCTCGAAGATGAAGACGATGAGTTGTTATTGCTGCCCTTTTTGCCTACCAAATTGCACGCGAGGACGACCGAGACGAGTGCGAAGAGCGCGAATAGTTTTTTCATTTGCTATACCCGATTCCGAAACTTAGAAAACCACAGCGCTTTTACGTCAGCGCTTCCGCAGATGTCAACTTTTTGTTTCAAAGTGTCGAACTTTTCGCCAACGCCGTTGCGCGCGTGGTATTCTGCATGTACCCCCCTTCCAGTTTAGCAACTCAAGACACAGTTCCCCGCGAATTGGCAGAGGTAACTATGCGCTCAATCAAGACTCATGGCATTTCGATCTTTATAATCGCGTCGCTTTTGTTAATTGTTTTTCTCGCTTGTCAGCCCGCGACCAACACAAATAACTCGAACACCAACCTGAACGCGAACGCTGCGCCGGCGAACACAAACGCGAATGTGAGCAGTTCCACCAGCGACTTAACGTCCAGCTTCAACGCGTCTGAACCGGACAAATACAGTGCAACGCTCATGTTCACGATCGAGACGTCAGGCGGAGACAAGACGATGGGCGTGCCGCCGTTGTCGGTTCAGGTGGCGCGCAATGGTGCGGATCGTCGCGTTGAATTCAAACTGCCGGATGGCACGCCGCTGGTGTATCTCGATCATGACAATCATCACTATGTGATTGCGCCGGGCAAAAAGCAGTACGCGGAACTGAACAAAGAATCTACGGGAACGGATTTGCAGAAACTGATGACGCCGGGACAGATCGTTGACAGTTTGAAGAACAAGAACGGCGTCCAGAAAGCCGGCGAAGAACAGATCAATGGCCGCACCGCTGAGAAATACAGTTACGCTACCGCAAAGAACACGAACACTCAGGCCGGCGAAGTAACGGCGCAAGCGTTCTTCTATATCGACAAAGAGACTCGCCTGCCTTTGCGCGCTGAAATTGATGCCGAAAGTTCCGGCAATGTGAAAGGCGTGAACTCCGCGCGCATTGTCGCTGAGATGCGTGACATCAACACGAGTATCGACACATCAATATTCGACATTCCGGCGGGTTACGCGCAAGTGCCTCCTGAAAAAGTGCGTCAACAGATCGACGCGCTCACCGGCGCGATAACAGCGATCGTGAAAGCAATGATTGCGAACATGCACGCCGAACCCGGCACGTCGCCTGCGCCGACCACATCCCCACAATGAAGCGCTTTTTAATCGGAATCGTCGCTGGCTTGCTCATCGGCGTGCTGGCCACGCTTTACTTTGTCGGCGGCCGGCCGTTGATGGGCAAATTGCCGGGAACGCCTCTCCGTCCGCCGGACGCTAGCACCGCAACTTCAGCAGCCGTTAGCGTTGCGATTGACGAAAAATTTTTTGACGCGTTGCTCGGCACAATATTTCAACAGCTCGGATCGCCGCAACTGAAACTAGGGCAAATACAGTCAACGTCGCCAATGCAACCGGCGATGTTTCAGGCCGGCTGCAACGACGTCGTTGCGTTAAATCAACAAAGTGGCGATGTGAAAACTTCCGTTCGATTCACCGGCGGAAAAATCGTCGCGCCGCTCGCGTTCACCGGCAGCTACAGCCTGGTCGGCAAATGCGTGCAGTTCAAGGGGACGGCGCGGGCGACCGTCGATCTCTCTTTCGATCAATCGAAGCAGACAGTCTACGGCGCGCTGAATGTCGAGGAAGTCAACCTCGAAGATGTGTCACCACTGATCAGCGCGCTGGTGACCGCCTTCGTGCGTCAGACCATTGCCGCGCAAGTGAACCCGTTCGAAGTTTTGCGCGTGTCACAGCTCGCGTTGTCCGTTCCAATCAAGCAGGCCAACGGCACCCTCAAAGCCGCCATCAAAGATGTTCGCTCGGAAGTCCAGGACGGCTCGCTGCGGCTGATTTTGATTTACGACTTCAGCGGACAAAAGAATAACGGCTAGCTGTACCACAGGCTCTTGAATCCGTTTGCCGTTCGGTCTGTGCAGCGACAGGCTGGCAGCTTGTCGTACTCCAAAAAAAATTTCCCGCCAACCTGTAACGTTTTCATCCTAAAAGCCATTCACCGTTGAATTCCGGGAACCGATGCGACTGAGTCGGACCGCGAAACTTCAGAAAACGGAGAGTGACGAACAATGACGACGAAAATCTTTGCGGTAGTGGCGCTGGCTTTGTTCATCAGCGCGTGTGAACCAACTTCTACGGAAACGAACCCCGCTCCGAGCCCGACTGCGCAGCCGGCGGCGACTCCGGCATCGGCACTTTCGACCGAAGCTGATCATCCGGCGGCGAACGTAGCGTTCAAAGCCGGTGACAAGGTGAAGGTCACCATAAATGGGTCGGCAGTTGAAGCGACGATTGTCAGCTCTGACGAAAAGGCGGGCAAAGCTGTGATCAAGGTCGCAGGCGAAACAAAAGAGCGAACCGTCAACCTGTCCGAAATCGTAAAGCAATGAACACGGCGCCGAAGATGGCAAGGGCAACTCTCTCGGGTTGTCCTCGTCATCAAAGCGCGTAAGCGCGATGTCACCAGCGAGGCAACTGAAGGTGTTGCAAAAGACCGACTTCGATCGGCTGCTGTTGTGGCTTGACCCGAATCCGGAGCACGCCGGCGAACTTTACGAGAAGATTCGCTGGCGGCTAATCGCAATCCTCGCCTCACGAGGCTGTTGCGTGCCCGAAGAACTTGCCGACGAAACGATCGATCGCGTGGCGCGGCGCGTGACGGACATCGAAGCGACCTACACCGGCGATAAATCACTCTACTTTCTGGGCGTGATGAATAACGTCCATCATGAGTATCTGAAGCGGCCGCGGCTGGCCGAACTCGCGCCACCGCCCGACGATTCCGTAGCCAAAGAGCAAACATACCTGTGTCTCGACAAGTGCATTGAGAAGCTTACGCCGCACGCGCGTGAAGTCATCGAGCAATATTACGCTGCCGATCGACGCGCAAAGATTAACTTGCGCAAGCGTATCGCCACGGCACTCGGTATCAGTAACAGCAACTTGCGGCTGCGCGCGTTGCGGATTCGCGCGAAGTTGCAGGTCTGCATTGAGCGATGTCTCGAAGCATCGCAGACCGCTCGATAAGAATTGAGATGATCACGAACTTACATCAGCCAAAATTCTCAGATGCCGCAATTCGGCGGTTTCTTCTCGGGCAATTGCGAGGGAACGATCTTAGCGCGTTCGAGCGCGCACTTTTTTGCGATTCTTCGTTGGAGCAGAGAACGCGGCTCGAGGAGATTGCGCTCGCCGACGATTACGCGACTCGCAGACTGCGCGATAAGAATCTCAATGCCTTCATACAAACATTTCGATTCACCGCCGCGCGTCGAAATCAGATCGAAGTCTCAATGTCGTTGAACGAATGCTTCGCGCCGCGCGCCGAAGCGCATCGCGCGGAGAAGTCGCTGACGTTCAAACATCCGGTGTGGCGGTGGGCGTTAGCAGCGATGATTCTGATTATGCTGTTCGCGACGGTCTGGCTGGTGATGAAAGAGCCGCAAATGGTCAAGGTTCCGCGGCGTTTTCTTCATTCGAACGCGCCGGTCACTCCCACTCCCGAAGTTGCACATCACGCTGAGCACGCAACCGAACCAGGCGCGCATCGAGACGAACTGCCTCCCGCGCCGTCTCACGAAGCAGCCCTCGATGTAATTGTCCTGGATTCGGCAGTGTCCGCGGAAAATGCGCCCACGGTTACTCTCGCTACGCTAAGCGACAAATGCCACCTGCAGTTGATGCTGGATGGGACTTCGTCCGCGACGTTTCTGGCGGAGCTGATGACGAGCCGCGGCGAGCTTGTTTACAGCCAGGAGCTAACGACCGCCGCCGGCGAAAACCGTATCAGTTTTGATGTTTCGCGTGAAAGACTAGTCGGCGGAGACTATCAAGTGCGACTAACGCGGGAGCCTGATGGAAACCTAAAGACTTACTATTTACGGGTAAGGTAACAAGCTATTTCACGCGCGATTTCTTCCGGCGCAGGAAATCAATCAAAACAAACTGCGAAAGGTTCGAAGGATTCGCGAAGTAAGCTTTGCCGTTGGTCATCGCGGTCATTTCTTTCACAAACTCGACGAGATAGTAATCGCTGGCAAGCATGAACGTATTGATCATGATCCCGGCTTTGCGGCAAGCCTGCACTTCGCGAAACGTCGCTTCCATCACCCAAGGGTCGCCACCCATCGAGTTCTTGTAGAGACGACGCGCACCATTCCCGCCGGCAAGATGCTGGCGACCCGCCGACAAGGATGTCGGCGCTCCCACCGGGGCTCCTTCAATGAAGCACGCGGTCGGTTTTCCATCCGTCACCATCACGATCTGCTTCATGTCTTTTCGCTGCGCTTGCAGGATACGTCGCGCGAGACGCAAACCCTCCGCCGTATTCGTGTGATAAGGCCCGACTTGAGTGGTCGCAAGCTTCGCAAGCGGCAACTCCTCTGCCGAATCGTGGAACAAGACGATCTTCAGGGAGTCCCCCGCGTATTGCGTGCGAATCAGGTGGGCCAGGGCGAGCGCGACTTTCTTCGCCGGCGTGAATCGATCTTCACCGTACAGAATCATCGAGTGCGAACAATCGAGCATTACGACCGTCGCACACGACGATTGATAATCGCATTGATGCACGTGGAGATCCCGATATTCGAGATTGAGCGGCACACTAAGACCTTCGCGTTGAATCGCCGAGAGCAAAGTCGTGTTCACATCGAGATTGATCGTGTCACCAAATTCGTAAGGCTTGCTGGCGGCTTCAGCTTCGATTCCGGTGGCGAGATGCAAAGTGTCGTGACGCCCCATCGAACTCTTACCCAAACTGCCGAGCAGATTCCGCAGCGTTTTGTACCCAAGAAAGTCGAGACCTTTCTCAGTCACTTCAAACTTAACGTTGCGCGGCAAAGGATCTTCGAAACGACCCTGGCCATTGCCACCCTTCATCTCGCGCTGTTGTTGTGGCTGCTCTTCGTGAAGTTTCAGATAGCCTTCCTCGACCAGCCGTTCGATCAACTGATTCAGTAGCTCCTGCAGTTGTGACCCCTCGTACTTGCCTTCGTTCTCGTCGAGCATCTGCTGAATCTGAGGTTGGGATAGCAGACGTTGCTCCATCAGCGCTTGTAACAACGCACGACGCAAAGCATCGAGCGACGTGTCCTGCGGCATGTGCTGGCGCGTCCAGTAGTAATCGTCGTCGTAGCCGGAATAGAGCAGCGAATCGGACAGACTATCCATCAAGTCGCCGAGATTTATCCCGTAAACGTCGAGGCCGTTGAATTTTGAATAGCGAGTGAACTTCATTTCCGATTTT
>DASYPX010000209.1:0-3461 GCA_036006125.1 Pyrinomonadaceae bacterium | reverse complement strand
GCTGCTGCTTTCGACTGACGTTTACCGGCCCGCGGCGCGCGAACAGTTGAAGGTCATCGCGAAAGCGACAAACCAATCGATCTTTGAAAAGCCTGAGACGAATGACCCGTTGGAGTTGACGCGCAGCGCTTTGCAACATGCGCGCGACACTGGCTACGACACATTGTTGATTGACACTGCTGGGCGTCTTCACATTGACGATCAGTTGATGGAAGAGCTGGTCAACATCAAGAGCCAAACTCACCCCGTCGAAATTCTTTTTGTTGCGGATGCGATGACGGGACAGGACGCCGTGCGGTCGGCGGAAGAGTTTCACGCGCGCGTCGGCATCACGGGCGTGGTCCTGACAAAGATGGACGGCGACGCGCGTGGCGGCGCGGCCTTATCAATCAAACAGGTTACCGGTCAGCCGGTGAAGTTCGTCGGCGTTGGCGAGAAGTACGACGCGCTTGAGCCGTTCTATCCGGATCGGGTGGCGCAACGCATCCTCGGGATGGGCGATGTGCTGTCACTGATCGAGCAAGTCCAGGACAAGATCGATCAGGAAGATGCCGAGGCTCAACTCAAGAAGCTGCAAAAAAACCAGTTCACGCTGGACGATTTTCGTGGGCAGCTCAGACAGGTAAAGAAGCTCGGTTCGTTCTCGAAAATCCTGAAGCTGCTCCCGGATCAATTACTCGGTGGTGTCGGGATGCCGGATCTGACTGACGAACAGTCAGAGATGATGGAGAAAGAGCTGAAGCGCACCGAGGCGATCATTGATTCGATGACGCGCGAAGAGCGCGTCAATCACATGATCCTGAACGCGAACCGCCGGCGCCGCATCGCGCGCGGGTCGGGCACCACGGTGCAACAGGTGAATTCGCTGATCAAGCAGTACACCGAAATGCGCCGGATGATGCAGCAGCTTTCGAGTTCCGGGATGTTTGGCGGCGGAGGTGTCGGAGGCAAGATGATGCGTCGCATGACCGGGATGCCGAACATTGATTTCGGCGGCGGGGAGCCGATGATGGGCGGTTTGCCTGCGGGTTTACCGGGCTCATCGCGGAAGAAGAAGAAAAAGAAGAAGAAACGGAAGTAGTTTCGTTTCTAAATGTTTAGAGGCGGGCTACCGCCTGCCGATATTTTGAAGGAGACACGATTTGTTAGCAATCAGATTAATGCGAATGGGCGCCAAGAAACGTCCGGCGTATCGCATCGTTGTGAAAGAGAAGCAGTCGAAGCGCGACGGCGCGTACCTGGAAAATCTGGGTACATACAATCCAACACGCGAGCCGGCTGAGATCAATCTCAAGGCCGACCGCGTGCAATACTGGATCAGCAAAGGCGCGCAGCCGACTGATACTGTGCGGCGATTGATTAAGCAGGCGGCGAAGAATCAGGCGGCGGCTCCCTCGGAAACGGAAGCAGCATAGGTTTGGAGTGCGGTAACTTGTTACCGCTTTCAAAGCGCTTACAAGTCAGCGCACTCCAAAAGAAGTAACGGATGCGCGAAACGATCGAACTAGTCGTAAAGGCCCTCGTCGATGATGGCGACTCGGTTGACGTTCGTGAAATCGATCGCGAAGGAACCACCCGCATCGAAGTCCGCGTGGCGCAGCCGGACATGGGGAAGGTGATCGGCAAACAAGGCCGGACCGTTCGCGCCCTGCGCTCACTTGTTTATGCCGCCGGGGTGAAACAGCACCGGCGATACGTTCTCGACGTGGTTGAGTAAGTGGCCGCGCCACTGGATGAAGAGGGACTGATCGTTGTCGCGCACATTGTGAAGACGCGCGGCCTGCGCGGTGAAGTTGTGGCGGATCTGCTGACGGATTTTCCCGAACGGTTTGAAAAGCTGAAATCGCTCATCGGAATTTCGAGCAGCGACGACAAACGTTCTTTGCAAATTGAAGAGCAATGGTTTCACGGCAACCGGCTCGTTTTGAAATTCGCGGGCTTCGATTCAATCGATGAAGCCAAGGAACTGGTCGGGTATCGCCTGGCAGTGCCGGAAAGCGATCGCGTCGAAGTGCCGTCCGACACTTTTTATGAGTGGGAATTGACCGGATGCCTCGTGAAAACTATGGACGGCAGAGAGATTGGCAAAGTCGACCGCGTCATGGACACCGGTGGCGTTGCGATGCTGAGTGTCGTAGACGAAACCGGTCGCGATCGGCTGATTCCGATGGCGGGCGACATTGTGATCGAGATCGACAAAAAGCAGAAACTGATTCGGATTGATCCTCCGGAGGGTCTGTTGGAATTGTAGATTGCCGATTGCCAATTGCCGATTAGCGAGTCGTCAAACTGGGTTTTTAAGATCGGCAATTGGAAATTGGCAATCGGCAATGGCAGCGCTTCGCGTCGACATCATTTCGATCTTTCCCGACTATTTTAGCGAAGCGTTTGAGTACGGAATTATTCGCCGGGCTCGGGCAGCGGGTTTGATAAGTATTCAGACGCACGACCTGCGATCCTGGACCTCGGACAAGCACCACGTCGTCGATGATCGTCCGTTCGGGGGCGGCGACGGGATGGTGCTAAAGCCAGAACCGATCTTTGCAGCAGTTGACTCGCTTGTGGGGGCCCGCCGTTGCGAAGATGTGCCGAATGGCAAACGCGTCGTCTTGCTTTCACCGCAAGGAAAGCAATTCACGCAATCAATCGCCAGCGAATTCGCGCAATGTGAGCAGCTTGTTCTGATTTGCGGCCGGTACGAAGGTGTTGACGAGCGGGTTACAGAATCGCTGGTCACCGACGAAATCTCAATCGGGGATTATGTTTTGTCAGGCGGCGAGCCGGCCGCTCTCGTGGTTGTTGATGCCGTCGTTCGGTTGATACCAGGCGCGTTGGGTAGTGAGACTTCGGCGACGACGGAATCGTTCCTGGATGGCCTGCTTGATTATCCGCATTACACGCGGCCGCCCGAATTTGAAAACTTGAAGGTGCCGGAAGTCTTGTTAACCGGCCATCACGCAGAAATCGCGAAATGGCGACGCGAAGCCGCGGAAAAGAAGACGAAGAGGAACAGGCCGGATCTTTTGAAGTGATTTTGGATTTTTGAATTTCGATTTTTGATTTGTTCACGAGTTCAATCTCAGATCTAAAATCAAAAATCTAAAATGGAGTTAGTCATGAATCGTTTAGATACTGTCGAGAAGACGCAATTACGGAATAACATCCCTGATTTTCAGCCGGGTGATACTGTGCGCGTTCACGTGCGCATCAAGGAATCTGAGACGAAAGAACGTTTGCAGGCCTTCGAAGGCGTTTGTATCGCGCGTAAGCACGGTGGCGCGCGCGAAACAATCACTGTTCGCAAAACCAGTTTCGGCGTGGGGGTGGAAAGAATCTTTCCGCTGCACGCGACAATCATCGATCACATTGACGTCGTGAAGAAGGGACATGTTCGTCGCGCGAAGCTTTACTACTTACGTAACTTGCGCGGCAAAGCGGCGCGCATCCGCGAGCGCGACACG